>JAFGVL010000113.1 GCA_016938015.1 Paludibacteraceae bacterium
ATTGGTAAAATGAGCAGTATAGGACCCTGCTACTGTATAGCTATTTGCATTCCAAACGTATGGTAAGGCTTGCGGACAAACTGTTTTTATTGTGGTTGAAGTAGTTGGTTGATTCACTTTCATGGTGATGGAATTACTTGTAACAACTGTAGGGCTTGCACATGTTTCATTGCTGGTTAAAACGCATGTAATTATATCGTTGTTTTTCAATGTTGAGCTACTATATGTACTTGAATTTGTACCTACATTTGCCCCATTAACTTTCCATTGATAAACCGGCGAACTACCACCATTTGTAATAGCGGCATTAAAAGTTACCGTAGTGCCTGCACAGATGGAAGTTGCTGAAGCATTAATATTTATAGTTGGAACTTTAGTTGGGTTTACTATTATCATGAAAGTTTTTGGGGTACCGGAGGTAAATCTTTCATTAAGAACAACATCTCCATAAAAAATACCACTAGTTTTTATAGAATCAATTGTATTTAAAGTAGTATTAAAAGTTGAGAAGTAACTAAAATTTGAAATATAAACTTTATCAAAAAACTTCGAACTTACAATACCAAAAGGTCTTGTGGCTGTAGAAAATGTTGATTCTACAACATTTGTACTTGTATTAATAATTGAAACAGTATTACTTTCACTATTAGCCACATACAATTTCTGAAAATCAGGACTCAAGGTAAAACAATATGGAGATAATCCAACCGATATAGTAGCAATTAACAAGTTTGAAATTGCATCAATTACAGAAACACTATTTGAAACTCTATTTGTTACATATACATATCTTCCATCAGGACTAACACAAATTCTAACAGGAAAAGTTCCAACAACAATATTTGCAACTTCGGTATTCGTACTTGTATTTATTACCGAAACTGTATTTGCAGTAGTATTACCAACATACAACAAACTACCATCTACACTCAATGCTAAAGCTCTAGGATTACCGATTGCAGGTATAGTAGAAACGACTGTATTTGTGAAAGTATTAATAACAGAAATAGTATTTGACGTTTCATTGGATACATATAAATATTTCTCGTCCAAACTCAAAGCTACAGTACCAGGATTATTTCCAACCGGTATATTTTGCAAAACAGCATAAGTTTCTGCATTTATTACGCAAATCTGATTAGACATATCCTGTACTACATAAATTCTATTATGAAGCGGGCTATAAACAAGACCAATAGGATGATTTCCAACAACAATAGTCTTCAAAACTTTATTTTCTACTAAATCAATTACCGAAACAGTATTTGTGCCTTGATTTGCTACATATGCAAACATTTCTCCCCCTTTCGGTGTTACCGTAACCACAGCGGTATCCGGCTCACTTCCATTATTCACTACCGTAAACGAAGGAATATTTTCCGTACCACTTTCAGCTAAACCTATAGCCGGATTATCATTAGTCCAAGTATATGAACTACCGGTTCCAGTAAAATTAATAGCCGTAGTGCTTGCTCCATTACATAAAGTTTGGTCTGAAATGTTGTCTACTCGAACTACTTTTATTGTTATTAAGTTACTTGGAATAGCCGAAGTGCAAGGGTCACTACCTGTCATAGTACAACTCACAACATCATTATTGATAAGCGTATTGCTTGTAAATGCGGCACTATTAGTTCCAACATTTACACCATTTACTTTCCACTGATAACTCGGAGACACACCTCCATTTACAGGGGTAGCCGTAAAGGTAACGGTAGTGCCTTCCGAAATAACCGTTGCGCTTGCCGAAATACTAACACTAGCTACAGAACTATTTACAACAACCGGTATTGTGCTAGTTTGAGAACTACAACCATTTAAAGTTACAAAAAGCGTATAATCGCCGGATGCAGAACTTGGAACATTCGTATAAACAGGATTTTGATCATTACTTGAAAATCCGTTTGGACCAGTCCAGTTATAGGTAGCTCCAATAATTGTAGCCGCAGATAATTGTAAGTCAGCGAATTCACACACAGGACTATTACTCGTAATTGAAGGTATCACATTTGTAGGTGACGGTTTTACTACAACCAATACAGTACCGCTTGCGGTATTTCCACATTGGTCGGTTATAGTTAACGTATAAGTAGTTGTTGTTGTCGGATTAACCGTTACTGTTTGTCCGGCTCCGCCACCATTATCCCACGAGTACGTGTAAGGTGGAACACCCCATATTCCCTGAGCCGTCAAAGTTACTTGATCTCCCTCGCAAATGGTGTCTTTAGAAGCACCGATAGAGAACAACTCCACCGTTCTACCTTCTATCATGATTACAAAAGGCTCATTTGCTTTGATGTAATTTTCTGAACAAGCCGAACCTGTTGTGCAAATATTATTATAAAATCCAAGGGTAAATGGAATATCAATCGAAATACAAGAGGGTGCCGGCATACAATTAATTAAAAACGGTGTTATTTGGTCGTATGAACCAAAAGTACTTGTAGTACCGGGAAGATTATAAGCCGCTTTAGTTGAATCAGCTAAAACCCAAACCCCACAAGTGCCTGATTTAATTGACCAAAAACCATTTTTATTCAACGCTGAACCCACTGTTTGAAAACCAAACATGAAATATACATCGGTAATAGTTGTTTTAGGAGGCGAAGGAACCGTCATGCTATAATTACATGAAAAATTATAGGAACCACAGTCCATCGACCCTGTAATGGTAGCTTGAGAGATACTATTAGACGTAGATATTAGAGGATCAACAATTACACGTCCACGTTGTAAATTTAAATTGATATACTGAGCGGAGACTGCAAATGATAAGGTATCAGCAGAAAAAGAATAAAACAAATCAATGGCACTTTCTTGCACTTCACTTTCAGAATAAGCAACAGCCTTATCAATATGCAAGGCTTCTTCTCCATTTATTACATAATCCAATGTTTGAATTTGATTATCTAAAGTAGTATTTGCTTTTAAGCTAGCTTTATTATGGGCACTAAAAGCATCTTTAAAGATTAACTGAGTAGCTTGCGGAAAAAAATTAGCCTTTATTATAAAACTGGTTTTAATAAAACCTCTTCCTATAAGCATTTCTGCATCAATACCCGGAAAGATATTGGTAATATATACACACTGATCACCCAACTTGCAAAGCGACCAGTTGGGCATACTAAGCATCTCTTGCTTACCGTCTACCAGTCCGTACAAATACCAGTTATTGAAAAACGCCTGCCCCTTTATTGTTTTTATATAAGCATGTTGTTTCTTTACATTAAAACCAACGGGTTCTTCTTGCCTACTTGCTTCAAAAATATATTTTGAGATTGGCTCTAGACGCTCGTCAATGGTTAACCACTGACCATCCTTCAAATAATGTAAAGCGGTATTTGATTTTACTTGATAAAATTTAGAAAGTGTATCTGCATGAACAAAATACTTAGAATTAGCAGTGCGCTTTTCAAAGAGCTCTACAACCTTATTTGAAGGTCTATATTTATCAACAAATCCGGCATCAGGATGATTTAAAAATGCTGCATTTAATTTTTTCCAAATTACAGAAACAGATTCATGCTTGTTTGTGGAAGTAATATTTGTTTGTCCATAACTCCTATTTTGTAAGAGTGGTAATTTGGGCATAAAAGCAATAGGCATGTTACTCTTTTGTGCCATAGTTACATGAAAACATACTACTTGGCAAAAAATCAACACTAAGCCAACTACAACCGTTTTCTTCATAAAGGAAAAATAATAGAGGTCAAATTTAATTATTTTATTTCAGAACAAAGTATAAAAAACAAAAAGAGTAAGCTTTAGAGCTTACTCTATATTTATTGTAAAAATTTAATTTAAAATTACTTCTTACATTTTTTCATAAAATAGCCATGTAAACGGGTATCATCTGTTAATTCAGGATGAAAAGCTGCCACTAAAAAATTAGCTTGCTCTGCCATTAAAATTTTACCTTCATGCTCCAATAAAACAGTAACTGTCTCTCCCACTTTTTCTATATACGGAGCACGAATAAACACCGTATGAAAAGGTTCTGTTCCTAAAACCGGTATCTGCATATCTGCTTCAAAACTGGCTAACTGCCTACCAAAAGCATTCCGTTCAACGTGCATATCCATTAAACCCAATCGAAGCTGATCACTACCATTGATATGTTTAGCTAATAAAATAAGTCCGGTACAAGTACCAAAAACAGGCAATCCTTTTCTACCTAATTGAATAATAGGCTCTAACAAATTATAGCGCAACAATAATTTACCCACAGTAGTACTTTCTCCTCCCGGCAATACCAAACCATCAATACCCTCCAAGTCTTTTGGAGTCAACACATCTACCGTTTCTGCTCCTAATTTTTGAAGCATATTCCGATGTTCTCTTACAGCCCCTTGTAGAGCTAAAACACCTATTTTCATTTACAATTTACTATTAAAAAAAGTGAGATAACGAACTATGTCATCATCCCACTCTATTTTATTGGTTCACTGGCATATTAGCAAATTATACTTTTACCAACCACGACCGGCAATCTTGTTTCTATCTTCCATTTGCGCTACACTCTCACCACGCATGGCATCGCCTAAACCTTTAGATACTTCGGCAATCAGTTTGGCATCTTTATAATGAGCTACAGCTTCAACAATAGCTTTTGCACGTTTAGCCGGATTATCGGATTTAAAAATACCCGAACCCACAAAAACACCATCGCAACCTAGTTCCATCATCAAAGCAGCATCGGCAGGAGTAGCAATACCACCGGCAGCGAAATTTACCACCGGAAGTTTTCCTGTTTTTTTCACTTCAACCACCAACTCGTATGGTGCACCCATTTCTTTGGCGATAGTCATTAATTCCATATCGGTAGCAGTTACTACACGACGAATATCTTCGGTTACTTGGCGTATATGACGAACAGCTTCGACTACATCACCGGTACCGGCCTCGCCTTTGGTACGAATCATGGCTGCTCCTTCGCCAATACGACGAAGCGCTTCACCCAAATTACGCGCACCACATACAAAAGGAGCTTTAAAATCATCTTTCATAATATGATACACATCATCGGCAGGAGTTAACACTTCACTTTCGTCAATAAAATCGATTTCCAAAGCCTCCAACACACGAGCCTCCACAATATGCCCGATACGAGCTTTTGCCATTACAGGAATGGAAACAGCTTGTTGGATACCAATAATCATTTCAGGGTCAGACATACGAGCCACCCCCCCTTGTGCACGAATATCAGAAGGTACTCGTTCTAGCGCCATAACGGCAACAGCTCCGGCTTCTTCAGCAATTTTGGCTTGTTCGGCATTAATTACATCCATAATTACGCCACCCTTTAGCATTTCAGCCAATCCTCTTTTTACATTTTGTGTTCCGGTTTGTTTTTTTATTTCGCTCATTTTATTTTAAAATTTTATCTTTTTTTCTGGTGCAAATGTAGTGGTTTTAGCTTGAATACGAAAGAAGAAAATGGAGGTATTTTCATACCACAATTATGGTATTTTAATCAACGAAATAAGATTCATTAAAAAGTAACCATTTTATCTGCCCAAACAACCACATTTAAACAATCGACCATAGTAGAAATTGGGCACACATCATTTCCATCCATTTTTCTTGACTGCAAACAAGTACCACAAGCCAAAATTTCTCCTCCAATGGCATCGAATGCTTTTAATTGTTCATCTACATTGTATTTATCGTGCACTAAGCCTTGACATTCTACAGCCTCACCCATTAAAAACACTTTTACTTCATGACCTTGTTTTTTAGCCGTTACAGCAAAACGAAATGCATTCCATGCTTTTTCGTATTCTTTTGTTTCGATAATAATTCCAATTTTCATAATAACAATTTTTAATTTTTTTTTGTCCTATAATTCCGTAATGATATGGATTTAATACCATTTCTTCAACTACGGTAAACTGATTTTGATCAAGCAAATCCCTTATATCTTGAGGTTTTGGTCGGATACTTACATCCGGCCCTCTTGGCGTTTCAATATCACTACGCCAGTGAATTATACCCACTTTGCCTCCCGAAGCCAGTAAACTGTACGATTTCTGAAGCAATTCAAGAGGTTTTTCGTAATGCATAATATTGAACAACATAATATAATCTGCTGTATTTGAAGCAACATCAATATCATCTTCCAACACATCTTTTTTAGCCACGATTACATTTGAAATTTGTTCATCAAGTAGCCTTCTATACAAAAAGATATTCATTTCTTCTTCAATATCGTAAGCATATATTTGTCCGGAAATTAATTTAGCTGCAGGTATTGTAAAAGTACCATAACCACTTCCTACTTCAATTAAACAAGCAACAGAAGAATTAATCTGCATTTCCGATAGGATTAATTCTATATCAAACAAACTCTCCCAATAGGAAACCTCAGGCATGCCACTATCTCGTATTTTCACATTACTTAGATTGTTGCTTCTGTTTTTCTTCCATATAAGCTAACATATCTGATAGCCGTTCGATTTTTGATTTAGTAATGGCTACTCTACCCGAACGAATAAACTGCAACACTCCGGTAGAAGTTTGTAATTCGTCGAACAAAGCTTGAGTTTCTGCATGATGCCCTGTTTTTTGAAACACTACGTAATGCTCGTTGAGTTCCAACACTTGCATATTGTGTTTACGAATCAAATCTTCCATAATACCCCTTGCCAAAATCTTTTTAGAAGAAATTTTGTACAAGGCAATTTCCTGATGCACCAATTCTTCGTCTACATTGTAGTACGATTTCAACACATCAATTCGTTTATCGATTTGTTTTACCACCTTAACTATCATATCCTTATCGGTATAGCAAGTAATGGTAAACTTATGGATACCGGGCAAAGCAGAAGGAGAAACAGAAAGTGTTTCAATATTAATACTTCTGCGCGTAAAAATAATGGTGATTTGATTTAACAAACCCACCTGATTTTCTGAGAAAACCGTTACAGTATATAATTTCTTTTCCATAAAAAAATAATTAGCAGATTAGCAAATAAGTTAATTAGCAAATGAATTTTCAAACTCATTTCTTTTTTGATGTTCCTATAATTTTATTTAATACTCGTAGCAAAATAGCTATTTTCTCTCTTAATTCACGACAATCAGGATATTTCTTTGATTTCTGACAAAGCTCTAACCAATAGTCCGTTTCATCAGCTTCTTTTGCTGCTATTTTTATTTTATGAATAAAATCGATTTTGCTTTCAGCATTTTGTGCTTCTCTTACATTTGCTCCTATCGAAGTACCACTTTTTAATAATTAATTTGCAATTACAAACTTTCTTTTTTCTTCAAGCAATTCTACAAATTCAATTATTTCAAGAGCAAACTCAACACTTAAATCTACAATAACATTTTCTTTTTTATCCATAATATTTAATTTAGCAAATTAGCAAATGTGTAAATTAACAGTAAAGCCATTTTATTTTCATTTGCTAATTTGCTAATTGTCACTCGTCTCCCAACAACACATTAGTAACACAAGTTCCGGCTGGAATCATAGGATACACCATACCGTTTTGCTCCACATCAACAACCAATACATACGGACGATCATCGCTTAACATGTCTGCGATAGCCTCATCTAAATCAGTATGCTTTGTTACCAGTCTACTTTCAATATTATAAGCTTGGGCAATAGCTACAAAATTAGGGTTCTGCATGGGAGTAGAAGAATAGCGTTCATTTTGAAACATTTCTTGCCACTGACGCACCATGCCTAAAAAATTATTATTTAAAATGATGAGTTTAACGCCTAATTTTTCTTGCATAATAGTACCAAACTCTTGAATGGTCATTTGAATACCACCATCGCCAACAAAACAACAAACCGTTCTGTTAGGTGCTCCAAACTTTGCTCCGATAGCAGCAGGCAGACCAAATCCCATGGTTCCTAAACCGCCCGAAGTGATTAAGCTTCTGGTGTTTTTGTATTTAAAATAACGAGCACCCATCATTTGGTTTTGTCCCACATCAGTTACACAAACAGCCTGATTATTAGTTGCCTCAGACACCTTTCGAATTACTTCGCCCATTTTAATTTTTCCTTCGGAAGAAGTCAATTCTTTTTTTATAACCGCATTGTACTCTTTTTCTTCGTACGGTAAAAATTCATCTTTCCATGCTTGGTGGTTTGCTTTATTAAGTTTTGCAGTAATTGCAGGAATACTTTCTTTTACATCCCCCAATACCGAAACATCTACCTTAACATTTTTATTAATTTCGGCCGGATCGATATCAAAATGAATTATTTTAGCCTGTTTGGCATAAGTTTTTAAATCACCTGTAACACGGTCGTCAAAGCGCATACCAATAGCAATTAACACATCGCAATCGTTGGTTTTAATATTCGGTCCTAAATTTCCGTGCATACCCACCATCCCTTTAAACAATGGATGTTCACTTGAAATAGCAGACAATCCCAACAAGGTACATGCGGCAGGGATATCGGCTTTTTCTAACATTGCAACTAACTCTTTTTCTGCACTCCCCAAAACAACACCCTGTCCAACAATAGCCAATGGTTTTTTAGCTCCGTTAATAATTGCAGCAGCAGCTTCTATCGATTCTATTTGCAAATCGGGATAAGGAAGATAGCTGCGAATAAAATTACAAGGTTCGTATTTAAATTCAGCCTTACCCAATTGAGCATCTTTAGTAAAATCGAGCACTACCGGTCCGGGCCGTCCACTGCGAGCTATATAAAAAGCACGCGAAACAGCCCAAGCAACATCTTCCGCACGACGAATTTGGTAACTCCATTTTGTAATTGGTTGTGTAATACTAATTACATCGGTTTCTTGAAAAGCATCGGTACCTAACAATGAAGAACCTACTTGTCCGGTAATTACAACTATTGGAGTATTATCAAGCATAGCATCGGCAATTCCGGTTATGGTATTGGTAGCTGCAGGACCCGAAGTTACAATAGCAACACCTACCTTACCCGAAACACGAGCATAACCTTCTGCCGCATGTGCAGCACCTTGTTCGTGACGTGTTAGCACATATTTAACTCTATCGTGATAATCGTACAAAGCATCGAAAACGGGAATAATTGCACCTCCCGGATAACCGAATATGGTTTCAACCCCTTCTTCTAATAAAGCATGCATAAGCGCATGACTTCCTGTTTTTATTTCTGGTTTCATAAGTTCAATAATTAGAATTTGTAAATAGCAGATTAGCAAATTAACCGGTGTAATCAGCATTCTTCATTTGCTAATCAATAATTCTCACCGCACCCTTATCTGCCGAAGCCACCATGCTTGCATAAGCCTTTAAAGCTTTAGATATAATACGGTTACGGTCTTTTGGTTTAAAGGCATCTTTTCCGCGAGCTTCTTCTTTAGCTCTACGGGCAGCAAGCTCTTCAACGCTTACTTTTAAATTGATGCTTCGTTGTGGGATATTTATTTCGATTATATCGCCATCTTGCACCAATCCAATTGCTCCACCTGCAGCAGCCTCCGGAGAAATATGCCCGATTGACAAACCGGAAGTCCCTCCCGAAAAACGACCATCAGTAATCAACGCACACTCTTTACCTAAATGACGAGCTTTGATATACGAAGTAGGATATAACATTTCTTGCATACCCGGACCTCCTTTTGGTCCTTCGTGGGTAATAACTACTACATCACCTGCTTGAACTTTTCCTTTTAAGATACCATCGCAAGCAGTATCTTGAGAGGTAAACACTTTTGCCTTACCGGAAAAAACAAAGCAACTTTCATCTACACCTGCTGTTTTAATAACACAGCCATCTTCGGCAATATTACCGTATAAAATAGCTAAACCACCATCTTTATTATAAGCATTCTCATAATTACGAATACATCCACCAACCCTATCGGTATCAAGTGTTGCATATTGTTCGTTTTGCGAACCCATTACCAAATTAAACCGATTACCGGGAGCACTTTTATATAAATTAATTACCTCATCACTTGGTTTTGAACCGGTAATATCATATTTTTCAATAGCTTGAGCCAATGTATAACCATCTACCCTTTTCACTTTTGTATCTAATAAATTTTGTTTAGCCAACTCGCCCAAAATAGATAAAATACCACCGGCTCTATTTACATCTTGAATATGGTATTTTTCGGAATTAGGAGCCACCTTACATAAATTAGGAGTTTTGCGCGATAATGCGTCAATATCTTTCATAGAGAAATCCACCTCTCCTTCTTTTGCTATTGCCAACAGATGCAGTACAGTATTGGTTGAGCCACCCATGGCAATATCTAACGACATAGCATTTAAAAAAGCTTGTCTGGTTGCAATAGAACGAGGTAATACGCTATCGTCACCATCGCGATAATATTTATAGGCGTTTTCTACAATTAATTTAGCTGCCTTGCTAAACAATTTACTACGATTTGCATGCGTAGCCACAATGGTTCCGTTACCCGGAAGTGCTAACCCGATAGCTTCGTTCAAACAATTCATAGAGTTTGCTGTAAACATACCGGAGCAAGAACCACAAGTAGGACAAGCATTTGCTTCCACTTTAGCCACTTGTTCGTCGCTGATATTGTCATCGGCAGCTTGTACCATAGCATCAATTAAATCCAAATGCTTTCCATTCAACTCACCGGCTTCCATTGGTCCGCCGGAAACAAACACTGCGGGAATATTTAAACGCATAGCTGCCATCAACATTCCGGGAGTAATTTTATCGCAATTACAAATACAAATCATGGCATCTGCTTTATGCGCATTTACCATATATTCAACGCTATCGGCAATCAAATCGCGCGAAGGTAAAGAGTACAACATACCGTCGTGACCCATAGCAATACCATCGTCGATAGCAATGGTGTTGAATTCGGCAGCAAAGCAACCCAACTTTTCAATTTCAGCTTTTACTTGTTGTCCTATTTCGTGCAAATGCACATGTCCCGGAACAAATTGAGTAAATGAATTTACAATTGCAATGATGGGTTTTCCCATTTGCTCTGTTTTCATACCGTTTGCATGCCATAAAGAACGAGCACCTGCCATACGGCGACCTTGTGTACTGAAATTACTCCGAAGTTGATTTTTCATAATTATATATTTTTATTTATTAATTTTTTGAAAGTCTGCAAAATTACTTTTTTTAAATGTATTAAAATGATAAGAAAACAAAAAAACCTTTCTCACAGCAGAGAAAGGTCTTGTACTATTATTTATTGAATTATTTACACTAGCGTTTCTCTACCTAATTGATTTAACTAGGACGACCACACTAATAACCATATGTAAACTATTCAATTTCACTTTTGAATCAATTTGTTTGAGATGCAAAATTACAGCTATTTTTAATAAAAACAAATAATTTATCACAAAATGTTTAAAAATAATTTTAATTTATAAGTAAAGAACTGAAATTAAAACAAAATCAATTAACTCCTCTAACTAAAATTATAATTTTTTATCCTTTTAAATTGAAATATTTTTTCTATTTTTGCATTGCAGTACCTAAATAATAATCTTATGAATAAAAAGTTTACAACCGTTCTACTTACCATGCTGGTTTTTGCCTGTACATCTGCACAACAAACAGGTGTAATAATAGGAAGTGTAAAAGACAAAAATACACAAGCCGAAATAATTGGCGCCTCTATTTTAGTGGAAGGCACAAATCTAGGAACAATTACCGATATTAATGGAAATTATAAGCTTACAGCTCCTGTTGGCACGTATACTATTCGTGTAAGTTCGGTAGGTTATGTGAGTGCCACAAAATACAATATTTTACTAATGAGTGGCTATGATCAACTACTAAACTTCGAGTTAGTGGAAGATAATGTTAGCTTAAACGATGTTGTAGTAACTTTCGACAAAGAAAAATCGGCATCGGCAGGCGATATGATTTCTCCTCTTTCGGTACAACAATTAACTTCGCAAGAGATTAGGAGTAACCCCGGAGGTAGTTTGGATGTATCAAAAGTAGTACAAACATTGCCGGGAGTTGGTAGCAATAACGGCGGTGGAGGTTCGCGCAATGATATTATTATTCGTGGTGGAGCTCCTAATGAAAATGTGTACTACTTAGATGGCATTGAAGTGCCTATTATCAATCATTTTCAAACACAAGGGAGTTCGGGTGGTGCACAAGGCATTTTAAATGTGGCTTTTATAGAAGATTTAAAACTTACCAGTTCGGCTTTTGATGCACGCTACGATAATGTATTAGCCTCTACCTTTGTTATTAATCAGCGCAATGGAAACCCGGAAAGACTAGAAGCAGAAGTAAGAACGGGATTAACCGAATCAGCTTTGACTTTTGAAGGACCTATTGGTAAAAATAAAAAAACTACTTTTTTGGCTTCGGCCAGACAATCGTATTTAGGCTTGCTTTTTTCGTGGATAGACATCCCTATACGTCCTAATTATTTCGACTATCAATACAAAATCACTCACCAATTTAACAACAAAAACAGTTTAACGGTTTTGGGCATTGGAGCTATTGATAATTTTTCGTTTGCTCAAAATGCTAATTCCACCCCCGAAAATGTATATATAACACGCTCATTGCCTTACATAAATCAATGGAATTACACCATCGGCACTACTTACAAACATTTATACAAAAAGGGTTTTATGACCGTAAGCTTTAGCCGAAATTTGTTTGAAAACAACGTAGATAAATACAAAGAGGGTGTAAAAGATGAAACAGCACAAACACTCGATTTAAAATCCACAGAAACAGAAAACAAGCTTAAAATCGATTTTAACAGCTTTGTAAATGGATGGAAATTTAGTGGAGGTGTTGGCGCTCAATATGTAAAATATAATATAGGCTTATTTAGTCAGATTACCAACGATATTGTTGATGGTAACGGAACAATTCTATTGCCCGGTTTATCAATTAATACTAACAATAACATTGAATTTTTTAAATATGGAGCTTATGCGCAAATTGCCAAAGTGTTTTTTAATAAACGCCTATTAATTTCGGGAGGGGTTCGTTCGGATATGAATACATTTACCGAAACCGGAAATAACCCTTTAAAAACACTTTCTCCACGCTTATCGCTTCAATATAAAATAACACCCAAATTTGATATAACAGCTAGTTTAGGTCAATACTACAAAATACCAACCTACACCGCTTTAGGTTACAAAGACAACAACGGGGTGTTGGTAAATAAAGACATGGAGTATATCCAATCGACGCATTATGTGTTGGGCACAGAATACTTACCTAACGATGCACTACGCTTTGTTGTAGAAGGTTTTTACAAACAATACGCAAATTATCCGGTATCGTTAGCCACAGGGGTATCGTTAGCCAACCTAGGTAACGATTTTGGAGCGATAGGAAATGAACGGGTAGTGAGTAATGGTTTAGGAAAAGCTTTGGGTATGGAGTTTTCCGTTCAACAAAAATTAATCAAAAAACTTTTTTATGTAATCAGCTACACCTATGTTGAGAGTTATTTTGCAGGATTGGATGGTGTATATCGCCCTTCAACTTGGGATAACAGGCACTTACTCTCTACCACTCTCGGCTATATTTTTAAAAACAATTATCAAGCGGGATTAAAATACCGTTATGCCGGAGGAAATCCTTACACGCCATTTAATATGCCGGTTTCTCAACAAAGTTATTTACTTTTAGGAACAGGAACCTTAAATTATGCTCAAACAAACAGCTTACGTTTGTTAGACTTCAGTCAATTGGATATTCGTATAGATAAGAAATTTAACTTTAAAAAATCTACCTTGGAAGTATTTATAGATGTGCAAAACATATTAGGAGCACTCAACGAAAGCTCTCCAACCTACACCTTTAAAAGGAATGCCGACAATACCGGTTTTGAAACAAGCGACGGATTAGCACTGAAACAAGACGGGTCTAATGCCATTCCATTAGTAATATACAACAAAACACGCACAGTTATTCCAACCATTGGATTAATGTTTATGTTTTAATTTTTTACTGAAAAAAAAGAAGATAGCGCAGAATTTTTATTTACTCTGTGCTCTCCTTTTTAAATTTATTCTGCGTGAAATTTTAATATTACCCACACACCTCTTTAATAGCTTGAGCTATGATAGGTATCCCTTTATTAATTGCTTCCACATCCGTATTGCAATAAGAAATACGCATACAATCGTTACGTTTGCCATCCGGATCGAATGTTTTTCCGGTAACGAAAACAGTTCCTTTTTCTATTGCTTTTTTCAATATTTCTGTAGAATCGGTTCCTTGTGGCAACTGTAACCAAATATAAAATCCCCCCCGTGGTTTGTTCCATTTTACGTACGAAGGAAGGTTTTTTTCTAAGCAGTCAAACATAGCCAACGCTCGTTTTTTATACTCAAGGCGCACCTCTCCTACATATTTTTCGATAAAGCCACTACGCAAAAATTTATCGGCTATTACTTGCGAAAAACTTGGCGAACAGGCATCAATCGATTGTTTTATCAATTCACATTTTTGATAAATATGTTCGGGTACCAACATCCATCCCAAACGCAGTCCCGGACCCAATATTTTAGAAAAAGAACCCGTATAACACACATCAATACCATCGGGATTCATTGCTTTTATTAGCTTTAATTTATCCTTATCTTCTTCGTAAAAATACAAGTCGCTATACACGTCATCTTCTAACAAAGGTATATCTTGTCCTTTAAGCACCTCAATCAACTGTTCTTTTATTTCTTGAGAATAAATTATTCCTGCCGGATTATGAAAATGCGGTGAATAATAAAAGAATTTTGGTTTTTGTGGAGCGCTTGCTATTTTTTCTTTTAATTGCGGTATATCAATACCATCCGCATTCATAGGAACCGTAATTAAATTAGCTTGGTACGAGCGAAAAGCAGAGAGAGCGCCAATAAAGCTAGGGTTTTCTACCATAATATAATCTCCCGGATCGACAAATGCTTTGGCCAAAATATTAATAGCTTGCAACGAACCGGTTGTTATCATAATACGATTTGATTCGACAGGCAAACCTTTAGCCTTTAAATACTCGTTCAACGATTCCAATAAATTTGGCAACCCATTGGTGGGACCATATTGCATAGCCACTTGTTTTTCTTTAACCGAGAGAGAATTATATATTTCATCTACTTCATTCAAGGGGAAAAGGTCGTTACCGGGCATACCTCCGGCAAACGAAATAATACCCGGAGCAGTAGCTAAACTCATCAAATCGCGAATCTCCGACGAACGGAGAAACTGTATTGTACTTGCAAATCGTGTCATAAAAATCTATTATTAAAATTCTATCTTTTCTTTTGTAATATAAGCCGTACCTTTAAAATTAGCAAGCAATTTATCCTCCTCGTTGTACACATTAATATCGCAAATACTCAATTTGTTGTTACGTGAAATTTCTTTGCATTCGGCGGTAAGAACGCCTTTGTTGCTTTTAGCCAAAAACGATATTGATGCATTGATAGAAAGTGAAACCTGTCCGTAGGTATTGGTAGCCACACCAAAGCAAAAATCGGCAAGAGTAAAAATTAATCCACCATGTACTACACCGGCTCCGTTCAGATGCCTTTCTTCTATTTGCACTTGAGCTTTTGCATAACCCGGTTTGCAAATAAGTAAACTAATTCCGTTCGAAGCTGCAAATTGATCTTTTTTAAAATACTGTTTATAGGCTTCTTCCATCTTATTCTAATTGATAAATATCACTTTCTCTGTACAAAGTTACTTTGTTATCTTCGAGTACGCGTATCATTTCTTGTACCGATTGAGACCGAAGCACTGTAAGAGCGGCATTTTCGATAGAAAAAGCATACATATAATCAATATTGATATGATTATTGGTAAGAATTTGCAACACGTGATACAGTCCTCCCGGTTTATTAGGCACTTGTATACACACCACATTGGTAAGATTTACCGAAAAACCGTTTTGTTTTAATACTTCAACGGCACGTTCGGGTTGCCCCACTACCATACGCACAATGCCATAATCGGTCGATTCGGCTACACATAAAGCTGTAAGGTTGATATTATTTTCGGATAAAATCTTGGTTAAATCGGTTAAACTACCCGATTTATCTTCTAAAAAAACTGATAATTGTTTAATAATCATACGGCATCCTCCTTACTTTAGTTTTCGGTTATCAATAACACGTACTGCTTTACCTTCGGAGCGTTGAATGCTACGAGGTTCCACCAAACGAATAGTGGCTGTTAGTCCTAATACATTGGCTATTTTATGGCTAATCAATTTTTTCAATCCTTCCAACACTTTAATCTCGTCCGACCAGTATTTTTCGTTCAATTCGACCTTAATTTCGAGCGTATCCAAATTATGTTCGCGGCTAACCACCAACTGATAATGCGGAGAAGCCTCTTCCATTTCCAACAATACCGATTCTACTTGCGATGGGAATACATTTACCCCACGAATAATCAACATATCGTCCGATCGGCCCAAGCATTTTTCCATACGCACCAAGGTACGCCCACAGGCACAGGTATCGGCATGCAAACGAGTTAAGTCTCTGGTGCGGTAACGAATGAGCGGCATGGCTTCTTTGCTCACCGGAGTAAACACCAACTCACCCAATTCGCCATAAGGAAGCACTTCCAAGGTAATTGGATCGATAATTTCAGGAATAAAATGGTCTTCGTTAATATGGCTACCACATTGGCAATCGCACTCCATAGAAACACCCGGGCCTATTACTTCACTTAGTCCGTAAATATCATAAGCTTTAATACGCAATAACTTTTGTACTTCGGTGCGCAGTTCTTCTGTCCATGGTTCGGCACCAAAAACACCTACGCGCAACTTAATTTCGCTAGGGTCGATATTTTCTTTGGCAATACTCTCGCCCAAAAAAGCCGCATACGATGGAGTACAGGCAATTACAGTAGAACCAAAATCGCGCATCAATTGTATTTGTTTGGCAGTATTTCCACCCGAAATTGGAATTACCGAAGCACCCACTTTTTCGGCACCATAATGCAAACCAAGTCCGCCGGTAAACAAACCATAACCGTAAGCCACCTGAATAATGTCGTTTTTAGTTACCCCTGCCATGGTCAACGAGCGTGCCACTACTTCGCTCCACATGTCAATATCTTTTTTAGTATAACCAACCACAGTAGGTTTTCCCGTCGTACCACTTGATGCGTGGATACGAACAATTTCCGATTGTGGTACGGTAAATAAACCAAACGGATAATTGTCGCGCAAATCCGTTTTAAGCGTAAAAGGCAAATCTTTTAACTGTTCAATGCCCTTTATATCTCTGGGCTCAATGCCCTTTTCTTTCAGTTTATTGTGATAAAACGGAACCGTATCGTATACCCGTTTTACCATCTCCACCAAGCGTTTGCTTTGTATTTCGCGCATTTGCTCTCTGGAGGCACATTCAATTTCTTTGTTCCAAATCATGCTATTTTATTTTACCCTATAATTTCATTTATAAAAGACATTTCTTCGTTCGAAAACTTAAACTCGCCAGCTTTAGCATTTTGCAAAGCTTGTGTGGCATTACGAGCACCTGCAAGAGCAACTGTAATGCCGGGTTGTTGCACGGTCCACCGAAGCACCAATTGCGAAAGGCTAATACCTTTATCGGCAGCAAAAGGTTTCAACTTTTCGAGCATAGCATTAGTTTTTACAATACTTTCGG
>JAFGVL010000013.1 GCA_016938015.1 Paludibacteraceae bacterium
CAATTATGTGGGAGAGTAGGTCGCCGCCGTTTTTACAAATCCCTTCCCGAGTAATCGGGAGGGGATTTTTGTTTTTATAGATAGAAAAACACAGCACAGAGTACGAAGTACAGAGTGAAAACACTCCATTCTCCGTTCTCGTTCTCCTACCTGAAGATATTTAGGTGGCTATAGTGTTGGGGTTCCAACAATGAATAGAAGTAGGTTATAAATTGAAGTTGTATGTTTAAATATTTTATAATTGACAGCCCAATAGGTTTATTCTATAATGAATAATATGCGTTATTAAAATTTTAACACTCTAGAAATACCTCCTCCAAAATTAAATCTGTCCAGTTGTATTTTTTTAGATGGATTATGGACAATATAATCATCTGAAGCCATATTTGGAGAGAAAATTTCATAGCTACATTCTATAAAAAAGAATGAATATCTTAAACGTATAGCTCCTAAAAAAGATAAACCTTTTCCCTTATATAAATTATATTCTTTAATATCTTCTGAAGAATAGGACCATGAACTCCCATATTTAATCATTGTATAAGAACCGTCAGGTATTATGTAGCTACTATCTTTTTGTGCCCAAGTATAGCCTGCTTCCCCTAAAAAAGATATTTCAAATTCATCATCTAAACTTTTTAATAGACTATAATGAATTTGTAAACCTGTTTTATAAAAACTCAAGTTATTAAATGATCTTTGATCTATCGGATATTCAGTAAATGATCCCATATTAAAAAGGGTTCCTACAGATAACTTTTCATAAGGCAATTGATATCTAAAAGCAAGTTCGCCAGATAGTCCTATTTTGGGATCTTGAGCAATTATCTGAGTATTTGTTAAATTTACACCCGAAAATAAACCATCAATATAAAACGTGTTTTGACTAAAAGTAGGAATTGAAATATAAATTAACAGAAGGATACTTAACTGTTTTTTCATGATAAAAAATTTAAATTGGTTAATGGAAAAGTGTGAAGATTAGCTATTTTTTAAATAAGACTTATAAGTATTTCTATTATAGAAAACAAAGTACGTGATTTTTTTTGATTAAGTAAACTAATTTGCAAAAAAAATACTATTATTTGAAACTGTAGCTTTAGTTATTTTAGACGAAAAAATAATTAAACATAATTATTCATAGATTACTAATCAAGTTGGTTTTTATTCGTTTAACTGTAAAATGAGTTAAATCGACGAAGTTCATTTATTTTGTTAATATCTTCTCCCATCTTTCCTCTTTTACTTCTTCCTGTTTTTATATCTTTATTCTCTTTCACATAAATAATTTTAATTTGTTTTTATGAGCTTTGTTCACCTGCATGTGCACTCCCACTACTCCCTGTTAGATGGGATGTCGACCATTCCCGATTTAGTAAATAAAGCAATTGCAACAGGTATGCCTGCCATTGCTTTGACCGATCATGGAAATATGTTTGGAGTGAAAGAGTTTTTTGATTTTGTAAGTAAAAAAAATAAAGGAAAAGAACCCGAAAAACAACTAAAACCGATTATTGGTTGCGAGGCGTATGTGGCTACAAATAAACTTACTGATAAAAAAGGCGATGTAGATAGAAGTGGAGACCACCTTATTCTTTTAGCAAAAAATAAAGTAGGCTACAAAAATTTATGTAAGCTGGTTTCTATATCATGGATTGATGGTTTTTATTATAGACCTAGAATTGATAAAGAATCCCTAAAAAAGTATAGCGAAGGATTAATTGTTTGTTCGGCTTGTTTAGGAGGCGAAATTCCACAACATATTATGAATGGAAAGCCCGAAAAAGCTGAAGAAGCCATTCGTTGGTTTAAAGATGTTTTTGGCGACGATTATTACTTGGAACTGCAACGCCATAAAACAACTAAGCCTAACGCCGATTATACTACCTACGAAAAACAACTGGAAGTTTCAGAACACATCATTGCTTTAGCTCAAAAAACAGCTACTAAAATAATAGCTACCAACGATGTGCATTTTGTTGAAGAGGAGCATGCCGAAGCTCATGAACGTTTGATATGCCTAAGTACAGGTAAAGATTTAGACGACCCTTCGCGTATGCGTTATACAAAACAAGAATGGTTGAAAACTCCGGAAGAAATGGCCGCAATTTTTTCTGATGTGCCCGAAGTGTTATCTACTACACTCGAAATTGCTCAAAAGGTAGAGTTTTACGATATCAATGCTGACCCAATAATGCCAATGTTTCCTATTCCTGAAGAATTTGGCACAGAAGAAGCATACCGTAAAAAATATTCAGAAGAGGATTTGAAAAACGAATTTGGCGATCGGTATGAAAAACTAGGAGGTTATGAAAAAGTGGTGCGTATTAAATTGGAAGCCGATTATTTGCGCGAACTTACATTAAAAGGGGCAAAAAACAGATACGGCGAAAATTATTCTCCCGACTTACAAGAACGTATCGACTTTGAGCTTAATACCATGAAAACCATGGGATTTCCCGGTTATTTCTTAATTGTGCAAGATTTTATTCAAGCTGCTCGTGATATGGCTGTTTCCGTTGGTCCTGGACGTGGATCGGCTGCAGGTTCTGTGGTGGCATATTGCTTGAAAATTACTGATATCGACCCTTTGAAATATGATTTGCTGTTTGAACGCTTTTTGAACCCCGACAGAATATCAATGCCCGATATTGATATCGATTTTGATGATGATGGTCGTATAGAAGTATTGCGCTGGGTAACAGAAAAATACGGCAAAGAAAAGGTGGCTCAGATTATTACTTATGGAACAATGGCTACCAAATCCAGTATTAAAGATGTGGCTCGTGTTCAGAATTTACCTTTATCAGATGCAGAAAGAATTACCAAGTTAATCCCGATGTCTTTTCCGGAAGATACTAAAACAGGAGAAACTCCAAAGGTAAATATTTCTAATTGTATTGCAAAAATACCGGAACTTCAGCGCGAAATTGAAACAGGTGACGATAATTTAAAAAGCACCATGAAGTATGCACAGATGCTTGAAGGAACTGTGCGACAAACCGGTGTGCATGCTTGTGGCGTTATTATCGGAGCCGACGATTTAACAAACTTTGTTCCTCTTAGTACCGCTAAAGAAAAAGGGAGTGATGAAGATATACGCGTTACACAATACGAAGGTTCGGTAATTGAACAGGTGGGGTTGATAAAAATGGACTTTTTGGGTTTAAAAAACTTGTCCATCATTAAAGAAGCTTTAAAAAATATCCAACTTTCCAAGGGTGTCGATATTGATATCGACGCTATTCCTATCGACGATGAAAAAACATATCAATTATATAGTAAGGGACTTACAACCGGCACATTCCAATTTGAATCGCCCGGTATGCAAAAGCACTTAAAAGAATTGCAGCCTACAAGGTTTGAAGATTTGATTGCCATGAATGCGCTCTACCGTCCGGGACCAATGCAGTATATCCCTCAATTTATTAATAGAAAACACGGTAGAGAAGAAATTACTTACGATTTTCCTGAAATGGAAGGTCGCTTAAAAGAAACTTACGGAATCACTGTGTATCAGGAACAGGTGATGTTACTCAGTAGGGATTTGGCAGGTTTTACCCGCGGACAATCGGATGAGTTGCGTAAAGCAATGGGTAAGAAGATGAAGGATAAAATGGAATCCCTTAAAGTGAAGTTTATTGAAGGGGCTACAGAGAGAGGATTTGGTCCCAAAGAAAAGCTGGAAAAAATTTGGGCTGATTGGTCTGAATTTGCCAAATATGCCTTTAATAAATCGCACGCTGTATGTTATTCATGGATTGCTTATCAGACGGCTTACCTTAAAGCAAATTATCCGGCTGAATATATGGCAGCCAACTTAACTCGTAATAAGGGAGATATCTCCGATGTTACAAAGTTTATGGATGATTGTAAACTTATGGGCATCCCTGTACTTGGTCCGGATATAAACGAAAGTGCTTTGAACTTTGTGGTAAATGCCAAAGGCGAAATTCGCTTTGGATTGGGCGGAGTAAAAGGTGTTGGCGAAGGAGCAGTAGAAGCAATTGTAATAGAGAGAGAAAAGAATGGTCTTTATAAAAATGTTTTCGATTTTATTGAACGGGTCAATCTCAATGCTTGCAATCGTAAAACAGTAGAGAGTTTAGCCTTATCAGGAGCTTTCGATTCTATCGACACCATTTCAAGAGAGCAATTTATGGCAGAAAATGCTAAAGGCGAAATAGTGTTGGATGCCATTATGCGTTATGGCAACAAATTTCAAAATGATGTTTCGTTAGCAACAAATACCCTCTTTGGTGAAGACGATGCAGTAGATATTGTAAAACCCGAGATACCTAAAGTAGAACCTTGGTCGCCTATAGAAAAGCTCAATAAAGAAAAAGAATTGGTAGGGATTTATTTGTCGGCTCACCCTTTGGATGATTATTATATTGAGCTCAACCGTTATTGCAATGCAACTACTTCGGATATGAAAGATTTAAGTGTATTGCAAGGCAAGGAGTTAAAACTAGCCGGAATGATAAATACGTTTAGAAACGGAACAACTAAAACCGGAAATTCCTTTGGAGCTTTTACGCTCGAAGATTTTAGTGGCAACCATGAATTTATGCTTTTTGGAAAAGACTATGTAGAATACAGCAAATATCTTAAAAAAGATTTGTGTGTAATACTTCAGGGCAGAGTTCAAGAACGGGGAGCCGACTGGAAATTTGCTAAGAAAACAGAAGGCCCTCCTCAGCTCGAATTTAAAATTAAACGAATGAGTTTGTTGGATGAATTAGACAGCTCAGTTTTGCAAAAACTAACCTTATCTTTCACTGTTGATAATTTGGATGAAGAGTTTGCTAATGATTTGATTGCAATAATAAAAGATAATAAAGGAAGCATGAGTGTGTATTTTACTATTAAAGATGCCGGTTCAACTATCGCTCTAGATATGTTTTCGAGAGGAATAAAAATTGAGTTGAATAACCAAGTGAAACAATTTTTACGAGAAAAACAACACCTAAATCAATTAGAATTTTTGTTAGAGTAAGCAGTTGTTGTTTATAACTTTATTTTTTCGTTTCCAATAAATTTATTTTTTTTGTAATACATTTAATAAAAACAGCTGATATGGCAACAACAGTAACCGATGGAAACTTTGCTGAATTGATTTCTTCCAACAAAGTGCTTGTAATTGATTTTAGTGCAGAATGGTGCGGACCTTGTAAACAAATGGAACCTATTATTGATGGTTTAGTAATTGATTATGAGGGAAAAGCTTTGATTGGAAAAGTAGATGTAGATGAAAATCCGGAGGTGTGTGAAAAATACGGAATACGAAATATTCCAACTATTTTATTGTTTAAAAATGGCGATGTAGCCGATAGAATTGTAGGGGCTACTCCAAAAAATATTTTGGAAGATAAAATTAAAGGCTTGTTGTAAAAACAACCATTTCTAAAATAAAAACCTGCCATTGGCAGGTTTTATTTTTGGTTATAATTTCTTTAACAACTCCATCTTCTTTTTACTTTCTTCTTCGATACTTTTAACAAAAGTATTATCAGTAAATTCTCCCCTTAAGGTTATAAACTCAGTTTCTTTTTCAAGGTCATTCCGGTCTAAGCCAAAGCAAATTTTTACTTCTTTTGAAAATTCTTTTTCGGCATCGCTAATGAGTAGATTTTTGTATTTTTCTTCCGCTTCAATAGCCTGTTGAATAATGCTAGCTTTATCTTTTACGAAGTTTCTTACCCAAGCAGCTTCATAGTTTGTGTAGTTTGTATGGATGTTATTTAATGCTTTATTTAAAGCATTAACAGAAGTAATTTTACCTTGTGTTACTTCTTCCAACAAGTCGTTTACTACTTTTTCAGGAGCTACTAGCCCGCCTATATCGAGCCAGTTGGTATTACTTTCACTTTTTGCATGTGTGTTTTGTGATAGGCATTTACCCAAATAAATATCTATCATCATTTGGTAAAGAGAGATGGCTTTTTTAACAAATAGAGCTCTTATTTTACAACCATGAAGCAAATAATTTTCAGCTTCGGGATTTTTTGCTTTTAAGGCTTGCAATGTGTTGATAGCGTTTATTAGTTGTTGAATAATAAACGGGTTTAAACTATCAAAACAAATCATGTCCAGTTTTTCGTTGTTCTTTCTGCCATCGCGGGTTTGCCATTTTTTACTATCGCGGTAGGTGCCTACTGAGGTTAGATTCATGGCCGGCATTATGCTATATTCTCCTTTCGATTCAATAATATACGAGTAGGGCAAAGCTGAAGTATCTAGGTGTTTTTTAATCTTACCCATTACTACCGAAAAAGCTCCGATTTTACCCGGCCACATGAGGTACGAGTCGCTTGCCATTTTACTGCCACGTAGCATTACGCCGTAGTGGATTGGTCCGAGTTTGTACATGTGGTTGCTCATATTAGAGGCACTTCCTGCATTAAAGAAAGAGAACATGCCTCCAATCAACAAGGTCGATTTATGGTGAGAAACGGTAAACGGTCCGGCAAAAACAGAAACGGCTTCTCCGTGTAGCATTTCACAATTGGCAAAAAACAAGCTGTGAGTAGCTGAAAAGGCTTTACCAATTAAGCAAGATTCCCCTACAAAGCAAGTTTCCAATAAGCTTGCATCCAATACTTTTGCCCCTTTGGAAATGATAAAATCTTTGGCAATAACATTATGTCCGACCAAGGTTTTTGTTTCTTTATCGCTACAAACGGTTCCGTTTTTTAATAAACTTACGCCATGTATTTCACTGTATGCCCCAATATTTGTATCTATAATGCTGGTACAATTACGTATAACTACATTATTATCAATAGTGCCCTTGTCTGATTTTTTACTCTCAACAAATTGGTCAATAAGTTTTTCGATAGCATTTATTGCCAAAGTGTTGTGTTTGAAGGTACTTACTAAGTAAGCTGTACTCGCACTTAATAGTTCAAAAATTTTTACTTTGCGTGAGCCGGTTTCGTCGAGTACTGCAACTTCTGTTCCGTTGCCAAAGGTGGCTTGAGGGTAGGTTTCTAACAAGTCGATGTTTTCAATAATGCAATCGGATCCAATGTTGTAATTGGCTATATAATTGGTAATGTGGTTGATATACACATTGTCGGCTATGTGGCAGTTATGAATAGTTGCGTTAATAATTCCTGCCTTTTTGGAGATGCCACCTTTAAATAAGATTTCTTTTTGGAAGATACCTAGACGAACCTTTCCTGAGAAAGTCACTCCATAGATGTTGTCGGGGGTAAACCCATCAGCTACTTCTATTAAATTCCAGTTTTGGCATTTGCAGGCTTGGGCTTGCAAATGGGCTATTTCGTTGGGAGTCAAAGGACGATGCATATGTTTACAATTTAGCAATTTACAATTGAAAAGAAAATGCAATAGTTCGGTGCTCTGAACCTTTAGGTTCTATTTGTAGTAATGTTTGTACAAAAAAACAGAGGTGCAGAGCACCGTGCTATTACTATTATTTATTAAATAAAAATTAAGGTATCTAATCTACTCCATACTATCCAACTGTGGATACAGAAAATCATTATACGGAAATCGCTGAATATGAACTTCTTTTATTTTATGATATAAAAGCATTTTCAGTTCGTTTATATTTTGTTTTTCTTTTGCCGATATAAAAATACAGTTATCGTGCATTTTACTCATCCACGATTGTTTAAATTCTTCTAACGAGGTATTTTCTTTTTTTCGTGGGGTTAAGTCGTCTTCGTCTTTGGGAGTATAGGTAAATGCATCAATTTTATTAAAAACCATTATAACCGGTTTTTCTACTTTATCTATTTCTGAGAGTGTGTGGTTTACTACCTCTACTTGTTCCTCAAAATTAGGGTGCGAAATATCTACCACATGTACAAGGATATCTGCTTCACGTACTTCATCTAAGGTAGATTTGAATGATTCCACCAAATGGTGTGGTAATTTACGAATAAATCCAACGGTATCACACAGCAAAAAGGGGAGGTTTTCTATCGTTACTTTCCGAACGGTTGTATCTAAAGTTGCAAAGAGTTTATTTTCTGCAAAAACTTCTGTTTTGCTTAATAGCGTCATAATAGTAGATTTACCTACATTGGTATATCCAACAAGAGCTACACGCACTAATTTGCCGCGGTTTTTGCGTTGTGTAGCCATTTGTTTATCTATTTTTTTAAGCTCATCTTTAAGGTATGCTATGCGAGTTTGTACAATACGTTTATCTGTTTCTATCTGAGTTTCTCCCATACCACGAGAAGTTGCTCCTCCTCCACGTTGTCTGTCAAGGTGAGTCCACATACGGGTAAGTCGGGGCAACATATATTGCAATTGTGCAAGTTCCACCTGCGTTTTTGAGTAGGAGGTTTGTGCTCGTTGCACAAAAATATCTAGAATAAGAATGGTGCGATCAAGTACTTTAGTGGAAAGGTATTTTTCAATGTTACGTAATTGTTTGGGCGAAAGTTCGTCGTCGAAAATTACTACATTAATCACATGTTCGTCGATATAAGTTTTTAACTCTTCCAATTTCCCTTGACCAACATAAGTATGAGTATTAGGAAATTCCAGCCGTTGTAAAAACTTTTTTTGAGGAACTATAAAATTGGTTTTTGCTAAAAAAGCTAATTCTTCGAGGTATTCATTAGCTCGTTCTTCGTTTTGTTGAGGAGTTATAAGTCCAACTAAAATAGCCTTTTCTTCGTAGGTATTGATTATTTCTTTTCCCATTTATTAAGTTTGTCTGCTTGTACAAAGATACGTTTTTTATCTCTAAAAGTGCTTGCTTATAAAAGAGGCAAGCATAGAATTATTCAAGCGCAAAAATAATAGGGAGAGTAAATCTTACGCGAACCTTTTTATTGTCTTTTTCTGCCGGAATCCATTTAGGCATGGCTTTAATCACTCGTAAAGCTTCGTTGTTTAGTTCGTTATTAACTCCTCTTAGAATAACAATATCTACCACCGAACCATCTTTATTAATAATAAATTGGCATACCACCTGACCTTGTATTTTTGCTAATAATGCTTTTTTGGGATAGCTGATATTTTGGGATAGATACTTATATAATGCAGGCATTCCGCCCGGAAATTGAGGGTCTTTTGTGACCCATTGATATACCACATCATCTTCCGTGTCAGAAAG
>JAFGVL010000114.1 GCA_016938015.1 Paludibacteraceae bacterium
GGATTCGAACCAACGACCCCGAGATTACAAATCACGTGCTCTGGCCAACTGAGCTAAAGAGGCAGGTGGGTAAGCTTACTACATCGCACCGCTACAACCAATGTACCCTTGCTGTGTTCCCACCCTGGGGGATTAAAAGGGAGCTGGTCGTGTAGGACTTACCCGAGCGCAAAAGTAGTGGTTTTTGGCAACAGTACAAAAAAAAATGTACATTAAAAAAGAAGAAATGATAAGTGCCTGATTGTTAAAAGGAAAAATGTAGTTTTAACCAAACAAACAGGCAAATAAAAAATAGTGAAGGGAGTAGATTGATGACTTTAAATCGTTTTATTTCAAGTAAATGAAAGCCTAGAGCTAGTAAAATTATCCCTCCAACAGTTGTAATTCCGCTTATTATTTCGGCAGGAATATCTTTTCCCAGTAGCATTACTAATAGGGTAATGCCTCCTTGAAACAGCAATACTGTTAACGATGAAAAAAGTACTCCTATCCCTAATGTAGAAGCTAAAATAACGGATGAAAAACCATCCATTAAAGATTTGATAAGTAATATGTCGGATGTTTTTCCAAAGCCTTCTTCGATAGCACCGAGAATGGACATAGAGCCCATGCAAAAAAGCAAAAAACCTGTTACAAAGCCTTCGGTAAATTTTTCGTTTTTAAGCTTGAATCGTTTTTTTAATCGATTGCCTAAGGATTGTGATTTATTATCAAGATTAAGCCATTCGCCTACAAAACCACCAAGAATAAGACTAAACACAACCAGTAGTGGCGATTCCAACTTTATAGCCATACTAATTCCCAATAGCATGGTAAATAATCCTACCACCTGAAAAAACACTTGTTTGTATTTTTCGGGTAAGTTTTGTTTGAGAAGTAAACCAATAGAACTGCCTAAAATAACTGCTCCGGTATTTATTAAAGTGCCGGTCATGCAGTTAAGGCACTAGCTTCACTTCGTTAGAGGCAATCATATCTAGCAATTGCGAAAGTAAAGCGTGTTCTTGGTTGTCAATAACATTGTCTTGAGTGGCAATGCTTATTATTTCATCGTATTCAGCTCTACTCAACTCATGGTCTTCAATTGCTTTTTCAATTGTAATTCGTAGTTTTTGCGAAGTATCTAAACTCATAGTTGTATATTTTTAATTGGTTACTTCCGATATAATTTTTTCATTTTCTTTGTCGAGAGCCAGTTGTATTGTTTGCCCTTGTTTAACGGTAGATGTAATAAGTATTTCAGAAAGTTCGTCTTCAATGTATTTTTGAATAGCTCTTTTTAAAGGGCGCGCACCGTATTCTACATCATATCCTTTAGTTGCAATAAACTCTTTTGCTTCGGTGGATATAATTAGTTTAAAACCTAAATTTTCTACTCGTTTTAAAAGGACGTTTAATTCAATATCAATAATTTGGAAAATAGACTCTTTACTTAATTGGTCGAAGATTACTACATCATCCACCCGATTAAGAAATTCGGGAGCAAAAGTTCTATTTAAGGCTTTTTGTAAAACGCTGTTTGTGTGTGAAGTATCGTTTTCTGAGCTCGGAGTGGCAAAACCAACCCCTTTACCAAAATCTTTTAACTGTCGGGTTCCTACGTTCGAAGTCATAATAATAATGGTATTTTTAAAGTCGATACGTCTGCCTAAACTATCGGTTAATCGGCCTTCGTCCAGTACTTGTAATAAGATGTTAAATACATCCGGATGTGCTTTTTCAATTTCATCGAGCAATACGATAGAGTAAGGACGGCGACGTACCTTTTCGGTTAGTTGTCCGCCTTCTTCATATCCAACATATCCGGGAGGGGCACCAATTAGGCGTGAAACGCTGAATTTTTCCATGTATTCGCTCATATCAATGCGAATCAAATTGTCGGCAGTATCAAACATAAATTCGGCTAGAATTTTAGCTAAATGAGTTTTTCCAACCCCTGTAGGGCCAAGAAAAATGAATGTTCCGATTGGTTTATTGGGGTCTTTAAGTCCTATTCTATTGCGTTGAATGGCTTTTACCACTTTATCAATAGCTTGTTGTTGCCCGATAACTTTATTTTTAAGTACTTCGTTCATTTGCATCAAGCGCAAGCCTTCGGCTTGAGCAATTCGTTGCACGGGAACACCTGACATCATGGCAACAACTTCTGCCACTTTTTCTTCGGTAACTATTTCGCGGTGTTGTTTCAGTTCATTTTCCCATTTATGTTTTTCGTTTTCTAACTGATTTAGAAATTCTTTTTCTTTATCGCGGAAACTAGCTGCCAACTCGAAATTTTGTTGTTTTACCGCATCTAATTTTTGCTGTTTGGTTTCTTCAATTTGTTTTTCAAGTTTTTCAATATTCTCGGGCACTTTAATATTCATGATATGTGCTCTAGAACCGGCTTCGTCTAATGCATCAATTGCTTTATCGGGGAAACAACGGTCGCTAATGTATCGTTCGGTAAGTTTAACACAAGCTTGTATGGCTTCGGGTGTATAATTTACGTTGTGATGGTCTTCGTAGCGCTCTTTAATGTTTTGTAATATTTGTAAGGTTTCCTCGGCTGTTGTGGGGTCTACCATTATTTTTTGAAAACGACGCTCCAAAGCACCATCTTTTTCAATGTTCTGACGGTATTCATCTAATGTTGTAGCTCCAATACATTGAATTTCTCCACGAGCTAAAGCCGGTTTAAGCATATTGGCAGCATCTAAAGAGCCGGGGGTACTTCCTGCACCTACAATAGTATGAATTTCATCAATAAATAAAATGATATTGGGGTTTTTTGAGAGTTCGTTCAAAATAGCTTTTACACGTTCTTCAAACTGCCCTCTGTATTTTGTGCCTGCTACTATTGAGGCCATATCTAAAGCAACTACACGCTTGTCAAATAACACGCGTGAAACTTTTCGTTGCACTATTCGTAATGCTAACCCTTCCACAATAGCCGATTTTCCAACACCGGGTTCGCCAATCAGCACAGGGTTGTTTTTCTTTCTTCGGCTTAAAATTTGAGCCAATCGTTCAATTTCAATTTCTCTGCCTACAACAGGGTCTAATCGACCTTCTTCGGCAGCTTTATTCATATCGCTTCCGAAATTATCTAATACCGGAGTATCGTTCGACGATTTTGAGCCCGAAGGTTTTTGTTGTTTGGGTGTTAAAGGAATATCATCGTCTTCATCGTCATCGCCTCCTTGATAAGAAGAACTGATATCTTTTTGTTTTTCTTTTAATAAAGAGTCTCTAACTACAATATAATCAATGTGTTCTGCCAGTAAAACTTCGGATGCAAAATTGTTGTTCTCCTTTAAAATTGCAAGCAGAAGATGCTCTGTATCGGCTTCTTTGTCGCCCAAGGCTCGTACTTCCAAACTAATAATTTTTAATATTTTGTCTGTAGATTTTAAAAGTGGGAGAGTTGCTGTTTTTGTAACATCTTTATCCGTACGTATTTGATTTTCAATTTTTTGTTTTACTTTTTGTATATCAACTTTAAACGAAGTTAGCAAATCGATAGCTTTGCTTTCTCCCTCTCTAATTATTCCTAATAAAAGGTGCTCGGGACCGATATAATCATTTCCCAATCGTTCAGCTTCTTCTTTGCTGAAAATTAATGCGTCTTTTACTTGTTGTGAAAAATTGTTTTCCATACTTGTTGTTTTCTTTTTAATAATCAAATAACATACCTTTGATAAGTGTTTACCAAAATTGTCAGTATGGAATTGATTTAATGCAAAAATAAAAAAAAACCAGTAGTTATTAGCAACATGATTAAATTTATTATAAACAGATAATCAAGCTTACTTTGCAATAAAAAACATATTTTGCTGTTTTTAGCTCATTTTTTATTCAATTTATTATAAATTTGCAAGCTCAATGCATAGGGGCAGTATATCGATTAACCATAATTAAATTTATTAGAATGAAAACAAGCATTAAAACTTTGTTGTTTCTTTTGCTGGTAAATTGCTGTTTTACTAGTTGCGAATTTATTGAACATGGTAAGGAAGCTTTTTTGGGCGATTATTCTATTACAATTAATTACGATAGCTCGGTGGTGGAAATTGCTCCTGATTTTAATGCTGATGGAGACAATAACATAAATACAAAACCTCCTACTGCTTATGTAAAACTAGATTCAGCTAATAAGGCTTTGTTTATCGACACTTATTTTACAAGCGGTTTGGCACATATTACCGATATTGGTGGCGATTCAATAAAATATACAGATAATAAAAGAACCTTGTTTGGATGTGTAAAAGGCGATTCCGTATTTTTTAAACCTTCCGATTTAGGCGAATCGCCTGTTATTACAGGTGTTGTTGTTGAATCAACAGTGCTAACTGCAAATGGTAAGACTCAATCGAACGATGTGTATATTGATTTTTCGTTTTATGGCACCGGTAGTGTAACAGATTCTACCGGAACAACTAATGGCATTGTTCGAGGTAAGGTAAAAATAGTTGCCAGGCAATAATTTTTTTTAGACTCGCTAGCTCAGTTGGTAGAGCAACAGACTCTTAATCTGTGGGTCCTGGGTTCGACCCCCAGGCGGGTCACAACAATTAAAACCGTCTTAATAAGACGGTTTTTTTGCTATAAATACTACTTTCTTATTTTTTTTGCAATAGGTAGCATATAACTGATAGAAGCTGTGAAGTATGTATCTATTGGGTATGTAACATTTTCTTCTTGGGTAAATGGGAGGTTCAGTGAATAACTGAATTCAACATCAAAATCGCTAATTGAAATTATTAGAGGAACAGTTAGCTGTGTGTTTAATAATCCAAAAACTGTTTTAGTGTTTGTAAGATCTGTAGTATAAAAAGTTTCGTTACTAAAAAAAGCAGTTAGTTCCGGCGTACTATATATTTTGTTGTATTTGCCTAATTTAATGAGGGTAAATTTTGTATATAAGCTGGTTGAAAGGTTTGGTAAGTACTCTTCGCCAAATAATAGATTTCCCGATACACGAGCTCCTATCCAATTTTTTCGAAAAGAAAAACCAATATTAAAGTTGTTATTATACAAGTAATTGCTAATTGTATCTGTTGCGTTGTATAAAAATCTACTGTACGATGTTCTAAAAGTAAAGAGCTTTTTTTTGTCGATAGATTTGCTGTAACCTCCTGTTATTGTGGTGTTGCTATAACTTGGGCTTATTTGTGAAAGCCAGTTTCCGGAGGCGCTAACAAATAATCCGATGGCATTATAATAAAAAAGATGACCTGAAATGGTATACATATTATCTCCAATTTCTCTGCCTGCATAAAATGTTTTGTTACTATAATTGGTTCCCACAGAAAAGAAGTCATATTTTACGGCTTTTTCAGGAAGTACTAAGGGGTCATTGTAATTGTACACCAAATCGTTCAACAATGAATCAATTTTATCTGTTTGTGCAACTAGTTGATAACAAGATATCATCAGTATTAGAACAACGGTTAGCTTTTTCATCGGTAGGTGTGTTATTATAATTTATAAAAAAGATTGTTTGGATATACAAATATACGTATATCCAAACAATCTAAAGTTTATATCAACTTGTTATTATTTGCCGGCACCTTGTTTATTTTGGCTTTTGGGATTTGTGTTTTGATAGTTTTCACGAACTTGTTGCATTTTACCTTCTTGTGTTCCGTTAGTTTTGTTTTCTCTTGCCTGTTCGCGAGTTTGTTCACGTATTTGAGTTTTTTGTTGTTCTTTTATTTGTTCTTTGTTTTTTGTGCCAAGCTCTTTGTTTGCTTGTTCTTTGTTTTGTTCTTTCAATAATTCGCGTTGTTGTGTTGAAAGAGATTCTTTAAATGCATTTTTCTTTTCTTCTCGGGTCATTTGTTGGTTTTCAAGAATGGAAATTTGTTCCGGAGTTAGAGATGCTTTAAATTTTTCTCTGTTTTGTTGATTAACCATGCTTTGTATCATGGCTTCTTTTTGATTTTCGGCTGTTGTTTGTTTTTGTGTTGCAGTTTTAGCTTGCGTTCTTTTTTGTTCTTTTGCAGCAACTTGTTGTTTTTCTTGTGTTTGTTTTTTAACGGTTGCTCTTTCTTGTGTTTTTGTAGCAACAGAATCGGATACTTGCGCCATAGTAATTCCTGAAGTAAGGAATAATCCTAATACAAGACTAATTGTAACTAATTTTGTTTTCATGGTTCTAAAGTTTTTAAGTTTATAATAAAAGTAATTTTTGGTTGTCTTTTATAATTAAACCGCACAAAGTTTTTTTTACCCTACTTTTTTATAAAATTA
>JAFGVL010000014.1 GCA_016938015.1 Paludibacteraceae bacterium
AACACACCGGCTAATTCTTCGTGATGTTTCATTTTGTCAATTAAGCCCGTAAATAGTACTATATGACCTCCCGGCATCGCAAAAGCATTTACGGTAGGGTTATCTACCACCGTAATTTGAACTTTGTAGGGCGAGTTTGTATGTAACTGATTAAAATAGTTGTTTACAAGAGCTGTTTTGGCAGAATCTTCGGTAAAAGGCAACATGTTTTGTTCGTAAATTTTTTCGCCCAACTCCATTTCGTATTTAACAGGAATTGATTGTGCTACTTGGTCGGCCACTTCAGGAATTACAAAGAAATACATGGCAGCAGAAAAACCGGCAATCAGTAAAAAAGAAACAAAAATGGTTTTCCAGGTTTTCCTTTTTATAAAATCGGTGGTGGTATTAGATAGCTTTAAATTTGGGTAGTAGCTGTGAAAGTGTGAGTAAAAGGCTTCGTTTACTTCGATAGTTTCGAAAGGAAAATCGCCATAGGTAATTTTGTATTCGAAAGAAGTGCCGAATTTATGTGTATTTATCTTTTCTAAATCCCAATTAATAACTTGTAATATAGTCTGCTCATCTGTATATTTGATAGATAAAGCATGCGGTAAAAAAGTTACTTCGGCTTCGTACAACCGAGATGTTTTTCCGTTAGAGTAGCGTACTTGAAATTTTTCCATGTTGAGTTTTTAGAAGAATATTCCGCCCATGTCCATCATATCCGATAATCCTTCGCCGGTAGCATCGGTATAGGTTTTTTCGGTTTGTTCTATCTTATCAAGATCAATTTCTTCGGGCAATAAAATATTTCGGGTAATGAAGTTAGCTGTTCGGCAATAGGTCCACGAGTAAGCCAAACCAAGTGTAAAAATCAGCAGCAAGATGTTTCCTGCTTCTAATCGAAATACTTGTCCGCCACTAATGGTTGATTTTACGGCATATTCATTGCCATCTTGCTCCACTTTTAGGTTTTCAATTAAAAAATTATATAAGTTCTTTTTCAACCAAAAATAATAAATTCCAAATGTTAAGCTGGAGAGCATGGCTCCCAGTAATTGGATGCCAAATAAATTACCTACTTTTCCATAAAAATTCATTTTTAAATTGCCTAAACGTAAATTGCCGTAGGTAATAGAGTAGAGTTTAGTTTGAAACCAAGAACTGGCATATACGGCAAAAAACATAAGTGGAACAATTAATGCCATCAGTAGTGGATGAGCCATATCTATATACGCATCCTGTCCGTAGGATTCAAGCATAAAAGCGGCGCCAATAATTATACCGATAATACTACCATAGGCAAGCGTAAAAAAGTAATATCCTTTTAAGTAGGTGCTGATAAATTCTTTTTTATTGGCATCAAATCCGCACAAAATACCTCTCCAAGATGACCGAGCGGCACGATAACGAAAGGTGCCATACATAGCATAAGCCATAAAAAAGGGAAAACCCACAAAAACCAACAATAGTACAGCTACAATAAAAACGGCCAATAATATTTCGTTTTCTTGCATTTGTGGTAGGAAAAACTCCAAGCTGTAAAGCATCACATAAAATACAGCTAATATTAAAAGAGCTTTAATAAATCCTCTGAATATTTCTTTCCCTGTGCCTAAAAAGTCAAAACGACTATCCGCCAAGGCGGTATGTTGGTACACATATTTTAGCTTTTTAGCTTTAGCCCAAGGGTAGTAGAGCCCAAGGGTAATAATTGTAAGCACCGCATTAAGCAAGTCGATGGCAAAAAGCTGTGAGCCTTTACCATGAAATTTTACGGTGTTTTTTGGAGTAATTGTTTCAAAGGTATTTTCTGAATAGTCCATACTTTCTTAAGTGTTAAGTTATGAATAAGTGCAAATGTACATAATTTTTAAGTGCAACAAACAGCTTGTGTAACTATTTGAAAAACTTCTTATTATTAGCAATACTATGGGCTTAAATCAGTATTTTTTTAAAATATTACACTAAACTTTTTGAAAAATAATAAAAACCGCTATCTTTGCAAGCTCAAAAACCAAAGGTACCATAGCTCATCCCGATAGTTATCGGGAGGTAGAGCAAAGGACTGAAAAGTGTAAAGCTTTAGGTGTTTTGGTTGTAGGTTTTGATATTCAGTGTTTTATAGATTTGGTACCATAGCTCAGTTGGTAGAGCAAAGGACTGAAAATCCTTGTGTCCCCGGTTCGATTCCTGGTGGTACCACAAAAAGAAAAGAAACGCAATTGATAATCAGTCAGTTGCGTTTCTTTTCTTTTATATTTTGCACCACGCTTGCACCACATTCTATTTAGTCTCAATTTATTGCAAATAGTTCATTTATAGATAAATGGGAGAGAATTTTTGCAATCGCATACAATTAACAGAATAAATATCTAAAATAGATTAAGAAAAGACAGTTTTATTGTAATATTACATTCTAATACATTGATATACTCTTGTTTATCTGTTTGTCTGACTATATTTTCAAGGTAATTTTATACTGATAATTCATGTTGGATTATCTTAAAAAACCTAATATAATGGCTAGACAGACTGGGCCTTTGAAATACAAGGGCAACATTGGCGGAGTACGCCACTTCAAAATTAAAGGCTTAAAAGGAAGCTTTGCAGGTATGGCAGGGGGCGCATCTGCTGAACAAATTAAAACAGCCCCGGAGTTTAAACGCACAAGAGAAAACATGAACGAGTTTGCAGGCTGTGCAGCAGCGGGTAAATCTGTTCGTGTAGGGTTAAGTTCATTGATGCAAACAATGTCAGACTCTCGACTTACAGGAAGATTAACCGCAATTATGAAAAAGATAAACTTGGAAGACCAGTCCGAAGCGAGGGGTCAAAGAGCGATTCTTATTTCTGAACAAACACAATACCTAAAAGGCTTGGTGTTTAACAAAAGCGTTAACTTCAATAGTATGTTTACTGGTAGTGTTAGAATGACTCCTACGGCATCAAGAACAGGTGTAAATGCGATTATTAGTTATAATTTATCAACTAACATAAATGCACCTGTTGGAGCTACTCATTTTAGAATTGTTCTAGCCGTTTCAGCAATTAGCGATTTTATTTACAACGCTGACACAAAAATGTATGAACCTGCTAATCCAGATATCAACGAAAAAAGTGCTGTTAACTATATGGCTGAAATTCCTCTAGGTGGCAGCGGAAGTATTTCTACAAATGTAGACTGTATTTTACCATCTAGTATTACTGCCTTAACAGATGATACAAGCTTAATTGCGTGTGTTGGAATTGAGTTCTTTCAACAAGTAAGTGGAAACTATTACTTGTTAAGTTCAGGTAATGCTTTAAAAATTGTTGATATTTTCTAGTATTAGAATCAACGAAACAGCCTCGACAAATTTTGTCGAGGTTTTTTTGTGTCTAGTAGTTTCATTTAGTGGGCTTATATTGCCTTTATATATGCTTTATCCTCGCCTTAAATATACCACGCCTTATTTTCTCATGTATCTATAAAACAACATCCGCTTTGCTTCATGGATAAGCAATAGATTTTGCTTGTAATTTAGCTCTAATTGCTCCAGCTTGTGCAACTGCCTAACTGAGCTATTAAACGCCTCCAAATCGCTCTTTGCATGTTCTGAACCTTTAAAAACACATTGCTTTACATCCGATATAGTTACAAATGGAATAACTGAACCTTTTAAATAGGGATAAAAGGCTTTAGACTGCCACAAACCCATAACTAACCAGTAAAGCTGTTCCTTATCCTCTTCATTATTACACAGAATTACAAAGCAATTTGGGCAAGATTGTAAAAGCGGTTTTCCGCTATTGTTTCCTTTGTTTAAAATGAAAAAATGAGGCTGTATGTAAATAGATACTGCACGGTGCGTTTTGATGGATAGTGTTTGCATGGCTCTAGCTTTAAAAATTTATTCGCTTTCGCTCACACAATTATTTCCCCCCAAAAGAAGAGAAAAAAAGAAAGAAGTAAAAAAGAAAAAGATGGCTTTTCTTTAGGGCGGTTGAAAAGGGCTGTCAAGGTTTTTTGGCAAAATACTACCTGTAGTGAAACGGAAGTGTGGAGATTTTGGCAAAAACCCGTAGGGCTTGACCTTTACTGACCTTTTGGCTGTTTACCGCCCTACCTTTGCCTTGCTTTTTGTTTTTTGGTGGTTATAAACTTCGGTTATTGGTATTTCTTTTATGGGGTAACTAGCACAGGGTTAAATAAAGCATACCTTATTGCGGGTGGATGAGAGCAAGTGTGGCGACTGAACGGAATGGCACAATTAAGTGGGTGGATTTGCAGGGTGGAGATTGTGGCGTGGAGAGAATGGAGCTACTCTTGCTGTGGGGTGCTGAGGTTGGTGAAAGGAACGGAAGCGGAATGTAGTGTAGGATAACGAAGTGCCGAAACGAAATGTAGCTGTAGTGAGTGAACCTACCGCAGGCACATGATATTAACTCTATATGCTTTTTTTAAGCCTTTACCTTTGAAAGGGTGGTGGGGTGTTTGTGGTTTTCGGGCAGTAGAACGGGGTTTTGCGGGTGGAGTATTTGCGGGGCTACTTAACATAGTGTTCTTATAGGAATGTATTCTCATTACTATAAGGCAACATTATGTTTAAGTAGCTTGGATTTGCAGGGTGGATTGTGGGGAAGACGACAAAAATACTGTGCAAGCTACGTACGAAGTAAGGAGCGAGGATTTTTGGCGGCTGGTAATAAAACCCGGTAGAGCTGCCCGTAATTTATGCGTGGCTTTGCCACAACTTTTTTATATGCAATATTGAATGATACTTGAAAATATCAAACTGGAGTTAAAAATTAACATTGCAAGTCATTTCAATCAAATAATCAATCATTATTCTCAATATTCTATTTTTTTTAATATTATTTATTTAGATTTGTCTCAAATTTATTTAGCATGAGAAAAAAAATTGCAGCCTTCAGTTTAACTGAATTATTAGTTGTATTGGTAATTATAGGCGTATTAGTATTGCTTGCATTACCTAATTTAATGCCACTTATTTCAAAGGCAAAGTCCACAGAAGCACAACTTCAACTTGAACATGTTTTTACACTTGAAAAAACTTATTTTTATACAAATTCAAAATACTCAAGTGATATATCAGAAATAGGATTTGAACAATCAAAACTCACATCCGAAGGGGGCCAAGCAAATTACTTGATAGAAATTATTGAGGCTAGTTCTTCTACATTTAAGGCACAAGCTAAAGCTGTAGTAGATTTTGATCAAGATGGCACATTCAATGTATGGGAAATTGATCAGGAAAAAAATCTTAAAGAAGTAATTAAGGATTAATGTGGCTATTACCTGTAATACCAGTGTTATTTATTTTTTATCAAGACATTCGATATAGAGCAATTTCTTGGTGGACTTTACCCTTTCTGTTTGGTACGTTGTTATTAGTAGAGTTGTTAGATAATGATGTGAAATTGCTCTTGGAGAATGGTAAAATAAACTTAGTTGTATTTATAGTTGAGTTAGTATTAATTTTTATTTATTTCTCTATTAAGAATAATCAAATTACAAATATATTTAAATCTTATTTGGGACTGGGTGATGTGTTATTTTTTGTAGTTATTACCCCATTTTTTCATCCTATAGATTTTTTATTTTTTCAAATAATAAGCTTATTGATTATCTTAATTTTTAGTTTAGGATACGGGTTGAAGAAAAAATATTGGACTTTTAAAATTCCATTAGCGGGTATTCTTTCTGTTTTATTTTATATTTCGTTTGTATTTAATCATTTCTTTCCAAATCAATTATGTCTGAGGTATTAGATTATATTCCTATTGATGCTGAGCTACAGCAGTTGATAACTACCGAACAAGCTTGGCAATATGCTATTATACCTAAAGCAAATTTGCCACAATCCACATCATTTTACATTGATGAAAGTAAAAATATTGAATCCGTAGCAGAAGAATTAGAGTTTATTCTTGGCAAAACGATTTCTCTTGATAAAACGACTTCTTCAGTTATTCAAAAGACGTTAACTAAATATTATCGGAAAACAGAGAAACGAACTACAAATACATCCGTATCTGTTCAAAATATATCTCAACATTTATTAGAAGAAATTATTTCCGAAGCAGACTCAATCGGTTCTAGCGATATCCATTTAGAGGTGTATGAAGAGAAATGCCGTATTCGATTTAGAATAGATGGAAAATTGATTGAAAAATATGTACTCAAGAAAGATGATTATCCAGTAATAATAAATAAAATTAAGATTAAGGCTAATCTTGATATTGCAGAAAAACGTTTGCCTCAAGATGGGCGTATTTTTTTTGTGTTAGGAGAGCATAAGTTTGATATTCGAGTTTCTGTGGTACCTACTTTATATGGAGAGAAAGTAGTAATGCGTTTACTAAGTAAAGATGTCGCTGATATTGATTTGTATGCTCTTGGATTTACAGAACGTCAACTTGCTGAATATTTGGAGGCCATCAAAAAACCTAATGGCATTATACTTATAAGTGGTCCTACCGGTTCCGGGAAAACAACTACCTTATACGGCACTCTCAAATTGCTGAATACTGAAGAATCGAATATCCTTACCATTGAAGACCCTATTGAATATACTCTAGATGGGGTTAATCAAGTACAATTAAAAGAAGATATCGGATTAGATTTTGCAAAAGCCCTTCGCACTTTCTTGCGTCAAGACCCTGACATTATTATGTTAGGGGAGATTCGTGACGGAGAAACTGCTCAAATGGCTATTAGAGCTGCTCTAACAGGGCATATGGTATTATCTACCATTCATACCAATTCAGCATGGGGAACCATCTCTCGTTTGATTGATATGGAAGTTCCTGCCTTCTTGCTTGCCAGTACAATTAATCTTTCTGTAGCTCAACGATTAGTTCGAAAGCTTTGTCCGAATTGTAAAGAACGAGTAGCATTAGATAATTCGCTTTTACCAAAAAATTATGTTCCCAAGAGAATGCCAGAATTTCATTATTTGGCTGCCGGTTGTGAATCATGTTATTACACTGGGTACAAAGGAAGAAAAGCTGTATATGAAGTAATTCCTATTGATTCTGATTTAGCTAGACATATTAAGAATGGGGACTTACAAGTAGGAGATGTGTTGGTCGAAAAAAATATTAAATCCTTATCTGAATCCGCTTTTGAATTATTTGAGAAAGGAGAAACAACAATAGATGAAATATATCCAATATTAATAAGTACAGATTATTAAACTATAATTATGAAATTTAAATTTTTAATCCTAGCTGTTTTATTAGTCTCTGTCTTTTCAGGATACGCACAAGATAAAAACAGTAATATTGAACGAAAACTAAATTCGTTAATTACAGACATTCCTGCTCTAGATAATGCTATTGATATATCAGTTGATAATGTGACCATTCAAGATTTTGTAAGAGCTGTGGCTCAGAATGCAGCTGTAAATATCAACATTGACCCAAGTGTCAAAATGAATGTAGCCAATGATTTTACGCAAGTAAAAATTAAAGATATACTGTTGTTCTTATGCAAGGAATATAGTTTAGATATTGAAGTAATTGGAAATATCATTTCGTTAAAAAAAGTTGAAACTCCAATTGAAATTAAAAAAGAAGTTTTTATAGCTAAAGTTCCTTTTATAGAATATGACAAATCAAAAGACCTTCTCTCAATAGATGTTTTTAACGATACTTTGCGAGTTGTTGCGAAAATAATTGCAGACAAAACAGGAAAGAATATTGTAATTGCACCTGGATTAAGTGGAAATATTGTGAATGCATATATTAAAAATATGCCTTTTGAGAGTGTGTTAGAGAAACTCACTTTTGCTAATAATCTATCCATTGAAAAAACGAATGATAATTATTATTTAATAAAGAAAAGTGAAGAAAATCCAGTAAACTCAGAAGTAAATTCAAAAGGGAAAAAAGGGAATACTAAAAAGGTATTAGATAATATAGAATCGGATTTTGACTATAAAATAAATAAAAACACATTATCAATTCACGCAGAAAGGGTTGATTTATATGATGTAATTAAAACTATATCTAGTAAAATGGAGGTCAATTATATGCTTCTTTCCGACATACAAGGATTAACTACTATTCATTCAGATAGTTTAGATTATGAACATTTTCTTGTAAAAGTGCTTGATGGTACCAGTTATAACTACATGAAAGATGGCAACATATATTTAATTGGAGAAGCAAAAAACACCTCGTTAATTTCAACGGAAATTTACGATTTACAGTTTAGAAGTGTAGATAAAATTAAAGAATATATTCCTGCTGATTTTACTAGAGATGTTAAGATTATTGAGTTTGCAGAAAATAATAGTTTAGTTATGACAGGGAATATGATTGGTATTACCAAACTGAAAGATTTTCTTCGTCAAATAGATAAAGTTGTGCCGGTTATTCTAATTGAAGTTACAATTTTGGATGTGACAAACAGTTATAAATTTTCAACAGGACTAACTGCAGGATTAAGTAATAGTTCAACAACGGCACCTCCAAGTAGTTCTGGTGGTAGTGTGTTCCCATCCATAGATGTTAATCTAAGCACAAAAGCTATTAACTCGGTAGTGAACGGAATAAATGGGTTGGGATTAATCAAGTTAGGCAATGTATCTTCAAATTTTTATGCCAGTTTAAAACTTATGGAAGATAATGGTGTCGTGAAAATTAAATCTACGCCTAAACTATCTACTCTCAATGGACATGATGCCTCTCTATCAAGTGGGGAAACTCGATATTATAAAGAAGTAAGAAATGATTATATTGGGACTTTAAATCCAACAATGACTAATTCTTATAGTTGGAAACCTTTGAATGCAGATTTATCTATAAGTATAAAACCAATTGTTTCAGGTGATGGACAAATTACAATGGAAATACAAGTTCAGCAATCTGAATTTACGGGGAGAGCATCTGCCGATAACGATTCTCCATATAACTCCGTAAAAAGGGACTTCAAATCATCAATTCGCGTTAAAGATCAAGAGGTAATATTGCTAGGAGGGTTAGAGAGAAATAAATCTGAGAATAGCGGGACTGGAGTTCCATTTCTTTCACGTATTCCTGTTGTTAAATGGTTTTTTAGTAATCGTGTAAAATCAAAAGAAAATAGCAAATTCACTATTTTCATTAAACCTATAGTGATTTATTAAGTAATTAATAATTTATAATGTACAATTAACTTTTGTTGACCGTTGGTTCATAAAAAAATATAATGGAGTATCAATATTTTTTAAAAAAGTTGTCAAATTATCGTATATGTTAGAGTAAGATGTTAAAACGAATATCCAATAGTTCTTTTTTTAGAGAAAATAAGGTTGCTGGAGTATATGTAGAGATACTATCGGAAGATAAATTATACTGTCAAGTGGTAATTCTTGAAAAGAAGAAAGGAAGTATTCATATTGTTCAGAAAACCGAAAGCTCTTTAGATAAATTATCAGAAGTGATTTCTGTTAAGATTCCTTTATGTGTAATAATAGATGGGAAAGGTGTATTACTTCGTGAATCTAAACAAGAAAATCTGATTGACGAACAACTCATATTACAGGCTTTCCCAAATGTGACTAGTTCTGATTACTATGTGCAACATGTTGAGTCGGCACAACAAACCATTTTTGCTTGTTTTGCTCGTAGAGTTACAATTGATGCGATTTTTGAAAACCTTAAAGCACAATCTTTTGCCCTATTAAATGTCTCTTTGGGAGTTCTTCCGTTGTCGAATATTGTATCATTAAAAGGAAAGGGAAAACTGATAGCTTTTCCTTATGAAATTACTATAGTAGATGGGTCACTTCAAAAAATCAACAAAATAAAGGAAACGAGTGCCAACTTTACAGTTGTTGGAGAAGAAAGCATTCCTTGTACACATGTATTGGCTTTTGCCAGTGCTTTTGGATATTTTATGGAGTCTAACATATCTAAGCTTAATTCCGAAATCTTTGAACAAGGTTTAACTGATTATTCGTATCAGATAATCATGAAAAAAGGTGGATTTGCTTTTTTAATATTTTTGTTTGTTTCTCTATTGTTAAACTTTCTTATTTTTAGTTATCAAAGCGACAAGCAAAAGCAATTATCACAAGAGTTAATTCAATATCAAAGCACAATAGAGCAACTTGCAGCTTATAAAAATGAGATTGCCGAGAAAGAGAAAATCACTCAAAACGGAGCATGGGGTTCAAATACCTATTTCTCCTATTATGCTGATAGAATTGCTGCCTCTAAACCACAAGGAATTGTATTACAAAAAATGCAACTCTTCCCTCTTACCCTTAAAAATAAGAAATTTGACTTAAACGGCATACGCAAAGATACTATAATAATTGCTGGCATAACCAAAAACAGCATGTTACTTAACGACTGGACGAAAACACTCCAAGCTCAGAAATTTATTCAACATGTGAGCGTTACAAACTACACACAACAGGAATCTAGTAGTGGTAACTTTACCATAGAAATAGCATTGAATAAGAAAAAAGAATAGCTATGTTAAAAGCCGGCTCATTGTTATATGCTATTTTCGTTACACTGATAGCAGCCCTGCTTACCATGAGTATTCTTTGGGGACATTATTTTGGTACTATCCAAATTCAAAATTCAATCAAACTAACTCAGATTGAGAATACTATTCACTCAGCTATCAACAAAGCCTTGGTTTTCCCTGATAGTTTGCCTTACAACCAAGAGTTGGTTTCCACCCTATTCAATGACGATTTGCCTGTTACCTTAAAAAGAACCCATTGGGGTATGTATGACATTATAACAGGTAGTGTGGAGTTTAGAAATGATACCATTAAGCAACTTGCTTTTATAGGACAAACGGCATTTGATGCAGATAGTTTAGCGCTCTATGTAAGTGATAAAGGCAAAGATGTATATATAAGTGGTAATATATTGATAAAAGGCAGATGTGATGTGCCAAGGGGAAGATTTAAATATGCTTATATTGGTTCTCAGAAGCTTGGTAATAAACAAATATTCCCTATGAAGATGAATAAAAGCAAGGAGGATTTACCTAACATCAATGAAGCTCAAATAATCTATAACCAAAATATCTTATTTGCATCACTTGGAAGTTTACCTATGCATGTTGAATTGACAGATTACTTGGCAGAAAGGGACTCAGTAGTAATATCTTTTCTAGAACCAACTCTGGTATTATCCACTCAAGAAGCCTACGCATTGAGAAATAAAACGCTCATTGGCAATATTATGATTGTATCAACACAGCTAATTAGTATTGAATCAAGTACCAAACTAGATAAAGTGTTGATTTATGCTCCTGAAATCAGGGTAGAAAAAGATGTAAAAGGGAATATGCAGATTTTTGCTTCGGACAGCATATTTGTAGATGAGAATTGTATGTTAAACTTCCCTAGTTGCATCACCATGTTATCTCCTAATGTTTCTTATTTGAAAATATCCAAAGGAAGTACTATTATAGGCAATGTTATTCAATATCAATCAGATACCAAATTGAGTAAATCTCTTCTACAAATAGATGCTGAAACTGAGGTTCTAGGGTTGGTTTATAGTAATGGACAGGTACAGCAACAAGGTAAAATTGCAGGTTCACTTTATGCCAATCAGTTGTATCTAAAAACAAATGCCGGTTATTACGAAAATCATTTGGTGGATACCGAAATTGATTTCAGTAAGTTGCCCAAAGCGTATGTCTCCTGTAACTTGTTCAACAACAAAAAGCAACGTATATTATCATGGCAATATTAACCCCAAAAATACAAGCATCTACGTTGGTTGAGGTAATTGTAGCATTGATTATCATAGTAAGTTCTTTTGGTATGGCTATGATGGTGATTGATGGTAACAGTAAATCCGCCAATACTCATGCTTTGATTCAAGCACAACAATGCGTGTTAATGGAGAAGGATAAAACCATGAAGGAACGAAGATTCTTTAACGAAGAAACAGATTATAAAAGTATTCATATAGTAAAAACATTGACAGACTATCCTAATTCAACAGAATTGAAAGTATTAGAAATACAAGCCTTTGATGCAAATAAAAAAATATTGGTTTCTCAACGAGAATTAATTATTGCGGAATGAAAGCTTTTACAATTGTAGAAATCATTGTAGTGCTTATTATCACTTCTATCGTGATAAGTGCCTCCATGTTGTTATATTTCAATATGAATAAGATACAGCATAGCAGCTTTAATAAAGGAGAAGAAGAGGCTGCATTTATATTGCTCACAGATGTAATACGCAAAGATTCCAAAGAAGCTCAAAGTTTACGGTTTGCTAATAATGAATTATATTGTATCAAAGAAAAAGAAACTATTAGTTATGAGTTTGCAATAGATTATATGGTGCGCAAAGCCATGATTGCAGATACCTTTGCCTTTAAAGCAAGTTCTCCAGTTATTGGATATGTAGATTCTGCTCACCGAATAGTAAATAGTCTGTCATTTATCCTTAGTTTGAAAAACGACTCCATTCCTTTTTACCTATACAAACAATATTCTCCACAATTTTTTATCAATCAAAATGCTTCTAAACCATGAGTATACAACTTTCGGAAGTAAAAAAGAAACACAAACAGCAATCACTAAAAACTAAGAATAAAGATTGGTTGCAACGTATATTGTCTTACGATATAAGCCTATCTAGTAAAGCATTTTCCAACAAAAAGAAAGAAGCATTTTTCGGGGAATTGTATATCCTGCTTTCTTCCGGTTTAGATTTCCGCTCGGCATTGGAAATAGTGGTAACTGAGCAAACCAATGATAAGGACAAAAAGATGTACACAGAAGTATATGAACAAGTGGTGCGTGGCAGATCTCTATCCGATGCATTGGAAGCTACAGGTCGCTTTAATAAAAATGATTTTTATAGCGTGAAGATTGGTGAAGAAACGGGGAGGATTGCCGAAGTATTGGAAGACTTAGCCTCTTATTATGGACGTGTTATCAAACAAAATCGCCAACTTGTAGGTGTATTTTCATATCCTATTTTAGTACTCATTACAGCTTTTGCCGCTGTATTTTTTATGCTAAATGTTATGGTGCCTAAGTTTCAGGATATTTTTAATCGCTCTAACGCCGAATTGCCTGCCCTTACAAAAAGCATTATGAATATTTCCAAATTTACTTCTGACCATGCCGGTGTATTTTTCTTGTTTTTATTCGCCATAGTAGTTCTTTTGTATGCTATTCGAAAAAAAGAAAGTTATAGAATAATCAGTAGCGGATTGGCTCTGCGCCTGCCTTTCTTTGGTAATATTTTACGTATGATGGTACAACAAAAACTCTTTCAGACTTTGGCTCTACTTACTGCATCACATATAACACTTTCTCACGCCATTCAACTGGTAAGGCAAATGACTACTTTTTATCCAATGGAAAAAGCCTTGGAGAAAATGGAACAGGATATTATACGTGGAAAATCATTACATGAAAGCATGACAGAATGCTCCATCTTCGACAAGCGTGCTAGTTCCTTGGTAAAAGTGGGTGAAGAGGTAAATAAATTGGAAGATATTTTTAAAACTCTTAGCAAGCAATACTCCGAACAACTAGAACATAGCATCGGTATGTTGGGGGGCTTGCTTGAACCCATCTTAATTATCTTTATTGGTTTATTAGTAGGGGTTATTTTGATTGCTATGTACTTGCCTATGTTCCAAATGGGAAGTGTAATACAATAAATTTTTCTATAAGAAAAAGTATTTGTTGATTTAATAAACATTAACATTTTAAACATATAGTCTTTAATGTTGATTGACTCGTACTTTTAGAAAATTTAAGTTGTTTTTTTATTAATTTTCGACAGAAGGATATGTCTGATTAATACTTTCCAGTTGTATTGATTATTTTTAATGTTACATTTGTGTTCTTGTTTTTGTTGGGTTATTTCAGATTGGAATAGTTCTAAATTATTGTTGGTGCGAATTTATTTGTGCCATATCTAGAGAAGCGATAAAGAAATAAATTAATTGTTTATATTTTTATGAAAAAAGAAAATATTAACTTCTATTCGTAAAAAGCTAATAAATTTATATAATAAAATGAGAATTAATACTCCCATTATACTTATTATTCTGACACTTATACTGTTTTCATGCAGTACTAATCGAAATTCATATATATATCCTTTTGAATATTTAAAATGGATAAATACTCATAATACAAAATTATCAAAAGATACAATTATTGGAGATTACGATTTTTTATTTCAATACAAACCTTTGAATTATTTAGTTTTGTCGGATTTAAACTCTATTAATGAAGTGAAATCGGCCATGTTTGATTCCGTTTTACAAGAATACAAAGGCGTGCAGTATTATCTGTTACGCATAAAACCTCTTGAACAGTTTGCGGATAATAAATACCTGCTTAATAAAGAAACAGTTTTTGATAAAGAAATAGAATATTTTGCATTTCATATGAAGCAAGACTTAAAGTTAGTAGAAGCTAATGATACGTTGCCATGTATGATGTTTAATTATGACCGTGTATATAGAAATGCCCCTTATTACACTTTTCTTTTAGGTTTTGAACAAAAAGAGGTTGCGGTATTAACTGACAAAACATTACTTTTTAATGATAAAAAAATTGGCGTAGGATTAATATCCATTATTATATCAAAGGATAGTCTCAACCAAGAGCCAAAAATTAAATTCAAAAAATAATATTCTAATAATAGAATTAATATGTTAGAAAAAATTAGAACAAGTCGTTTCGTCAAAGTATTTGTGTGTTTTTTATCTTTCTCATTTATGGCCGAAACATTTAATCTTAATGCTGTGTTTGCATTAACAGGTGGTCCAAAACAGCCAGATAATGAAGGTTTTGCTGCGATAGAAATGAGTGATATGGTTGATCCATTTACAGGAGATTTTACCTATAATATTCCATTGTTTGATATAGGAGGATATCCAATGAACTTGGTATATAATTCGGGTATTTCAATGGATCAAGAAGCCAGTTGGGTTGGTTTGGGTTGGACGATTACTCCTGGTGTAGTAAATAGAGATATGCGTTCACTCCCCGATGATTTTAATGGAGATATTATTAGAAAAGAGTTTAATATAAAGAATAACTCCACTTATACAGTTACTGGTGGAGGTAAAGTGGAGATTGTTGGGTTAGGGTTGGCTACTAGCATGGGCGTTACTTATAACAATTACACAAAATACGATGTTGATTTTTGTGTAAATCCTAGTTTAAATCTAACAAAATCAAATGGATTAGGACTTACTGCTGGATTAGGTATTAGTGCAAGTTCTAGTAAAGGTGCTGGTATTTCTCCTTCCGTAGGAATTTCATATCAGATGAGTAAAAGCACAGAAGGTGATAAAAGTGTAACTGGAGGGGCTAGTGCTAGTGTAGGTTGTTCTTATAATACTCGCTCAGGATTACAAGCCTTAACAATAAATACAGGAATGAATGTAGGTACAAAAAAAGGGAAAGAAAGCACAGGTTCTAAAGATTTTGGCGCGAGTACTGCATATAGTTTTGTAACTCCTACTTATACCCCTCAAATATCTATGCCTATGGAAAATGTTTCTTTTTCATTTACTGGAACTTTAGGTGGTGAAGTCTATCCGGTACATCTTTGCGGAACTTTTTCTGGTAGTTATGCTAATCAGTCTTTAGTGTCAAATTATAAATCATCTCCAGCTTTTGGATATATGTATTCTCAAAATAATTATATATATGGTGGATTATCTATGTTAGATTTTAACCGAGAGAAAGATGGTGTATATTTTAAAAATGTTCCAAACTTACCTATAACTAATTTTACATTTGATGTTTTTTCGGTAACCGGACAAGGAATTAGTGGAACATATCGACCAAGAAGAAGTGATGTGGGGATAATATTTGACGACCAAGTATCAAATTCTGCATCGTCCGATCTTTCTTTGGGAGTAGAGGTTGGACTCGGAAATACTTTTCATGCAGGTGCATCAATTATAGTTAATAATGTGAATAGTAAATCAGGACAGTGGAGGACAAATTGGGTATTTAAAGAAAAATTTAAATTTAGGAATGGTATTTATGGTTATGATGAATCGGAGCTATATGAGCCATTTTATTTTAAACAAGCTGGGGAAAAAACAGTAGAAAGTGACCCCTATTTTTTTAATAATGTTATTAGAGGATATGACCCTGTATTTATTCCTATTTCAAAGTTTGGAATTATTAATGATCCATGGTTAAATAATAAAGATACTAGAAATTTTAGAATTAATAGAGACAGAAGAAACCAAACTATAACTATGCTTAATGCATCAGAAGCATCAAAATGGGGAATAGATAAAGATATAATTAGTCATCCAGAAAACATTTTTACTTTTGATCCAGAACTTGCTTTGTATAAAGATGAATATGACAATCGTATTGTCAGAAATACAGGAAACAGAAAAGGACATCATATTTCCGAAATTACAACGTATAAAACAGATGGTTCCCGTTATATTTATGGAATCCCAGCCTATAATAATCTACAAGAAGAAGTCACTTTTGCTGTAAATGCAAATAATGCAAATAATGATTATACTCGAGCTACAGGATTAATACCATATTCTAAAGGAGTAGACAATTCTTGCGCAAATACACAAGGACAGGACAATTATTACAATAAAAACATTATGTATGGTTATTCGCATTCCTTTTTATTGACAGAAATATTATCTTCAGATTATGTTGATGCCGATGAAATTGAAGGCCCTTCTATTGGCGATTTAGGAAACTATACAAAATTTAATTATACCAAACTACATAATGATTACAATTGGCGAGTCCCATTTATGGATGCAAATTATTATGAGGGGATGAAATCGAGAAACGACGATGATAAAGCAAGTTATATCTATGGTAAAAAAGAAATTTGGTACTTACATTCAATTGAAACCAAAACTCAAGTTGCTGAATTTGTTTTAGGAAGAAGAGATGATAGTTACGGTGTTAACGATGAAAATGGGGGGCTTGGGAATTCTTATGATTTGAGAAAATTGATAGCAATTAAGATTTACTCTTTGCAGGATAAAAAACAACATGGAAATGATGCAATTCCGATTAAAACTATTCATTTTGAATATTACGAAGATGCAGCTTCTCAATTATGCCCCGGCATTGAAAATAATATAAAAAATAACAGTGAAACTAAAAATAATGGGAAATTAACGTTAAAAAGAGTATATTTTACGTATGGCAAATCTGAAAAAAGTAAATTGAATACCTACGTATTTAAATATGGTGAATATTGTACTAAAAGTGGTAAAGATTTAATTGTAAACCCTTCTTATAACATAAAGGGTTATGATAGATGGGGTGTATATAAACCATTAGAAGATGAGATTAACCCAACAGGACTTAAATCTTATGAGTTCCCATACACTCCTCAAGATTTGATTCCTCAAGGAAATGCTTATCATGACGCAACTGGATGGCGAAAATATATGGCCGATAAATATGCAACTGCATGGAATTTAACAAGTATAAAACTACCTTCAGGAGGTCTTATAAAAGTTGATTACGAAGCAGACGATTATGCATATGTGCAAAATAAAAGAGCTATGAGAATGTTTAAAGTAGCAAACCCAAAAGGAAATAACTTTTTATATTCTAAAAATTCTATTTATACAAGAATTTATTTTGAACTTGAGGAGCAATATCCAAATGATAGTGATTTATATAAAGATCAATTTAAAAAAGATTATCTCACTGATGAAAATGGAAAATCTCTTATTGGAAGTGATAAAGAAATGTATTTTCGTTTTAATGTAAATATGTATAATATAGATATAGATAAAGGCGCATATGAATATGTCTCAGGTTATTCTCCCATAATTAATGGCGGATTTGAAGTAATTAAAGGATTACAATATGGGTATGTTGATATAAAAATTTTTGCTGACGAGGAAGGTGATAATTATAATCCTATAGCCGTATCAGCATGGAATTTTGCAAAATTAAATCTACCAGATATTGCATTCAATAAAGAAGATCAAGATGGTAATGGTGTTCTTGCTATAGCAAAAGCAATGGTAACTGCATTAAGTTCCATACAAGAATTTTTTGAAAGTTTCTATAGTATATGTCATGATAAAAATTTTTGCAACACATTTAATCCGTCAAAATCGTGGATTAGATTGTATGAACCTGATGGAGTAAAAAAAGGTGGAGGTGTTCGAGTAAAGCGTTTGGTAATAAATGACCAATGGAATGAAATGACTGGTTCTGAAGCTTATGAAAGTTATGATTTTGGACAAGAATATGATTACACAACAGTAAATGCTTATGGAGATACTATCAGTAGCGGGGTGGCAGCCTATGAACCTCAAATAGGAGGAGACGAAAACCCATGGAAGATGCCTATATCATATGAATATGAAAAGAAATTGGCGCCTAATGATAAATTCTATATTGAAACCCCTATGGGAGAATCATTTTTCCCTGCTGCAACAGTAGGATATAGTAAAGTTGCAATTAAAAATCTTCAATACAACAATGTAACTCGTAATGCTTCCGGCAAAATAGTTTATGAATTTTATACCTCTAAAGATTTTCCTACAATAACAGCGGAAACAGGTTTAGCTTCTGTAAGAGATAAATCTTCTCCACTTCGTAAATTTCTAAAATTTAAGGTTCATGATTATATGACTGTAAGTCAAGGTTATGTTATTGAACTAAATGACATGCATGGAAAACCAAAAGCACAATGGGTATATCAAGAGGGACAAGCAAATCCGATGACAGGGGTTGAGTATAAATATAACAACCTTAATAATAAGTTAAATAATGAGGTAAATGTTATTGCTAAAGATGGAACTATTTCTAAGGAAACAGTTGGTATAGATTATGATTTCACGATTGACATGAGAGAACAATCTACAAAAAACACCTCATCAGGAGTCAATTTAAATTTAGATTTTTTTATTGTTGGTATTATACCGATACCTATATTAATTCCATTACCTCAAAGGAATACTGAGAAAGTTAGATTCCGCTCCGTTGTTACCACAAAAGTAATTAATAGAACAGGACTCTTAAATGAAACCATTGCTTACGATGAAGGGGCAAAGGTGTCTACCGAAAACTTGCTTTATGATGCCGAAACAGGAGAAGTAATTTTAACAAGTGCTACTAATCAATATTCCGAACCTCTATCTGTTAAAAAGGATAAATTGTATTCATTTACTTATCCGGCACATTGGGGGTATGATGCTTTAGCTTCTGTATATAAAACCGCAGGTGCTACTTTAAATGGAAGCAGTTCTCGATTTAAGGATGGAGATATTGTTTCCGTAAGTAATTCTGCCAAAAAAGGTTGGATTACATCAACAAGTAATGGTGCTTTAAAACAAGTGGTTGACAGCATGGGAGTTCCTATCTCGTTTGAATCGACAAGTAGCGTAAAAGTAATAAAATCCGGAAGAAAGAATCAACAAGCCATGCCTATAGGAACAGTTATTTCTACTGAGAATCCTATTCAAACAGGCAGTTTATATTTTGATCCTGAAAAAGTGTTGGATGCTTCTGCAATAGAATATACTGATAGTGCTAAAATATTTTGTGAATGTAATATCATTTCATCAAATCCATTTGTAAACGGATTAAGAGGAAATTGGAAACCAAAACGATCATTTGTGTATATGGCAGATAGAAAACAAACTTTGTCTAATAACAATACAAATATAAGATACGATGGAATATTTACTAGATTCGATGAGTTTTGGACTTCTCCTAATGGAAATTATGATTGGAATAAAAATTATGATAACTGGACATTTGCTTCAGAAGTAACATTATATAATCCTTACGGAGGAGAGTTGGAAAATAGAGATGCTTTAGGTATATATTCTTCAGCCGGATTTGGATATAATTACACTTTACCTATTTATATCACAAAAAATGCCCAATATACTCAATCCGGATTTGATAATTTTGAAGATTACAAAATGGATAAATGTACAATAAACCATTTTAATTTTGAAGAAGAGGGTAGTGGAAATGTTACCGAGAGTCAATCACATACCGGTAGAAATAGTATAGAAGTTGGATCGGGGAAAACGGTAAAAGTTGTTCGTTATTTAAAAGGATGTCCTAATGAACAATAAAATAAAGTAGATAATAAATTAGATATGCTTCATCGTTTCACCAATATATTATTTGTTAGTATGCTTATGCTTGGTATAAGTACGCAGCTTTCTGCCCAACGCCTAAATACGATGAGCATTGCACCTGACGGTACCGTATTCGTGGCAGGTAGCGATGGGTATATAGCCAAGATAACAGACGGCAAGGATAAATACTCTTCCCGTTTTTATTACGATGAAATTGGTCGTTTGGTGTTAAGCCAAAATGCCAAACAATATGCTAAAGATAAAAAAGAATACAGCTATACCCTCTACGATGCTTTAGGCCGCCCTTACGAAGCAGGACAAGTAATAGCTCCCGAGCAGATACAAACAGCAAGCAGTAGCGAAGGAG
>JAFGVL010000115.1 GCA_016938015.1 Paludibacteraceae bacterium
CGGTTAATAATGCCTACTTTTTTTATGGAAGGATGTATTGTAACTTCAGCAGGTTCAACAACAGATAGGGTTAATCTGTTGGTTGAACTGCATGCAGTAAGCACGAATGCAACTAGTAGAAAAATAACTGATTTTTTCATCCGAATAAAATTTATTTCGGTTGTTTGAACCCCTCACAAGAAATTTATGTGTAAGTGTATGTGTGATGATAGTTCGGGCTGTGGATTACATTAATTATTATTTTATTCTCTCAATAAATTTGATAATAAGGTTGTACATATCTTCAAACTCCGTAAGTGGTGTGTTTTCGGGGGTGTCATCTAAATTATTGTAATTAACAGTGCCTCCCATGGCATAGATTGAAAAACAGGGAACATTTTTTCTGTGAAACATACAATGTCCGCTAATACATGCTTCCCCTCGAGGTTCAAGTTTTGAAAGGTATTTATTGCGGGTGTTAATGTCGTTTAGTAATTTAAATTGAGGTTCTAAAATGGAGCCGTTAACTACTTTAGCTCCATCGATACCGGTGCCAATTACATCGAAATTAATAAGAAATTTTGTTTTACTTAAAGCTATTGCCGGATAGTTAGTGTATGCTTTAGAACCTTCTAATCCTTGAACTTCGCCTCCTAAAGCAATAAAAATAATGCTGTATTTAGGATGAATCATTTCAAAATGCTTGGCTAAACTTAATAGCATGGCAACTCCTGCTGCATTGCTATTTGCTCCGGGGAAAGAAACATCGTTTCCGAGTGTTCCTAAATGATCGTAATGAGCCGTAAGCACAATTGCTGAATCGGAGATACTGCTTCCTTCAATAATACCCACTACATTTTGAGTAATATAAGAAGTTTTGTATTCGGCTTCAATTTCTATTTTTGCTGTTTTTAGTTTATCGGCTTCTAATTCTTTAACCACGTAAATAATAGTTCTTGGTGCTTGAGAATTAGAACTGTTCCATGTAAGTTTAAAGTTATCGTAAATAATTACTCCTTTAAGTTGAATTTCTGTTTCTGTTTTTATTTTATTTATTATCAGATCAATTTTCTTTGTTAAGTCAGCACTTTCGCCTGATTTATCTAAGTTGTCAATTAATAAAAAACCTTCTTTTGCATCACGCAGTTTATCCATGCGCACTAAAGGGTCGTTTAGTTGTTTGCGAGTAATGTAAGTAAGTTTAAATTCTCCTAAAGCAGGGGCACTGGTTGGGTCTACCCAAAAATCTTCTCCGGCTTTTAAAGAGGTTTTGTCTTTGTTAAATATCAACGACATTTTACCCGGAAAAATATTGGCATTTACCGGAACTTTTTGAAAATAGTCGTCGCCTATTGGCATTACGCCTATCGACCTCATTTCGGTTAAAATATAATCGGCAGCAGTTTTGTCACCGCTTTTAGCAATACCTCTTCCGTTCATGCTTTTATCGCAAAGTTTGTTTATTACTTCTCTGGCGTAGTCAATTACTGGTGAAGATTCGGCCCATGTTGTGTCAGCAACAAGAATTTCTTGTGAAAAAGAAGTTGTATAGCAAATTGCTAATATGAGTAGTAAGCGCATTTTTTTCATAAGCTGATTTTTTTGAAGAATGAAGGTTAATTGATTCAAAGCTATAAATAAAGATTGTTAAATGCAAAAAAATGTGTTTGTGTTTATCAATTTATAAACAAAAAACCTTCCAAGTTGATGTAACTGGAAGGTTTTTTATGATGAACAATTTATATTTTAATTAATCAACCTGAACTACTAAGTATTTAGAAACGCTCCAAAATTCTACATAATTCTTTATATTGATTACTTTAGTGCCATTTTCGGTGGTAATTGTGTACGATTTCATTGGGTGATTGGTTAAGACTTTTGCTTTTTTACTATATAGAGGTATAGTAGTAGTTGAGCGTATGTCTATTTTAACAAAGTAATCTTTATTAAAATCGTTTTGAAGAATTTTTGCCGCTCTAAAAATACCATTTTTCGTTAGTATTTGTTGTGATTTTAGTTCTCTTCTAGAACCAAAAACATACCAAGCAGTGTTCATTAATTCTTCTTGTTTCTTTATTTGATCAGCTTTCTTTATATTGTCTTTAGATAGGATATCGTTTGATTCTGTTAGTATACCCACTTCATGACCTAATTGAGCTAATTTTTCGTCTTTTTGAGCAAGCTCCATTTTAAGAGAGTCCATCGACAAAGCTCGTTCTTGAAGCGTTGCATTTAAACGGTCTATTGTACGTTGAAGTTGAGAGTTGCTTCCTTTTCCTTTTTTTACTTGTTCTTCTAATCTTGCAATTTCTTCTTTGTTTTTTTGAAGTATTTGAGACATTAATTGGATGTTCTCATTAATTCGTTCAACGGCTTCTTTTGATAATTTTTCGCCACTTGCATCAGTGTTTACATATTGTTCGGCAGCTCTGAGTTTATCAAAATTGTCGGCAATATCGTTAATGCGTTTTAAGTATGAATCTACTTCGGCTACTTTTTTAGAATTAAGTGCCTCTAAAGAGTCTTTTTCTGCTTTAAGATCTTTGTATTCTTGAGAATCTTTAACACAAGAAATGAAAAATATTGAAAGACAAGCAAACAAAATTAACTTTTTCATGATAGTTGATTTTAGCGGGTTTTTTGGGGATTTTTTTGTTTTAAAGACACACAAAAATAAGTTTATTTTTCTAATCCTGCAACAATTATAACAATTTCTCCTTTAGCAGGCTTTTCGGTGTAGTATTTTACTAAATTTTCTAATGAATTTCGTTGGGTTTCTTCAAATTTTTTTGATAGTTCTCTTGAGACAGATGCTTTTCTTTCTGAACCAAAGTATTCAGTAAATTGGCTCAAGGTTTTGGTTAAGCGAAAAGGTGATTCGTAAAAAATTAGGGTTCTTGTTTCTAAAGCCAATTCTTTTAAACGAGTTTGTCGCCCTTTTTTAATGGGTAAAAAGCCTTCAAAACAAAAACGGTCGTTTGGTAAGCCGGCACAAACTAAAGCTGGTATTAGGGCTGTAGCTCCCGGTAAACATTCTACCGCTACATTATTTTCTACACAAGCTCTTACAAGAAGAAAGCCGGGGTCAGATATAGCCGGAGTTCCGGCATCGGAAACCAATGCAATTGTTTCTCCGTTTTTTATGCGAGTTACAATGTTTTCGGCAGTTTTATGCTCGTTAAATTTATGGTGAGATATCATGTGTGTGCTAATATCGTAGTGCTTAAGTAAGAATGCCGTGGTGCGGGTATCTTCTGCCAAAATCAGGTTGGCTTCTTTTAATACACGAATGGCTCTAAAGGTCATGTCTTCGAGGTTGCCAATGGGGGTAGGAACAATAATAAGTTTGCTCATTAAATAAATAGCCTTTTTACGTGGTTAAAAAAATCTTTTACATTTTCGTTTTCTGTTTCCCAATCGAAATTTGTTATTAATAAATTTTCCGCTTCTTGTAATGATTTACATGAGTTTAGCAATTGGAAGGTTTCGTTCATTTTTTGCCCGTTGTTTGAGAAAAGTTCTCGTTGAAACCGAAATTTATCTGCTATACTTAAGGCTTGTTTTATGTCGGTAATAGGCTTATTTGCTATCGAAGTAGCAAAACTGTCTTCTTTTAGTTTTGAGAACTCGCTAATTTTTGTTTCTGTTTGATTGGAGATGTTGACGGTTTCTTTTCGAATATTATTTTCTTCATCTACGTTGGTGTGAGTTGCAATGGTTTCTTTTTCAACTATTTCAACTTCGATGGTGGTTGTTTCTTGTTCCGATTGACTGATGGTTTGAACCTCTGTAACTACAACTTCCGATATAGATTCAGCAATTTCTTCTGAGTTGTTATCACTTTCGTTATCAGTTTCTATAATGTTTTTTTTGTTATCGATGGCTATAATAGAAAGATGTTGTAAATTATCAATAATTTCTTGAGCTTTAGATGAGGCTAGATGAAGAATGCTTGGTGATAAAGTTTCGGTTTCAAATAAACCTTTTGCAATGATATCTAGTTCACGTATATCCTTTTGAATTAGAGCGGTAAAAACTTCTTTTGTCATAATAGTAGGTATTATTGCTTTTTTGAAAATGTATTTTGTTAACTTTGCAAAAGCTGCTGTAAATATACATAAAATGTTGATTGTTGTACGGCCATTATTTATTTTATTGTTTTGCTTAATCCATATAAAAACTAAAATTTATGAATCCTTCTTTTGAAAAACCATTTACATTTGATAGGGTGGTACGTATTGTTATAGGAATAGTTGTGGCAATTACTTTGTATTTTTTAGTTAATAAGTTAAGTGGGGTGTTATTACCTTTTTTAATAGCATGGTTATTGGCTTACATGATACATCCGTTGGTTAATTTTTTTCAATATCGGTTGCGAGTAAAAAACAGGGTGTTGTCTATCTTTTTTGCTCTATTAAGTATTGCTATTGTGTTGATTGGTTTGTTGTTTTTAATTATTCCTCCAATTATTAACGAGATATCGCAAACGGGAGGCTTGATTTCTGTTTATATAGAACATATTGAGTTAAATTCTTTTTTGCCACCAGATGTAAAGTTTTTTTTGGTAGAATGGTTGAATAAAGTTGATTTGGAACAGCTTTTAAATCAAGAAAATATTAAACAAGGGGTAGAAACATTGGTTCCTCAATTTTGGAGTTTGTTGTCGGGCTCGTTCGATTTTATTATTAGTTTATTTGTAGTTGTAGTAATATTTCTATATACTCTTTTCATTTTGGCTGATTATGAGAAAATTACCGATGGTTGGATTCAGTTTGTGCCTCAGAAATACCGATATCTATTATCAGAAATAGTAGATGACTTGGAGGAGGGAATGAACAAGTATTTTAGAGGACAAGCGTTGATTGCATCAATTGTAGGGTTGCTTTTTGCAGTGTCTTTCGAAATAATTGATTTGCCTTTAGGGTTAATATTAGGTTTATTGATAGGAGTGCTTACGATGGTTCCTTATTTAAAAATTGTAATGATTTTTCCTGTTGGTTTTGTAGCATTATTAAAATCGATAGAAACGGGACAGAGTTATTGGATGGTTGTGTTGACAATTTTGGTAATATTTATACTTATTCAAGCTTTTGAAGATTTAGTATTAATACCTAAAATAATGGGAAAAGCAATGGGAATGAATCCTGCCGTTATATTGCTGTCGTTATCTGTTTGGGGAGCATTGCTTGGAATTGCAGGTATGATTATAGCACTTCCTATCACAACTATAATTGTATCGTACTATAAACGCTTTATTCTAGGTACGGAATCTTTTTTTGAGCCGGAAAAATCAGTTAAAACAAAAGCTAGAAAGAAAACGAATAAAGTATTGAAGGGTTGATTTTTGTGAGTGTGCCTTTGTATTTAAAAATCAGAAAAAATAAACACAAACAAAATTTACAGTTTATTAAAAAATAATTGCTTTTTTTCTTGTTTATATCTTAGAATGCGGTTGTTAGCTGCTGGCAATTTGTTTTTATTTATTCAAAAGTTCAATAATTTCAGCTACAAATTTTTGGGATAGAGGAAGTAAGCGAGTAACGGTTTCTTGGTCGTAATCAAAGAAATCGTTGTAATCGCCTTTCTGTCTTTTTTCAAATAGATCGGCGTAGTGTTTTGCTAGTTGTTTGTCAAATTTACCTGTTTTTACAAATAATTGTCCAAATTGTTGGCGTATGCCCGAATGGCTGGAAGATTCTACACCCTGCTTAACCAATAAAGCACTTACAGCATAAAAACAAGCATAGTACATTCGATTAATTGCTGTGTTCCAAAATTGGTTGTCAATATGTTTCTCTACCTCAAGTAGTGTTTGGGTAGCCCGTTCGATGCGGTATTGGGAGTATTCGTTTGGAGAGTATGTCATAATAATAATCCTTCACGCATTACATTGTGGAAGAATGGGGTAACGCTAAACTTATAGTTCCATTCTTTTTCTGAATATACCATGGGGCTGATTACCTGCCCGGATTCAAATTCCAAATCGTATAAAGGGGAGGTGATTTCTTGCTCCATTTCGGGGGTAATTTTTTCTTTATTGAGCAAAATAAGAATGTCCCAATCTGATTCTTTTCGAGCTGTACCACGAACTCGTGAACCATATAAGTAGATTTTAGCAGAAGCATCTTTTTCTGTTACTAATCTTTTTATTTCAACTAATATTTTATTTAGGCGTTTCATTATTTACCATTTTAGAAAAATCTTATTACAAAGATAGAATGTTTTTATTAATTATCGAAGATACTTGTTTTTTCTTTTTATGAGTACTTTTTAGGCTGGAAGTATCGGTTCTATTGCTGTCTTGTCCTAAAATATGGCTACAGGTTACTAATTTATTTATGATACATTTTCAAACACATTATTTGGTGTTTTAAAGTCTAA
>JAFGVL010000116.1 GCA_016938015.1 Paludibacteraceae bacterium
AACTATTTAAAACGCACCCAACATCCGGAAATTGCTCTAAAAACGGTATTATTTGATATGGATGGAGTTTTATTTAACTCCATGCCGGGACATGCTAAATCGTGGGTGGCCGCTATGCAAGCTTATGGATTACCCTTTACTGAATACGAGGGTTATTTAAACGAAGGACGCACCGGACTTACCACCGTAAATTACGGTTTCAATAAAATCTACAATCGAGATGCTTCCGATGCAGAATATAAAGGTATTTATCAATTAAAAACTAATCTTTTTGAAAAATATCCTCCGGCAGAACGCATCCCTTTTACGTTAGAGTTAACCAAAAAAATTAAAGCTCAAGGCTTAAACAGACTTATAGTTACCGGTTCAGGACAACGCAGCTTATGGAATAAAATAAACGAAGAATATCCCGATATTTTTGATACCGAACAAATGGTTACTTCGTTAGATGTAAAATTTGGCAAACCTCACCCTGAACCTTATTTAATGGGCTTAGAAAAAGCAGGGGTTGAACCATGGCAGGCTGTTATTATTGAAAACGCACCCTTAGGTATACAATCGGGAGTAGCAGCAGGCGTTTTTGTAATTGCCGTTAAAACAGGTATTTTAGAAGAATCGGTGTTGCATGATGCCGGAGCCGACTTAGTTTTTCCGAGCATGGAAGAACTTTGCAAAAATTGGGAAGCATTTTCAAATCCACTAATAGCCTAATTCTTTTTACCAATTTATTGGATCACAACCATTTTGTTGCAAATAACTGTTTGCCTTGCCAAAATGCCCACAACCAATAAACCCTCTATATGCTGAAAGAGGTGAGGGATGTACTGCTTTTAACACCAAATGTTTTGTTGTGTCAATAACAGCTCCTTTTTGTTGAGCATAAGCTCCCCAAAGCATAAACACCAAATGAGTAGATTCTGAACTTAATTTTTCGATCACTGCATCGGTAAACTGCTCCCATCCTTTTTTTTGATGAGAACCCGCCAAACCGGAACGCACCGTTAAAGTTGCATTTAACAACAATACCCCTTGCTTAGCCCAACGCTCTAAATTTCCTGTTTGAGGAATTGAAACAGACAAATCGCGTTCAATTTCTTTAAAAATATTTATCAACGAGGGAGGAAATTTCACCCCATCGTTAACAGAAAAGCACAAACCATGTGCTTGTCCGGGTCCGTGATAAGGATCTTGCCCTATAATCACAACTTTTACCTTATTAAACGGGCAATGATCAAAGGCATTAAAAATTAACTTTGCAGGAGGATAAATAACATTCGAAGCATATTCCTTACGAACAAAATCGGATAGTGCAGAAAAATAAGGTTTTTCAAATTCCTCTTGCAACTTTTCTTTCCACGTAGCGTCAATTTTTACATCCATTACGGTACAATATCTAACAATGGTGTTCCAATATTTGAATTGGGAAACGAGATGGATAATATATTACATATAGTTGGTGCAATATCCACAACGGAAAAAGGTTTTTCAACTTGTTGTTTTTTAATACGCCATCCACTTAATATAAAAGGAGCATAATTATTTACCCTACTGGAAATACCCACCTTTTCGTTATCGGTAGGTACATCCACCCAACCCGGTTGCAAAAAGAGTACTATATCACCGGCTTTATTTCTATTAAAGGCATTTTTTGCTTTTTGAATCTTTACATTATCGCAACTCAATTGTTGCAATTCTTCTGCACGCATGGCATATTGAACACCTGAAAAACGCCCCATAAAATCGGCCACCTTTTTCTCCACCTCACTAATATCAAGTTTTTTTGAGGCTATTTCTTCCTTATTTAAATACAAATGACGATTAGCATAGCCGTCCACAAAATCAACTTGACCATAGATTGCCATTAAATAAGTACTTAACAATGATAAAGAGCGGTCTACTATAAAATAACCCGTAGGCACATTGTACGATTTCATCATTTCGGGCGAAACATACTCTGTTTGAGGGGCATACACTACATACAACACATTATTCTCTCCACAAATTGCATCAATAGTATCCATCAATACTTTTAATTCTTTATCCATGCGTAAATACATATCTTGTATTTCGGCTGTTAAAACACCGGTATTAGACTGATTAAACCCACGTACTGAAAACTGCAAATTCAATACATCCGACACTTCATCAATACCTATGTATTCTTTTTTAATTGCTCTTACCGCTAACTCTCGCACAGCCGTATTTGCAAAAGGAGATTCTTTGTATTTTTTAAACGAATTATTTTTACCCAAAGTTTCGCTCATGGGATATGCAAAGAATGAAGAAATGCCGTTTTGAGCAGAATTTGCTTTATAGGCAGAACCCATGTACAAATTGCTCCAGTTTCGTTGGATATTATTTTGCACCTGACTCACATTATTGGCTTGTATTGCCCAATCAGGCAAAGCTGGCCCGTAAAAATTTGTGCTCATCCAATTACCGCTATTGTCATCTATCCACACAGTACCATTTCCGGCATGACCTGCCATAATAAGAGCCTCTTCAGGATTCAACGCAATGGTAATTATTTTTGCTTTACCTTGTGTGTACAACTTTATTTCGTCGGTAAAAGTGCTTGTCAACAAACTTTTAGGAGATACGTTTGCATTTCCGGCTACACCTTTTTTCTCAATGTCGTACATACAACTTAGCTCACGCTTTGTTTTTGTTTCAAAATAGGTATTGCCCGATACGCCATGATCAGAAGGAATAGTTCCTGTAAATACCGAAGCATAATCGGCTGCATTACCACAACTTAAATACGGAAATGACATATTTTTACAATACAATCCACCATTCACTAAACGTCTAAATCCATCAGAATTAAAATCGTTCCAAAAAAGGGACAAATAATCTGAGCGTAAACCATCTATAGCAATATTTACAATTAAACGAGGACTTTTAGCAGGCTCGCTCTTTTGTGCATGTGCAAAGCAAAAAAGAGTTAACAAAAGTACTGGCAGCGTGATTTTTTTCATCTAAATAGAATTAAATTATGGCAAAATGAATCCCCAATATTGTTTAAATAGTAAAAATCTTTCTATAATGGGGGTTGCATGTAACAAATTAGGGTATAATTATTTTTTGATAGCGCATAAAAAACAAACTCCTCATAACCAAAAGCAACATAATAGGTAAAAACGCAACATTAAACTCTTGTGGCAAAAATACATATCCGCCAATAGCTATTAAAATTGCAATAACATTAACTAATTGATAATAAGACAATAGTTTCCGTAAACTTTTAAACGGAAGTAACAGAACAAATACCAATTGTAAAGGATTCATCCACAATAAATTATAGTTTTCGCTTACAATGGGATGAACAGAAATAAAAGACAAATAAAAAACAATGATACCCATTACTCCCGATATAGTAAATAAGATAGCATCCAACCAAAGCATATTTTTATTTCTTCTAACATAACTTATCAATCCAATTAAAAATAAAACAGCAAAACACACTACCACCGGCTTTAATACAAAAGGAGTGGTCACTTCTTTTGTAGGCGCTTTATACACTTGCGTTGTAGAAACAACAATTTTTTGCCCATCTTTTCTTTTAGCATCTTGCATATAAAACATCAATTCTAAAGGCAAAAACATACGTTCACGAGGTGTTGCAACTTTATCGGCAGATGCACCTAATACAATATCGAGTGCAAATTTTGTCCAGTTATCAGTACCTACACACCCTGCTACCAGTTGGCGAAATGTATTGTGCACATTTCTATCGGGATAAATAACCGTATCGCCTATTGCTTGCTCTATCATGTCTCGCGGACGGGTTGCGCAATTATCGTACACAAAATTGTAGCGATAAAAGCGGTTTTGAGGCTCATAATTAAGCATTAATGCATCAAATATGCGTTGCTTTTCTTTTGGAGTAAGCACTAGTATCTGTTCCCAAGTATCAACTTCTCTATTTTGATATTTGATAAAAAAATCGATGGCAAACTCAAGTCCCAACTCATAATCGGTAATCCCTTTTACAAATTTAAGGTAAAAACCTTCGGTAGAGAAATTAAACATGCCATAATTAAACGCCACATCAATAGTTAGTTCGGGGTCGTAAATGCGAATAGCAGTATGTCCGAATTGAGCATATAACTCTTTTCCGGAACCGCAAGTAAGCAAACTTATTTGAGCTTTATCCGACAGTGTTTCTGAAAAGGAAAAAGTAAAACAAAAAAAACAGAGTACAAACAGGAGTATCTTTTTCATTCGAATAAAATTTATTAAAAAAGCGAGATTAAAACCAGTAGTTTTCAACCTCGCTTTCACTATTTTAATACATGTAGTTAATTACTTTTTTCTTCTGTTAAAATAGAAGGTTCATCTACTTTTGAAAATTCTTTGACTTTTTCTTTTACAGAAGAATTTTTAGCACCCATATCGCAAGTACCACAAAAAATGGCTTCAGGCTCTATTACCAACACCTTTGTTTTAATATCGCCATACACCTTAGCCGTCGATTTAAGCGACAAAGTATCTGTTACTTTTATATTGCCATTAAGAGTGCCCATTATATCGGCATTTAAACAATTAATGTCTCCTACTAATGCACCATTCGGCCCAATTACCACACGCCCTGTACAGTCAATTTTACCTTCTACAGAACCGTCTACTCTAAAATCACTATCACATACAATATTTCCTTTTATATGGCTTCCTGAAGCCAAGGCATTATGTGATATCCCGTTATTTGTTACAATTTCTTTTGCCATGAATTAAATTTCTAAAAAAATAAACTTGCGCAACAAAAGTATCTATTTAGTTTTAAATAAACAAATCCGATTTTCGGGAAAGAAAACCGGATTTGTATTGAGCGGGAAACGGGGCTCAAACCCGCGACCCTCAGCTTGGAAGGCTGATGCTCTATCAACTGAGCTATTCCCGCAAGAACTGGCACAAAAGTAAAATTATTTTCTTAACCGTACAAGTATAATTTGACAGAAAATAAAGGGTATTGAAATTTTATTTAAATAACTTAACAAATTCATATAAAATACTTATTTTTGAAAAAACATTTTTTTTATTTATTTAATAAAGAACCTACTTATGCAAACAGAGAACAAGGTATTAATGGAACAAGCCAAAGAATCGTTGAAAGATAAATGGGGCTTAGCTATCGGAACTTTTTTAGTGTATATGTTACTTGCGGGCAGCATAAGTGCTATTCCAACTATTGGAGGGATTTTTTCTTTACTAATTTCAGGCCCTTTGAGTTTAGGAATCACTATTTTTTCGCTCCACATTTCCAGAAACCAAGAGGCTAGATTGGAGCAAATTTTTGAAGGTTTTAAAGAATATACTCGCACATTAATAACTTATCTGCTAGTATTACTTTATGTTTTTGTACGTTTACTATTGCTCATTGTTCCGGGTATTATTGCGGGCATATCGTACTCCATGACTTTCTATATTTTGGCCGATGATAAAACTATTGAGCCCAAAGATGCAATTCTAAAAAGCAAAGAAATGATGGAAGGATATAAATTGAAGTTTTTTTATTTGGGGTTACGCTTTTTAGTATGGGGACTACTTTGTATACTAACTTTAGGTGTTGGGTTTTTATGGCTTTTCCCTTGGATAAACACTACTATCGCTAAGTTTTACGACGATATAAAAGATAATACTGCTATACAAACAGCTTAAAAAAAAACCTTTCAAGAATACACTTGGAAGGTTTTTTTTATCATTACAACTTTATCTTTTTTACAATTTTATATTATCTTTCCCCCTTTATTTAATGCTACCATTTTTATAGCCGTTACAGCAGCCTCATCACCTTTATTTCCATGCTTTCCTCCAGCTCTATCAACCGATTGTTGCATAGTATCGTTTGTAAGCACTCCAAAAATAAACGGAATAGGGTATTTTATATTTAAATCTACAAAGCCTTGTGTAACTCCTTGCGATATAAAATCGAAATGCGGTGTTTCTCCACGAATAATACAACCCAATCCTATTACAGCATCCACAGCCACATGTTCTGCCATATATTTTGCACCAAAAGTAAGCTCAAAAGCACCGGGAACAAATTGTATGTGCATGTTTTCTTTTTTAGCGCCATGCTTTAAAAGCGTATTGTATGCCCCATCCAATAAAGCCAATGTGATAACATCATTCCATTCAGACACTACAATACCAAAACTCATATCCGATGCATCGGGCACTTTGGTTATATCATACTGCGATAAATTACGATACTGTGTTGCCATACGTTATAAACTAATTGAGTACGTTGTAAAAAAAACCTATAAAAAAACCACAGTTAAACGAGCTACTGTGGTTTTTAAATATTTATTTAGATGCTTTTGCTCGTTCTATGTATTTTTCAATATCTCTAGCTTCGTTACTTTGCACATATTTATCTTTTATCTGCGTATAGAGTTCTATAGCTTTATCATATTCACCCTTACTTTCGTACACCAATCCTGCTTTTTTAAGAAACACCGGACTCAACATTTTATTGTCCATTTCATAAGCTTTGGTAAAGTAAGTCAAGGCTTTATCGGTTTCTCTTAGCTCTACATAAGCATCACCAATTAATCCAATTACGGTAGGGGTAATATTTACATCGTCATTTCCATCAAATTCTTCTAAATAGCTTATTGCCTGATTGTAATCACCTAACTTAAAACAACATATACCGGCATATACATTTGCTAAATTAGCTGATTTTGTACTGCCGTAATCTTCAATAACACGCTTAAAACCTCTTGAATCAATGCCATCGCCATTTAAAGCAAGCTTAAAAGAATCTTGCATAAAATAATTTTGCGATTTAGAGAGTTGATTTTGTGCCTCAACTTCTCGTGGCCCTTGATAAAATTTGTTATACAAAATTACACCCGAAACAACAATTACAATTCCTAAAACAGCATATATTAGTTGTTTTTGATATTTTTCAATAAAGGCTTCGGTTTTACCAATTGCTACTTGAATTTCTTCTCCCACACTCGGATCGTTCGTCTTTTTATCTTTTGACATAAACTTCGTTGTTAATTAATTTACATTTACGGAAGGCAAAAATAGTTTATTCTGCTTTATAAAAGAAATATTAAAGAAACTTTTTAGCAACAAAAATATAGCGCGGCACTACTTAAGATAATCAACGGGGCATTTCTAGTTGAGTAATATCTTCGTTAACTGTATTAACCAACTCAACTTGCCAACAAATGGTTTTTAAAGGCTTTTCATGTAACCGATTTTTTTTATCTTTGCAAAAAAGCAGGCATGTATCTAAAACAACTTTCGCTACTTAATTATAAAAATATAACTGAAGCAGAAATTCATTTTTCTCAAAAAATAAACTGTTTTATTGGGTTTAACGGAGCCGGAAAAACAAACATTCTGGATGCCATTTATTACTTATCTTATTGCAAAAGTCATAGCAATAGCATTGATAATCAAAACATAACTCACCAAGCCGATTTTTTTGTACTACAAGGAAAATATATAATCAATGACAAAGAAGAAAACATTTATTGTGGTTTAAAACGCAAACACAAAAAACAATTTAAGCGCAATAAAAAAGAATACGAACGCTTATCTGACCACATAGGGCTGTTACCCTTAGTTATTATTTCGCCAAACGATACAGAACTAATTGCTGAAGGCAGTGATGAACGCCGAAAATTTATAGATACTATTATTTCACAATTCGACAATCTGTATTTAAAGAATTTAATCAATTACAACAATTGCCTACAACAACGCAACTCATTGTTGAAAACCGAATGCAAAGATACTTCTCTTTTTGAAATTTGGGAAGAGCAAATGGTGGAGTTGGGAGAATCTATTTATCAAAAAAGAAAAGATTTTATTGCTGACTTTTTACCTATTTTTAAACAGTACTACCAAATTATTTCTCAAGGAAAAGAAATGGTTGATTTAAAATACAACTCTCAATTAAGCATGCTCGATTTCAAAGCAGAACTTGAAAAAAGCAGAGAACGTGATGGATACTTAGGCTACACCAGCAAAGGCATTCATAAAGATGACCTTGAAATGATGATAGGCGATTACCCCATAAAACGGCTCGGCTCGCAAGGTCAAAATAAAACATACTTAATTGCGCTCAAACTGGCAAAATTCGATTTTTTAAAAAACATAATCAAGTACAACCCCATCTTGTTGATGGACGATATTTTTGATAAACTCGATGCCCAACGAGTAAAACAAATCGTTAAACTGGTATCCGAAGATCATTTTGGACAAATTTTTATTACCGATACTAACCGCGAACACTTGGATGATATTATTAAAGAAATGCATCAAGATTCATTAATTTTTACAGTAGAAAAAGGAAATGTTTTTGTGAAATAATAAAATAAGTAACTTAAAAAACCTTTTACACAAAAAATTCTGTAACAATACACCCTAATAAAATTATTACTTTTAACTTTTAACTTTTAACATAATACCCTACTTTTGCAGTATTAAAATAAGTATATGAGCGACCAACGATATAACCTACGAGGAGTTTCTGCAGGAAAAGAAGATGTGCATAACGCCATTAAAAATACTGATAAAGGCATCTTTCCAAAAGCTTTTTGCAAAATAGTACCCGATTATTTAGGAGGCGACCCCAACTATTGCAACATTATGCATGCCGATGGTGCCGGAACTAAATCGAGTTTAGCCTATTTATACTGGAAAGAAACCGGCGATTTATCCGTATGGAAAGGTATTGCTCAAGACTCGTTAATTATGAATATTGACGATTTATTATGCGTTGGTGCTACCGATAACATCTTACTTTCATCTACTATTGGGAGAAATAAAAATCTAATACCGGGCGAAGTTATAGCTGCTATTATTAATGGCACTAACGATTTACTGGAAGAACTCAAAGGAATGGGAGTTAACATACATTCCACCGGTGGAGAAACAGCAGATGTTGGTGATGTAGTACGAACAATTATTGTAGACAGTACTGTAACCTGCCGCATGAAACGCAGCGATGTGATAAACAATGCCAATATTGTGGCAGGCGATGTTATTGTAGGCATTTCTTCAAGCGGACAAGCATCGTACGAAAAAACATACAACGGAGGTATGGGAAGCAACGGGCTCACATCGGCTCGACACGATGTGTTCGAAAACTATTTGGCTAAAAAATACCCAGAAAGTTACGATAATACTCTACCCGCTAACTTGGTTTATTCCGGTTCTTACAAGCTTACCGATAAAATAGAAAATTTAGGTATGGATGCCGGAAAATTAGTTTTATCTCCTACCCGCACCTATGCTCCTGTGGTAAAACGCATGCTAAATGCCTTACGCCCACACATACATGGCATGGTACATTGCTCGGGTGGAGCTCAAACAAAAATTTTACATTTTACCGACAACTTAAAAATTATAAAAGACAACTTATTTCCTATACCTCCATTATTTGAAATTATTCAAAAAGAATCGGGCACCGAATGGAAAGAGATGTATAAGGTATTTAATATGGGGCATCGTTTAGAAGTATATTTACCTAAAGATTATGCAGAACAAGTAATAGCTATTGCAAAATCATTTAATATTGATGCTCAAATAATTGGCAGATGTGAAGCTTCGAATAAAAATGAGCTGCTTATAAAAAGCCCTTATGGAATATTTGAGTATTAAAAAACACCTATTAGTAAAAAAGGTCAAACAATTGTTTGACCTTTTTTACTAATATTTTAAATTCAACTTTCTACGCCAACCAACTTGTTTTCTACCATATTTAGAATAACAGTTGTCGCCTCCGGCCACTTTATACGTAACACATAAACTAAGGTTACAATAAGAATCATTCATTTTTGACCAATAGGTATAGTATCCGTCAAAAAAATCAGCATCAGCACCAATAGGATAACGCCAACCAAATTCACCACCAAAAGACCACATACTGTTAATTGGGAAACGAGCTCCTAAACCGAATGGAAACATTAAGCACTTACCTGAATATTCAGAATAACCTGTTTCTTCGTTATACTCTAAGCCTTCAGGATTTACATCTGCCTTACGGGCACCAGCATATCTTCCTGTTAAAGGTTCTCCGTAAGCATCAAAAGTTTGTAATCCGGTAACATTATTTACCAATTTCATATTGGTGTTATAATAAATACCACCGGCTCCAAAATAAAAATACAAATCGAAATCATTTCTTCCATATCTTCCTTTGAAGAAATAAATTTCAAATTGTAACGAAGCTTCTATTCCGGTAGCATAATATTTAAACTGACGTTCGTTTCTTGAATTGTCGTCGTTTCCACTAAATAATGAATACATGAACATCAGCTTATTGGCAATGATATCGTTGTATTCATGTTTATACCCCCATGATATAGAAGGTCTGGTATAAATAACATCCCAATCATTTGCCCAAAGACGTAAATCAGTATTACTACCGCCTGCATCGCCAAACATATAATTAGGTCCTACACCAAAAACTAAGTAATCTTTACCATTATATATCTTAAATTTATGCAAACTCCTTCTTTGAGAATACATAGATACAGCACTTGATAACAATAGCAAAAACAAAATTAATTTCTTCATTTTGAAATTATCAAACGATTTATGAGTTACAAAGGTAATATGTTTTATTAATTTAACAACTACCTAATTTGTGTTTTATCGACATAAATTAAAAAAGTTTCTTTTACTTTTGCCGTAAAAGAATTAACCTTTTAATTAACAGCGATATACAAAATATAAGAAACAATACATAACAATTAGTGTATCAATTTTAAAATTTTATTAACCGTATATTATTTACGGTCTTACATAGTATGCCTTTGTAAAGAGAAACCTTCCTATTAAAATAAATTAAAGGACTACTCAGTCAATTTAAAATCAATAAATAATGTATTGATACTAAAAAAGCTTTAAAAAAAACACCCATATTTATGGTATATTTGCTAATAATTCAAAACATTACTTTTAAAAACACAAAGTGAGCCCATAATTATAGATGCTGCAATTGCTGTTAAAAAAGAATGTAAAACTTTTGCCATAGCTATCGAAGAAGCAAAATAAATCGCTTGCGACATAAACAACAAAAATCTTCCTATACTACAAATTCAAAAAGATTCTTTGGTTAATATAGGCGACTTAACTTTTACCAACGATAAAAAAACAGCTATCATGCACAATATTGAAAAAACAACAAAAACCAATTGAGTACTTTTAATAAAAGCACTCACGTTAGAGTCGTTTATAATTGCATTACCCACAAACAAATGAATAGATAAAGAAGCAATTGCCATACTAAACATCATTCCTGTTGTACGCATGGTGCCAATTGTAGCAGATGCTACACCGTAATAGCGCTTTTCTACAGAACTCATTACTAAATTGGTATTGGGAGAAGAAAATAAACCAAT
>JAFGVL010000117.1 GCA_016938015.1 Paludibacteraceae bacterium
ATAAAAATAGGCTACGCACTTAAAGCAAAAAAAATAGATGAAGCACTAATTATAGCCGGCTTATCTCAAATTGACGAACAAGAAACATTGGATAATTTGATTGCATTGCTACAATCGAAACAAAAAAACCTCAAGTACAAAGACGAGTTCGATAAAAAAGGAAAACTGATACGATTTGCCTTAAGTAGAGGTTTTGAAATGAACTCAATTAATCAAGCCCTCAAAAAGCTGTGAGCAGTTTACACTCATTTTTTTCTCATTTCCGATACAATTCTTAAAGCATCGGAGGCAATCATAAATTCCTCATTAGTAGGCACAACAGCTATTTTTACTTTCGAACCGGCTTTGCTTAATACACTTTCTTCGCCTTTTACTTGTTTATTTTTTTCAGCATCAAAGTCTATTCCCAAAAACTCCATGTTTTCGCACACCATAGCACGCACCTTATCGGAGTTTTCGCCCACACCTCCTGTAAATATTACAGCATCGGCGCCCCCAAGTGCAGCCATGTAAGAACCAATGTATTTTTTAATTCGGTAGGCATACATTTGCAATCCAAGTTTGGCGCGTTCGTTGCCTTCTTCGCTAGCTTTGGTAACTTCACGCATATCGCTCGAAACGCCTGTAATACCAATCATGCCACTGTGTTTATTAAACAGAGTAGATGCCGATGCAGTTCCTATCATTTCCTTGTCCATGATATGAAAAACAGCACCCAAACCTATATCGCCACTACGAGTACCCATCATCAATCCTTCAATGGGAGTAAATCCCATACTGGTATCAACCGACTCGCCATTTTTAACAGCAGCTATCGAACAACCGTTACCTATATGGCAAGTAATTATTTTTGAGTTTTTTATATCTAAACCGAGAAATTCTGCAGCACGTTGTGATACATAACGGTGACTGGTACCATGAAAACCATATCTACGAACACTGTATTTTACATACAACTCATACGGAATAGCATACATATAAGCATAATCGGGCATGGTTAAATGAAAAGCTGTGTCAAAAACACCTATTTGAGGAATATCGGGCATTAAATCAGAAATGGCATAAATTCCGGCTAAGTTTGGCGGATTATGTAGAGGAGCCATATCAATACATTCTTCCATTTTAGCTATCACTTCTTCGTCAATCAATACAGAGGAATTAAACTTTTCTCCACCATGAACAACCCTGTGACCAACTACATTAATTTCATCGAGCGATGCAATACACCCATGAGCCTCACTCGTTAATACGCCTAAAATATATTCTATTCCTATCTGATGCTCAAGCACTTCGCCTTCAAGAGTTACCTTTTTACCCTCTTTGTTGGTGTGGTTTAAAAATGAACCTTTCATCCCCACTTTTTCCATTGCCCCCTGACTCAAAACTTCGTTTTTGGTCATATCAAACAACTTGTATTTGATAGACGAGCTACCACAATTTAAAACTAATATTTTCATGTTTGTAATTTTTTACTTCGGAAAAACACTTGTATTTACCCCTGTTACATTTCCTTCTTCATCGTACAGATAAAAACCTTTTTTCTTACTTACGCCATACTGATTAGAACGATAAAGACGGTTTAAATAAGGCGATGGTTTGTACTTCACATTACCGTATTCTTGGAACATATTCTCCATTAAATGAACAATTTTTTCTACACCCATTTGGTCGGCCGTAAGAAATATGCCTTGTTTATGACCATAGCCAACCATTAACACCTTATCTATATCATCAACAGAAGCCACACCCTCCATCAATATGGCACAAGCTTCATTTAATTGCACAAAAAATAAGCGGAGAGTTACCAAACCAACCGATTCTTGAAGAGTAACATAAGCATGATTGATAAGTTTAGCAAATTGGCAAACATGCTCATAAGTTTCTTTAGAGGTGCATACTCCGGGTACTATTTCTAATATATTCGATTCTAAACTACTGGACAAAAAGTGAAACCCGATTGCACGTTCCTTGTATTGCAATTCGTTGGCTAATTCGGTTACAAAAATGGTAGAAACATTAGAGGCTATAATGGCTTCTTTGGAAAGAATAAATTCTAATTGAGCAAAAACTTCTTTTCTATTTTGTACACTTCGTACACCCATATCGTCGTAACGAATGGTTTCTATAACAAAATCACATCCGGCAAAATCTTTAAATTCGGTAGTACCTTTTATGCGTGATAAAATAGCTTTTTTCTCGGATACTGTTAAGCCCCAACTAACAATACGTTTGTTTAATTTATCCTCCACACGCAAATAGGCATCGTTTACTCTTTCTTCAGTTGGTTCTAAAAAAACCACTTCCATCCCTTTAATTGCAGCAATGGTTACAATATAACTACCCTCTTTGCCACAACCTACCACTCCAATTTTTGAAAAAAGAGTTCTTTTCCTCTTTTGTTTGCTTAAACCATATTTTTCAATGGGTTCTGTAATAGTTTCTGCCATATATTTAAAATTTATTAGTCGCGCTAAATTTTTAAAGCCATTGCCTGATTGGCAGTGATAGCCACTAACTTAACAATATCATCTACCGAACAACCTCTTGACAAATCGTTGATAGGAGCTGCCATTCCTTGTAAAATAGGGCCAATAGCTTCAGCTTTTGCAAGTCGTTGTACAAGTTTGTATGCAATATTACCCGATTGTAAATCGGGAAAAATTAACACATTAGCACATCCGGCAATAGAACTACCGGGAGCCTTGCTTTTTCCAATTTCCGGAATTAAAGCAGCATCCGCTTGTAATTCTCCATCAATTTGTAGTTCGGGCATCATTTCTTTTGCCAAAGCAGTTGCCTGAATTACCTTATCTACCATTTCGTGACTTGCCGAACCTTTGGTCGAAAAACTCAACATAGCTATTCGTGGTTCAAACCCAACTATTCCGCTTGTTGTTTTAGCTGTAGATACAGCTATTTGTGCTAGTTCTTGTGCTGTTGGGTTAGGATGAACAGCACAATCGGCAAATACCAACAAGCCATTTTCACCAAATTCGGGCGTTTGAGTAAATAGTAAAAAAGCGCCCGAAACTACACTAATTCCGGGCATTGTTTTAATAATTTGAAAAGCAGGACGAAGCACGTTACTTGTTGAGTTTTGAGCACCGGCAACTTCGCCATCTGCATCGCCATTTTTTATAAGTAAACAAGCTAAATACAAAGGGTTTTTAGCTAACATTAGAGCTTCTTCAGGAGTCATGCCTTTACTTTTACGCAAGTTATAAAGCAAATCGGCATAAGTAGAAATACTAGTATCTGTGTTTGGATCTATAATTTGCGCCTTATCAATATGGTTTAAACCAAATTGGTTTGCCTTTAGCAATAATTGGTTTTTATCTCCAATTAAAATAATTTTTGCTAATCCTTGTGCAATTATACTATCAGCTGCTTGCAATGTTCTATCTTCTGTACCTTCGGGTAAAACAATTCGTTGTAAATTGCCTTTTGCCCGATCCATCATTTGCCGTATTATATCCATAGTATATTGCTTAATAAAACCCGTATGTATCTAACAAACAAAACAAAACGCCTATTTTATAAGCATTTTATTTGCTGTAAAATATATTTTAAATTTAATTTTTACCCACGATGTGTAAAGATAAAAAATTGATTTTGAATATGACAATAAAAAACCACAAACTTTCCGTTTTTAGTATAGTTGAGTAGTTTATTTTCACTTCAATTGGTCTTCATCCATAAAAAATAGAATTTCGTATTAGGATTCTTCGCTTATCTTTAAGTGATTCATTATCTTTGCATCACAAAACTTTAACAATTCAAGTTATGCAACTAGCAATTATTGGTGCCGGCAATATAGGCAATGCCATAGTAAACGGCTTAATAAAAAGTAAAAGC
>JAFGVL010000015.1 GCA_016938015.1 Paludibacteraceae bacterium
CCACGGTCGTGACCATCCTGCCCCATTTTAGCAATCATAATACGTGGTTGACGACCTTCTTTTTTAGCAAATTTTGCTGTCAATTCGCAGGCTCTTTGGAAGTCTGCATCGTTTTTAGTTTCTGATGAATACACGCCTGATATAGTTCTAATGGTTGCTTTATAACGTCCTGCAACAGCTTCGCAAGCATCCGAAATTTCGCCTAAGGATGCACGAACACGTGCTGCTTCTACTGCCAAAGATAATAAATTTCCTTCACCTGTTTCGGCACATTTGGTAATAGCTGCCAAAGCTGCTTTTACTTCTGCCTCATTACGGTTGGCACGCAATTGTTTTAAACGCTCTATTTGTTGAATACGAACGGCAGTATTATCTACTTCCAAAATATCGATAGGATCTTCTTTTTCCAAGCGGTATTTATTAACGCCTACAATTGTTTGTGCACCCGAATCGATACGTGCTTGAGTACGAGCAGCAGCTTCTTCGATACGCATTTTCGGCACGCCTGTTTCGATTGCAGCAGCCATACCACCTAAGCCTTCCACTTCTTGAATCAATGCCCAAGCTTTATCGGCTAACTCTTGCGTTAAGCTTTCTACATAATACGAACCACCCCATGGGTCAACTTCCTTACAAATATTGGTTTCTTCTTGAATATAAATTTGAGTGTTACGTGCGATACGTGCCGAAAAATCGGTTGGTAAGGCAATAGCCTCATCCAACGCATTGGTATGAAGCGATTGGGTATGACCCAAAGCGGCTGCCATAGCTTCGATACAAGTACGTCCCACGTTATTAAACGGATCTTGTTCGGTTAACGACCAACCCGAAGTTTGGGAGTGTGTACGAAGCGCTAATGATTTTGGATTTTTAGGGTTAAACTGTTTTACGATTTTTGCCCACAACAAACGAGCAGCACGCATCTTGGCAATTTCCATAAAGTGATTCATACCAATAGCCCAAAAGAACGACAACCGAGGAGCAAAAGCATCGATATCCATACCTGCATTAACACCGGCACGCAAATACTCCAAGCCATCAGCTAAAGTATACGCTAATTCGATATCAGCTGTTGCACCTGCTTCTTGCATATGGTATCCGGAAATAGAAATAGAATTGAACTTAGGCATATTCTTCGAAGTGTATTCAAAGATATCGGCAATAATTTTCATAGAGAATTTTGGTGGGTAGATATAGGTATTACGCACCATAAATTCTTTTAAAATATCGTTTTGGATAGTACCGGCCATCTCTTCCAACTTAGCACCTTGTTCTAAACCCGCATTGATATAAAACGCAAGTATAGGAAGCACTGCCCCGTTCATAGTCATAGAAACAGACATTTTATTCAATGGAATTCCATCAAACAACACTTTCATATCTTCTACCGAACAGATAGACACACCGGCTTTACCCACATCGCCCACTACACGTTCGTGGTCGGCATCGTAACCACGGTGTGTAGCTAAATCGAAAGCCACCGACAAACCTTTTTGACCTGCCGCCAAATTACGACGATAAAAAGCATTTGACTCTTCAGCTGTAGAAAATCCGGCATACTGACGAACAGTCCATGGTTGCATGGCGTACATTACCGAATAGGGTCCACGTAAGTACGGAGCAATACCTGCAGCATAATTTAAATGTTCCATACCCTGAAGATCTTCTTTGGTATAAACCGGTTTTACTGCAATAAGTTCCGAAGTAATCCATTTTTCGTCTACTTGTTCAAATTTGGTTGAACTTTTGTCGACATTTTTAATGTCAATGTTTTTAAAATTTGGTTTCATATTTTTTAGATATTAGAACCAAGAACCAAGAGTCAAGATTTTTTAAGACTCTTTTACTTAATTCAACTTTTGTTTAAATCCGTATATCATTTTTTCTAATTCATTAATTCTTTTCTGAATATTTTCAGAAATTTATACATCAATATAGTTTAGATTTGAAGCTAGTACCAATAATGTCTCTAACTCAAATAAAGAACCAGTAGATATCTCTAGAAACCGAGCAAAATCTTTGTTGCTAGTCTTTGCAGAACCTTCAGCAATATTTGCAGGAACAGAAACTGCAGCTCTTTGCATTTGAGAAATCAACCCATATTTTTCCAATTTAGGAAAAGAATCAGTAAGCAAATAAATCTCTTTTACCAATTCCATAGATTTAACCCAAATCTGTAATTGCTTAAAATTATGCATCTTTAAATAGATATTAGAATCAAGAATCAAGAGCCAAGATTTTTTAAGACTCTTTTACTTAATTCAACTTTTGTTTAAATGTATTTATTCTCTTAACTCTAACTCTTGGTTCTTGACTCTTAGTTCTTGGTTCTTGGTTCTTGGTTCTTGACTCTACAAAATCGGAAACAAAATAAACACCAACACATCCCACACAGCGTGTGAAATAATAAGCGTTACAATATTTTTGGTATACTTATACAGCAAGCCCCAAAATGCGCCACAAACAAGAGCTGCCATAATCAACATAAAGTTAAACGACCAAATATGCACCAAAGCATACACAAGTGTTGTAACAATTAAAGCCGTCCAATCACCATACTTAGTACTCATTGTACGTTGCACATAACCGCGCCAAAAAATTTCTTCGGCCGGTCCTACTAAAAAGGCAAGTAACAACCCTAAGAACAAAGGATTTTCGCCCTCTTTCATTTGATAGATACTTCCCACTTGTGGTTTGGCAAAATCAAAGAGCAGGCTCGAAAAATAATCGCCCAAATAAAAAACGAACCAAAGCACTACTGCCGAAGCCAAACCAAGAGCAATATCTTTTGAAGCGATTTGAAACTGCTTATTAAAATCCTTACCGAACCACACACTTAACGCTATAAGTAGGGTTGCCGAAACGGACATTACCTTCCAAAAATTAAGCATTGGAGCCGTCCATGGCGAAAACATTACAAACCAAAGCACAGCGGCTATTACTATGGATACAAGTAATTTTTTCATTTAAAATAACCCCGCTAAAAAATTAGAGACAGCCAACAACACACTAAAAACCATTACCAATTTGGCCGATTCACCATCTAACTCTTTTATATTTTCTGGAGTATCTATAGTAGCAGTTTGCATTTGTTTATTATTTTTCAAGAACAATGGCAAAGTCAATAAAACAATTAAACTAATAGGATGCAACATGCTTAAAGTTACCATAAAAATTACGCCGACATAAGCCGCAAAGCCCAATATACTGTATTGCATTTTAGATGCCTTTAGTCCGATTACCATAGCTTGTGTTTTAATGTTGGCCATACCATCGTGCTTAATATCTCTTGTATTGTTGGCATGTAAAATATTAACTACCAAAAAACCTACAGGAGCCGATAGCAACAATACAGAATAATCAACCCTATTGGTCATCACAAAGAAAGTTCCCAACCCAATAAGTTGCCCGTAAATAACAAAAATGATGGCATCGCCCAAGGCAATATATTTCAATTTATAATAAAAATAAGTGCTTAAAACGCCAATTAAGCCTATCCATAATAACGGTAATCCGGTTTTAGAAAGCAAAAACAATCCAATAAAACTACCTATTATTAAAAGAACTATTCCAAAAACAAAAATTTTTCGAGGAGAAAAAACCTCATCCACCAACAGTCGGCTGGAACCAAATGATTCTTTTCTATCCACTCGGTATTTATAATCAAAATAATCGCCTATCAAATTACCGCTGGCTTGAAAAATAACCGCTCCAACCATCGCTAAAATCCCAAACAACCAATTCACTTCAATAGCCGTTTCGCTTTGCAAAAAATAAGCATACGAAATAGCAACCAGAGCAGGCATTGAGGATGCAGGAAACGACCAAGGTCGTGTTGCTATGAGCCAGTTTTTAATTGAAACAGTCATTTTTTATAGATTAAAGTATAAAGAGTAAAGATATGTCTTTGTTCTTTTGTCTTTGTTCTAAATAAGCTTCGCATTAAACGCTTTCAAAGTCTCCAACACATTGGATCTTACATTTACAAAATGTTCAATGCCTTGTGCCTTTAACTCATCCATACAAGCAGGCGCTCCTGCTACAACAAACAGTTGTTTACCTCCTATTGCTTTAAAAGCCGCCGGAGCTAATTCGGCATACTCGTCATCACTAGAGCAAAGCACAATAATATCGGCATTGGCTTTTTGTGCTGCAGCAACACCTTCTTCTACGGTTTTAAATCCGAGGTTATCAATTACCTCGTAACCGGCACAAGCAAAGAAATTACACGAAAACTGTGCACGCGCCAAACGAAATGCCAAGTTACCAATGGTAAGCATAAATGCTTTCGGACGTTTTGCTGCTTTTTCGGTAGATAAACGAAG
>JAFGVL010000016.1 GCA_016938015.1 Paludibacteraceae bacterium
GAGCGATTAAAATCGCATAACCAAAAAAGTATTGACCTCGTTTAAAACCTTGTCGCAGTTGAGACTCCTCCTTTTGTCGGAGTGACAAACAAACCAAAGTGTAAACCAATACTATACAAATATTACTTGTATAAACGTGGCATTATTGAGCAAGAAGAATTTTTGCAAACTGCCAACAGTATTTTTGCTCATATAAAAAAACATAATACTCGTAATCTAATCTTAAAATTACCTTTTTTAGAAGACGGTTTGTAATCCCAATTGTATTTATAAAATCTATAGAAAACCCGAATTGTATATATAACTTTTTACTTTGTATATATATTCGCCTCTGGCGAAATTATATACATATATATACCATAAAATCTATTGTATATATGTAAAAAACTATAGTAAAAAAATACGTAGTAACTATTACTACGTATTTTTTAAAAATGTAAAAATGTAAAAATACAAAACCTAATACTCCCTGCAAACACGCAGACCGAGGTAGCCGCCGTAAGACGGCGAGATGAAGACGCGATCGGCAACACGGCAGAAACTTGCATCACTGTACCAACTGCCGCCGCGAACAACACGATGCGTGCCTGTGTAATCGCTAACACCTGAACTACCGGGATAACCTTTATACCAATCGCTACACCACTCCCAAACGTTACCGCTCATATCATATAAACCATAACCGTTTGCCTTTTTTGTGCCAACTTGATGTGTTTTTTTTCCGGCCTTATCCCAATACCAAGCCACATCTCCAATTGTATTACTGCCGGCATAAGTAAATGATTGACCACCTTTTGCTGCATACTCCCATTCTGCTTCGGTGGGCAAACGATAAGTTTTACCGGTTTGTTTGCTTAGCCATTGACAATAAGCAGTGGCATCTTCCCAACTTACTCGTATTACAGGGTGTCGTTTATCGGTTTGTGTATTTCCTGAAACATCGTGTCGCCAGTTTTTGCCTTCAACTTCTTTCCAATTACTACCATCATAAATATAACCTTTACCGTCTTTTTCGTCTTGGGTTTTGTAACCTGTGGCATTTACAAATGCTTCAAACTCTTCTACTGTTACTTCATACTTACCCATATAAAAATCGCTTAGAGTTACGCTGTGTACAGGTTTTTCGTCAGAGCCTCCATCGTTACTGCCCATGCTAAAAGTACCGCCTTTAATGAAGATCATTTCGGGATAATTGCCGTTTTGGGGTGGCGGAGGTTCAAAAGGTTCATGTACTATTGCTTCTACTACAAAATAGAGGTCAGAGTTAATTTTTCGGTAGTCGTTTTGTATTTTCCAAACAATTTGTTTTTTTGCACCGGCTTTTATTCCGCTACCTATGTCGCCTGTTTTGCTGAACATTGCTACTTCGTTGTCGTAAAAATCAAAACATTTTACGTTTACATCAAAAGTGGTAGCTGTTTTGTCTTCGGTTAGGTCGTAGGTTATGGTTACTTTATTGCCGTCAAAAACTGATTTTACGTTTTTTACTTGCTGCGAAAAAGCTATAACCGGCAAGAAAAACAAGCAAGAAAGAAGGATAAGTTTATTCATTATATCATTATTTTTTCATTTTTACTACACGAAAACCTATATTATTCCCATCAAAATTGTAATATTTTTCTCCACTTCTAGAAACAGTACAATATTCCGGACCATAAAACCAGCCTCCACCTTTTAACACAAAATCTAAACAATTTTTCGTATTACACATTTCCCAAACATTACCTGTCATATCAAATATTCCAAATTCATTTGGGTTAAAACTCCCTACTGGTGCATCGACTTCAAAGCCATCAAAATATTCAGAAAAACACCCCCAACTTAAAATTTTACTTCTTAAACTAATATCGCTAACATTTCCACCATTTTTTCCTTCAGGATAACTATTTCCCCAACTATACTTTGTGTGTTTTTCTCCATTTCCAGCAACATACTCCCATTCAATTTCAGAAGGTAAACGATATCCGTTTTTATTAAAATCACAAAAAATTTGTTCGTCATCAAAATAATAAAAACAATCGAGTCCATTTTGATTACTCAGCCAATTGCAATATTCAATTACTCCATAAATAGTGACATTGATAACAGGATAATTCTCATAACCAGATTGAACAAAAAACAACGAATCTATCATCTTTATTCTACATTTTTCTGTTAAATTTTCAGCATTAAATTCGTCATCCAAATTAATAATTTCAGTTAATCTATCTTTTAATACAAATTGGTTATTCAAAAAAGCACAAAATTCTTCGTTGGTTACTTCGTACTTGCCAATATAAAAATCGCTTACTGTTACGCTGTGTAAAGGTTTTTCATCACTATCGCCATCATTGCTACCCATTTGAAATGTGCCGCCGTTTATTAGAACCATTTCAGGATAATTGCCGTTTTGTGGTGGCGAAAGTTCATAAGGTTCATGTACTATTGCTTCTACTACAAAATAGAGTTCAGAGTTAATTTTGCGGTAATCGTTTTGTATTTTCCAAACAATTTGTTTTTTTGCACCGGCTTTTATTCCGCTACCTATATCGCCAGTTTTGCTGTACATTGCTACTTCGTTGTCGTAAAAATCAAAACATTTTACATTTACATCAAAAGTGGTACCTGTTTTGTCTTCGGTTAGGTCGTATGTTATGGTTACTTTATTGCCGTCAAAAACAGATTTTACGTTTTTTACTTGCTCTGAAAAAGCTATAACCGGCAAGAAATAAAGAATTGATAAGACTAATATTTTATTCATTTGAAAGTAGTTTTACTGCAAAAATAATAATTTTCCGTAAACTTAAGCCGTTTTGCTGTCAATTATGCGCAAGTACTGGTCATGCAGTTTTATACCGAAATGCTTTAAAAAATCCGATTTCATTTTCTTAAAATCGGTTTTAAAGTCAATCGGCATAACAACTTGTAAAAAATA
>JAFGVL010000118.1 GCA_016938015.1 Paludibacteraceae bacterium
AGGAGCATCGTTATCGATATCTTCCGGTTTAACATCTTCTAAATTTAAAGCAACAATGATTTCGTTTTTTAGTTTTAAAATTAAGTCTTCCATTTTTTTATTATTTATAATTTAACAATTTCTTTTGTATTAAATTCTATCCAATTCTCTTTATTTTCTCTTTCTACTAGCATTAAAAAAGCAGCACAATCGTTGTGATAATAATCTATCCAGCCTACAAGTGCATTTTCCATATTGGTCTCCGAAAAAGTTTCGCAAACATAGTCATAAATCGAGTCATAATCAAAAAGCTCGCTAACAAAAAATGTATTCTCGCCAAATAGCTTGTGTTTAATGGCTATTTCGCCCATTAAAATATTTGGTAAGGTATACACAAAAACAGCTGGACTCGGAAAATATTCTTCGCCCAATGTTTTTTGATATGCTTCATCGGTATCTAATGATGCCGATTTATTAGAGATAAACATACCGGTTTTTAATTTGGGTTGCTCTCCATAAATACTTGTTTCTTTAAAAAGCATTTCAGCAGCTAAAAACCCTGTTTTAGAGAGGTTGTCCATTTTAAAAAACTTGGGGTAAGCTACTTTTTCTTCTCTATAAATAGTAGTCAAAAAGTCGTTAGAGGCTAACTCTTCTGTATTTTGATAGAGTAACTTTCCGTTTATAGAAAGGCTACTGTTTGTAATATGGCAATATTTATGTATGAATAATTTCATCTTTTTAACCGATTTTTTTCATCATTACAGCTGCATTACAACCACCAAATCCGGAAACCATTTTAATATATTTGTTTACTTCTGTCGAAGTTGTTTGTGTAATTATTTGCAAAGGCATAGATACCCCACAGGTTTCGTAACCAAGGCTTTTTATTAATTTATTTTGCAACATGGCCTCCGATGAAATGATTGTTTCAATTAAACCGGCAGCTCCAAGAGTGTGTCCGAAATACGATTTTAAACTATTTGTAGGAACAGATTGCAATCCGGCTCTGGTTAATGCAATAGATTCCATTTCATCATTATAGGGTGTGGCGGTACCGTGAGCATTTATAAAACCTATTTCTTCAGTCTTACGTCCTTGCATAATATTTTGTAATGCCAAAAATAAGCCTTCTCCTGTACGTGATGGTCCTGAAATATGATTGGCATCGTTTGTAATGGCTCCATTTTCAAGCACAATTGTACCTTTAGGAAGCGTTGACTCATCTTCGGTAACGCTCAAAATAACAGTACCTACACCTTCACCAAGGTTTAAACCAATTCTATTGGCATCAAATGGTTTACAAGCATCAACAGAAAGGGCTTTAAACGACTGAAACCCGGATATAATAAATTTTGTAAGCTCGTCTAACCCTACAACTACTGCATGTTTGTATTTACCTGTGTTTAATAATCTTTTTGCAACTATTTGTGCCGATACTCCTGATATGCAAGCATTTGAAATGGTAATAGGATTGTTATTATTTCCAAAAAATTGAGCAATAACTTTTGCCGAATGACTTAAAAATAAAGCGTCGTTATTGAAATCATTCTCGTTTTGTTTTTCTAACAAGCCAACATTTCCTTTAGTTGTGGATAATACAAAAAGTGTTGTATTGCTGCTTAGGTCAATATCTATATTGGAGCATGCTTTATAAACAGATAGTATGGCTAATTTTTCGAAACGAGTAAGCTGTCCCTCTTTACTAATTTGAGCAAAAGCTTCTTCAATTTTTGAAGTGTCAATTATCGATGCATAAAAAGCTTCGGGTACACCCAATGTTCCTTCAGGATGATAAGATAATCCGGAAATGCCATTTACTACGGCTTCGAAATTTTCTGCAGTAGAAAACCCTAAAGAAGTGATAATATTATCTGCTTTTTTATATACTACTGCCATATTATACAATGCCGTTATCTTTTTTCCAGTTCAGATAGAACGTGGGAGAATTCCATACTAGTACATACTTTTTATCTAAAAACACCTGAATACTACTACCTGTAGCAATAAGCGAATTGTCTTTAGGAGAAAGGAGTTGGTATTCGAAACAAATTTTTGCTGCATCGGTAGGGATATATGTTATTTCTACAATCACTTTATCGCCATGTACTAATGGTTTTTTGTAGTTAAAATCCAGTTTTACCAATGGAGCATAAAATCCTTCGGAAAATATACGTTGATATCCTAAGTTATATTGTTTGCCAAATTCTTCACGTGCATCTTCAAAATATTTGGCGTATGCTCCGTGCCATACAATACCCATTGAATCAACCTCGCTAAAACGAACTTCTATTTCTTTACGTGCAACCATTTTTAATGTATTGATATTTTCATATCACATTCGGCAATCAACTCTTCGTTAATTTTTATTTTACCACTAATTAAATTGATATTGAAAATGTCGTTTATTACTTCAATTTCGGTGGTTAATGTTTCTCCCACTTTTGGTAAACGGTAAATAATTAAATTTTTTATCGAACCAAGTACGCCTATTTTTATTTGTCCATCGCCAACAGGCATATATTTGCTTCTAAAACCTGAACGTGACGCACATGTTTGTGCTATGTTTTCTATAATTCCGGCTTCCACAAATTCGCCATTCTTTGAAAAAATGGAGTCACTTTTAATCAACAATTGGGTAGTTGTAAATGTTTCATCACAAGCTATCATTTTGTCCACCATAACAAACGGTGGTTGTTGGGGTACAAGCGTACGTATATCTATCTGGTTAAAATCCATGTTTTTATTTAGCAACACATTTCAATACGGTATGACTTACTCCGATATTGTTATATGTTTTTTCAACTTTCATTCCTGCTTTTTCAATTAAATTTAGCATGTCTTGCGTGTGGTACATCTGACTGCAACCGTTTGCAATACAAGTAAAATATAAACTGGTTGCCACCAAACTGTATCTTCCGGCATCTGTTTTTTGGTTGTCCCAGTAAGTTTCCATAATATATACAGCGCCATTTTCGTTTATGGCAGCTTTTGCTTTTTTCAATAATTCTACGATATCTTCTTGCGAGAAGCAATCGAGGAACTGACTCATCCAAACAATGTCGTATCCTTTGGGATAGGCTATGGAGTGATCTAATAAATTAATTGGGAATCCATCAATTCTGTCGCTAAAACCATGATTTTCAATGTTTTTGTAGGCATCTGCCAATTGTCCCGGTAAATCTAAAATGGTTACTTTAACATCGGGGTTGTATTGAGCACATTTGATGGAAAATTTGCCGGTATTTCCACCAACGTCCATAATTTTTTTAGGGTTCGATTCGAATAAAACCGGTAGTACATAAGGAAAAGATTCGTCGGAGTAATAATGGTCAAAACCAAACCAACTTTCGCGCACTTTTTCGGGGAGTTGCGATAGGGCTTCGTAAACGGTACTCCACTCGCCAAAAACTTTTAAGCCTTCGGGTTTGCCTGTTTTTATTGATTCTTCTAATTCAAAAAAGCCTAAATAATTTACATCGTGTGTAAAATCCATGTTTACTTTAGTCAAATCGTCGGTTAAAATAAACCAGCCTGTTTTGGTTAGAAAAAATTTGTGGTCTTTAGCATACACTACCTCCAAGCTTAATCCGGCTTCAAGTAATACTTTTACTCCATATACAGAAAGTTTCAGTTCTTTTGCAATTTCTTCAATTGTAAGTCCGTCTGCATTTTTTCTGATTAGTTCTAAAATTCCTAAGTTTCGTAACGAGCGTGCAGCTTGAAACATAATAGGAGCAAAGGCAATTTTTTGAGCATCAAACTGAGCCTGATATGCCGATTTTTTATCATTACCGAAATCGTAAGCCATGTAGTTTTATTTTTTTTAAGTGATCAATATGTTTATCTATGTTTATTAATTCCAAAATTTATGAAAGTTGTACCATTGTAAAGGGTATTTTTTCATCATTATTTCTAAGCGAGTTACATATTCTTGCATGAGTAATTCAATTTGTTGTTGAGGTGAATATGCTTCTAAATTTTCTACCTCAATTTTAAATACATAACTACGGTATTTTTTTGAACCCTCTTGCATTACAAATAATGATAACATAGGGATTTTCATTTTTACAGCGAGTTGAAAAGGAGCTATCGGAAAATCGGCCAGAGCACCCAAAAACTGAAAGCTTAGCTTTTTAGATCCTTCGTAAATACGATCTCCCGCCATAGTCATAAGTTCGGCATTTTTTAAGGCATTGTTTACTTCAAAAATATGTGAAAAACTATCTACTACGCGAATCATATTGATGTTTTGCTCGTTCATTATTTTGGTGCGAAACCCCTGCATGGTAGGAGCTTCAAACCCGTATCCAATCACATTATTTTTTTTAATTCTCTGACTGGATAAATAACCTACAATTTCGGCACTGCCAACATGCGAATTGAGTAAAATGGCTCCTTTATCAGGGTTATTCACTGCTTCAAAATAATGTTCATTTCCTATTTTTTCTACTACATATGCATCTCGTTTTCCGGCAAAAATGGCAAATTTATCAATCAAAGTTTTACCAAATAAATAATAGTTTTGGTAGGTGCTGATTAGTGATTTTAGTAAGCTGTATTTTTGTCGTTTATTAAAATAGAAAAAAATATTTTTTGTGGCCTTGTAATTAACTATTAAATAAAAAAATATTACTACACTTAGCAATATGTAACTAAGGGTTATGCTACCGTGTTTAAAATAAAAGAACAAGCACTGTTGGCCAAAATTGCCACCACCGGTTTTCCCTTTCCATGCTTTCTTTTCTGCCACGATTATTAGTTATTAAGCTTTTGTTCGATATAATTGTAAAAATCGCCTAGAGTAGTAACATTAGCCATTTCTTCGGCCTTTATTTTGAACCCGAAATTTCTTTCCACAATTACTACAATATCTACAAAGTCCAAACTGTCAATGCCCAAGTCTTTGTTAAGTAATGCTTCCGGTTTTAACATTTCAGCATCTACTTCTATTTCTTCAACTAAAAACTCATTGGTAATTTTTTCAATTTCTGTACGTGTCATATTTTTGTATTTTCGTATTGAGCAATATTTATTTTATTTTTTTTACAATCAGAGCACTGTTTGTTCCTCCAAAGCCAAACGAATTGGATAAAAACGTATCAATTTTTTTAGTGCTTGTGTTGGCAATAATATTAAGCTTAGACGAGTGTTCATCGCCTTCTTCAAAATTTATATTGGGAGCAATAAAGGAGTTTTGCATCATTAGTGTTGAGTACACAATTTCGCTGGCTCCGGCCATCCAACATTCATGTCCGGTCATCGATTTTGTAGAACTAACAGGCGTTTTTAATGCCCCAAAAATTTCGTTGATAGCCATGGCTTCATACATATCTCCTAAAACAGTTGAGGTGGCATGAGCGTTGATATAATTAATATCTTTTGCTGTTAAACCAGCATCTTTTATTGCTCTGGTCATAGCAATGTAAGACCCTTCGTTGCTTGGTTGAGAAATATGTCCTCCGTTGGAAGAAAAGCCATATCCGCAAACTTCAGCAAGTATGTTAGCACCTCTTTTTACAGCGTGTTCGTAATCTTCTAAAATAACAGTAGCAGCCCCTCCGCTCGGAATTAGTCCGTCTCTGTTTTTATCGAATGGGCGAGAGGCTTTGGTTGGATTTGCCGTATTTGTAGAAAAAGCACTTAAGGCATCAAAACTTCCCATGGAAAGATAGTTGGTTTCTTGCGCTCCGCCACATACAACAATATCTTGTAGGCCTTTTTGAATAAAAAAGTAACCTAGCCCGATAGCATGCGAACCACTTGCACAAGCGGCACTAATTGTCATGTTTACGCCTTTCAGTTTAAAAATAACCGATAAATTCATGGTTACGGTCGAATTCATCGATTGAAAAATATAACCGGAACCCATTAGGGTGGTATCTTTTTTTTCTAATACAATGCTGTGCGATTCGATAACAGGTTTTGCCGAGGAGTCGTTTCCATAAAAAATGCCTACTTCATTTTTTTCTAAAAAATCCATATCGATTTTTGCATTGTCTAATGCTTCTTGGGTAGCTACGTAAGCATATTCACCTTGTTCGGGTAGACCGGTGCGTACTCGGCGGTCGAGTACTGTTTTTAAGTTAGGACGTTCTACAATTCCGGTTAAGGGAGATCGGTAACCATATTCTGTGCGTTTATCTTCAATGCCAATACCAGATTTACCGTTGTACAAAGAATCAGAAACTTCAGAAAGATTTTTGCCGATGCAGGAATAAATGCCCATACCTGTAATTACAACTCTTCTCATAACTTGTTTAGGTATAAATGCCTCCGTTTATAGAAATTACTTCGCCTGTAATATATGAAGCTTTATCGGAAGCTAAAAATGATACTAAATAAGCCACCTCTTCTGCTTTACCAAAGCGGTTTAATGGAATCATTTCTTTTAGCGTTTTTTCGTCTAAATCTTGTGTCATATCGGTAGCAATAAAGCCGGGAGCTACAGCGTTTACGGTAACTCCTCTTTTACCAATTTCTTGTGCCAATGCTTTTGTTGCACCAATAATTCCTGCTTTGGCAGCCGAGTAGTTTGTTTGTCCCGGAAGGCCTTTTATGCCCGATAAAGAAACTACGTTAATAATTCTGCCAAATTTTTTGGTTAACATATCTTTGAGCATACGACGGGTTACGTAGAAAAAACCATTTAAATGAATGCCAATAATGTTTTCCCATTGTTCATTTTGCATCCACATCATCATGGTGTCTTCTCTTACACCGGCGTTATTTACCAGTACGGCAATATAATCGTCGCTATGATTTTCTTGCCATTGCATAATGGCGTTATCAACTTGTTCGGCATCCGAAACGTCGAATTTTAAAAGTTCGGCTGTTCCTCCGTTTTCTTGAATTATGTTTTGAGTTTCCAGAGCGGCAGTTTCGTTAGAGCAATAGTTGATAATAACCGGATAACCCAGTTTTGCCAACTCAATGCACACAAAACGACCAATTCCGCGTGATCCTCCTGTTACTAAAGCATATTTCATGTAAATCCAGTTATTTAAGTTTGATATTTCATCCGTTTTCGGATGAGAAGCAATAATTGACTTTTCTACAAAGATATTCTATTTGACATTAAGTATTCTTTTACAAGTGCCACTTCTTTGTATTTCGTACTGTCTTCAATAAATACAGGAACTAAATTACGTAATTCATTGTACACTTTACGGGTGGCAGGTGCTAGTTTATCTTGCACTTTTATATAATCAATGCCTTGTAAAAGCGACATATAATAGATAGCTAACACTTCGTAGGCGTTTTCAATTACTTTTCGGGCAATTAAGGCTGAATTTGTTCCCATACTAACAATATCTTGATTATCGTTGTTATTAGGAATACTATGAATGTAATTTGGGAATGAGAGTGTTTGACATTCGGCCGTAGTAGAAGTGGCGGTAAATTGTACGCCTTGCATACCTAAATTAAGACCCAATACTCCAAGGTTAACAAATGCAGGGAATTTTTCGTTTATGGCAGGGTTGAGCATAAAGTTTAATTGTCTTTCTGCCAGCATGGTTAATTTGGTAGTTACAATTTTTAGTTTATCCATTTCCAACGAAATATAATCGCCGTGGAAATTTCCGCCATGAAATACGTTTTCGTTTTCAACATCTACAATCGGGTTGTCGTTTACGGAATTTACTTCGTTTAGTATTACCTTTTCGGCATATTGAAGTGTGTCGTAAATAGGACCAAGTATTTGAGGTACGCATCGCAATGAATAAAACTCTTGTACCTTATCTTTTATAACTTTTTCAGTTACTTTTCTGCTGTATAAGTGGTTGTTACGTTTTTTAATTAACAAGCTGCCTTTTAAAATGCGTCGCATCATTAATGCTACATAATTTTGCCCTTCGTGTAATTTAACGCTGTTTAGTTCTTTAGAAAAACCATCGTCGTATGAATCTACAATTTCATTAATTAAGGTAGACGACATTAGTGCCCAATTGAACAGATTTTTTGCATACAACATGTTTACCACGCCAATTCCTGTCATTATTGAAGTTCCGTTAATTAATGAAAGACCTTCGCGAATATGAATTGGAATAGGTTTTAAATTGCAGGCTTTCATGGCTTCTTCGGTAGGTACTACTTTATTTTTGTAATACACTTCGCCTTCTCCAATCATTGCCAACGCTAAATGAGAAAGTTGTACTAAATCGCCACTGGCTCCAACGCCACCGTGTTCATAAATTACCGGAATAATATCGTTGTTGATAAAATCTCTTAGCAAACACACACAATCAGGATGAATGCCCGATTTTGCCTGAAGAATGGTTAATAAACGGCACAACATGCCCGATTTTACATACAAGGGTGGAATATGATTGCCTACACCCGAACAGTGGCTTCTTATTAAATTGTATTGTAGTTTGATTCGATCAGTGTCGGAGATGCTGTATTGAGCCATCGGACCAAACCCCGTAGTGATACCGTAAATTAACTTGTCTTTTGAAAATTCTTCCAAAAAATCGAAACTTTTTTGTACTTTTTCGATAACCTCGTCACTTAAAAATACTTTTTTACCGTGAAATAAAACTTCATCAAAAAAATTTAATGATAGTTCTGCTTTGCTTGCTTTTAAGACTTCAACTATATCATCTTTCATTTTAAATGTGTATAAAATCGCTAATACATCTAGGTTTTTGTAACCTAAATTGAAAATTCGCACAAAGTTAGTTAAGTTTTTTTTAACCACAAAATAGAATACTCCTATATCTATTTGCTAGAGCCAACAGTCTTTCGTATTTCAAAAATAATAATGTGTAAAAATAAGCCTATTTATAGGATAAAATGGTCTGTTTTATTCTGCCTTTCTGTTGATAACTTATCGATTTTTTAAACAATTAGTCTTATTGTTTAATATTGAACAATTGTTCATATTTTAAAGGCATTTCAACTTACTGTTTTGTGTGAGTGGGCTAAGCATTTGTATATATTTTGCCCGATTAAAATTTGCAATTCATGTAAAAAAAAGACTAACTTTGAAAATTACATTTTGTTTTGTGGCTGCAAATTGTACTTTGTTAAAGGGTGTAACGTGTTGTATAGTAGATATATAAAATAAAAAAACAATAATGATGACAGTAGTTTATGTAGTAATAGGATTAGTGGTTGGTGTGTTAATTGGTTGGATGGCAGCAAAACTAAAAACAAGTGCTGTTTTTACGGAAGAAAAACAAACAATTACCAATAAGCTGGCTTCTATTACAGCGAACTTGGACGTGGCGAATCAAACCATTATCGAAAAAAATAAGGTAATAGAGAATGTGGAAGACAAATACAATAATTTGCAAACAGCGTTTTCAAAAATTTCGGCCGATTTAGCCGTAGCAACATCAAAGCTCGAAACTCAAGAAAAAACAATAGCAGCGTTAGGAGAAAAATTCAATACCGAGTTTGAAAATATTGCCAATAAAATACTCGACAATAAAACGAGTAAATTCACCGAACTTAATAAAACCAACCTTACGTCCATACTCGAACCTTTGAGTAAAAATATTGCCGATTTTCAAAAACAGGTACATGAGGTGTACGATAAAGAATCGAAAGAGCGTTTTTCGTTAGGTGAAAAGGTAAAAGAACTAGCAGTTCTTAATCAGGTAATTAGCGATGAAGCACGCAATTTAACACAAGCTTTAAAAGGGCAAGCTAAAACACAAGGCCGATGGGGCGAAATGATTTTAGAAAGTATTCTCGAAAAATCGGGCTTGCGAAAAGACCAAGAGTATTTTATGGAACATTACTTGGTAGATGAGGAGGGCAACTACTTGCGTTCCGACTCCGAAGATAAAAAAATGCGTCCGGATGCTGTGGTAAAATACCCCGATAACCGACAGGTAATTATCGATTCGAAAGTGTCGTTAAATGCCTTTACACGGATGCTCGAAGCAACGGATGTAGATGAGCAAAAAAGAGAGTTGGAAGCTCATTTATCAGCGGTAAAAAACCACATTATTGAGCTCAGTAAAAAAGGATACGATGATTACAACAAAGCGCTCGATTTTGTGATGCTGTTTGTGCCAAGCGAACCCGCCTATATTGCCGCTTTGCAAGCCGACGCTGATTTGTGGAATTTTGCCTACGATAGAAGGGTTTTGCTTTTAAGTCCTACCAATTTAATTACCTCATTAAAATTGATTGTAGATTTGTGGAAACGCGAGTATCAAAACCGTAATGCAATAGAAATAGCCCAACGAGGAGCTAAGCTGTACGATAAATTTGTGGGTTTTGTAACCAATTTAGAAGCCGTAGGCAAATCGATAGATAGTGCTCAAAGCTCTTACGATAAGGCTTATAAACAACTCAGCACCGGAAACGATAACTTAGTAGCACAAGCCACTAAACTTAAAAATTTAGGCTTAAAAGCAAAAAAAGAGTTGAATCAACGTATTGCAACTAATTCTGATATAGCTGAACTGCCTGAAGAAAACAACGAAGAATAAAACTATTTTTCTGTTTGCCGGATAAAAACTATAGGAGAGAGGTGTTAATTATCAATAAACTCTTTGGTTTTTGTAGATTTGGAGGAAAATAATAGTAATAAAGTTTACAGACTTTCTGTATTGACTTTTAATGGGATTTTAGAATAGAAAACGAGTTAACGCTTACCTTAAAAGTACGCCGAATTATGAATGATATAATCTCTCCTAAATATCAAATGAAACTTGTGAAATCTGTTCATGATTTCATATGGGAAGAATATAAGACATATAAAGAAGTCAAAATTTACATAAGCAAGTGGCTTGAAGAAGAATGGGATTATAACAACAATCATTATTCTAACTTTTATATTTCATACAAGGACAAGGATAATAAAGAAATTGATTTGCTTCAGACTCTTCATAATATGAATGGTGAAATATTACTTAAGGTTGCAATTGATTTAGGAGTTGACACTCCAGACTTTATACCTGCGATTCCAACATTTAAGAATGAAATCAAAGCAAATTATAAGAGTGCTTATGATACATTCTCTAAAGCATACAAACAAATTGAATCTGACCCGAGTTTAGCAATAGGACTAGCTAATTCGGCACTTGAAAGTATAATAAAAGAAATATTAAAAGATGAAAGACTAAGTTCAAAAGTTAATGGAAGCGAAACCTTATATAAACTTACGTCTTTGATTTTAAAGGAATTCTCATTGATTGACAAAAATCATCCTTTAGAAATAAAAACAATTGGCAGTTCATTACTAGCAATAAATCAATCTGTAGAAAAATTGAGAAGTGAAAAAACAAATTTTCATGGAAAAACTAATGACGATTATTTAATCAATGATTCTGTTTTTACATATTTTATTGTGAACACAGTTGCTACAGTAGGATTATTTCTTAATTCATATTACAAAACAAAATTTCCTGAAATTAAAATAGAAACAAAGGAAGATGACGGTCTTCCCTTTTAAAAAAAGATGAAATACAAATAGAGGTTCAAGGGACATACACTACAACTTTGGAAAGTTCCTTGTTTATAGTGTGTACGGCCGTCATTCCGAGCGTATCGAGGAATCTCAATTGTATAAAATGTATGTTTGAAGTGTTTTAAGATGGACTATAGTCGGTCACAACAAATTAAATGAAGTATGATTAGAACAAAATGAGAGCCAATTTATTTTACACATACATTCTAAGTAATAAAAATAACACAGTAGTATATACCGGAGTAACAAATGATTTGGTTCGGCGCTGTCACGAGCACAAGCACAAACTTCTTAAAGGGTTTACCGAAAAATATAATGTTGATAAGTTAGTTTATTATGAAGTGTTTGAATACATCGATTTAGCTATCAAAAGAGAAAAACAAATAAAAGGATATTCAAGAGCAAAAAAAGAAACATTAATTGATGCCGTCAATCCACAACGAAAAGAGTTGTATGTTGATGGCGTTATTTCGGCGATTCCTCATTCCGCTGCGCTACATTCGGAATGACAGATTGTATTAATGATTGTGGGAGGGAGAGAAAAGGGCGGCAAAGCCGCCCTTTTCTCTCCCTCTTTTTATTGGAGTGCAGTTTGTCATTCCGAGCATAGCGAGGAATCTCTGTGGTACAAACGGTATGTTTGTTTTTTTATAAGGGTTTTGGTAATTCGGTGGATTGTAGAGATGTTGTAAAATGTAGTAAGAGTTTCACGATAAAATAAGCGTAGTAAAATAAATAAAAGACCTAAGTAGTTTTCAACTACAATCAGTTACTGATTTAATTAAGGCCGTCATTCCGAGCGTAGCGAGGAATCTCTGTGGTACAAACGGTATGTTTGTTTTTTTATAAGGGCTTTGGTAACTCGGTGGATTGTAGAGATGTCGTAAAATATCATAAGAGTCCCACGATAAAATAAGCGTAGTAAAATAAATAAAAGACCTAAGTAGTTTTCAACTGCAATTAGTTACAACTGATATAATTAAGGCTGTCATTCCGAGCGTAGCGAGGAATCGTTTTTATAAACAAAAAAAGCCATCAATTACTTGACGACTTTTTTTGTGATCCAGCTGGGATTCGAACCCAGGACCCCATCCTTAAAAGGGATGTGCTCTACCAGCTGAGCTACTGGATCTCCGTAGCTACTTATTCAAGAAGAAGTGATCCAGCTGGGATTCGAACCCAGGACCCCATCCTTAAAAGGGATGTGCTCTACCAGCTGAGCTACTGGATCGAGATACTTTCTTGAAAAGCGGTGCAAAGATACCGTTATTTTCTAAAAATACAAGTTGTGTGTACTCTTTTTTATCAAAACACTGCTATTATACATTTTTTAACTTCCCTTTAGCGATTACTTTTCAGACGATTATCTATTTTTAAAAGGAATTTTAAAAATTAAAAAAAACGTATAACCTAATCACTATGAAACCTACCTGTTTTAGAAAAATACAACCACTAATAAATAGAACTAATTTATGTGGTTTATCCCCCAAAGTGGGATAGGCTATCTAATCATAATTAAAATTTTATTCTGATGAAAAAACTACTTCTTAAGTTAAGCTATGTGCTTATTCTATTCCTTTTTACAGCTTGTGTTACCGAACAAGGTTATATGAATGAACCCAAAGTGGGTGATGTTTATCAAATGGAATGTAAAAATGTAGTGCCCGATTCGCCCATTGCTTATAATTTGATAAAAGTAAAAGCAATAAAAGGGGATAGTCTTTTGCTTATGCCCAATATAGCCTATTATCACGATAAGGTATATTGTTTAACAGCACTCGATTATTTTAATTCGCAAGCCGCCTATTACCTTACTCATCAAGAGCTAAAAAACAAGTATGCTGAGGGTGAAATTGTGGAGGTATTTCGTTACTATGAAGAAAGCTGTTTGGGGCACGATAAATAGAGATTAACGATTAATGAAAAAAATTAAGTGCTAAAGATTTCTGTTTTGGTAGTTGTTTATCTCTAATCTCTAATCTCTAATCGTTTTTTTTATTAGCTTTGCATTCCTAAAAAAATTAAAACCCGTTTTATTTATGTCCGACGATAAAAAAGTCATTTTCTCGATGGTGAAAGTGAGTAAGGTAATACCACCTTCTCGTACTATTTTAAAAGACATCTACTTATCCTTTTTTTATGGGGCCAAAATTGGCGTTATCGGCTTAAACGGTTCCGGTAAATCTACCTTGATGAAGATTATTGCCGGGGTAGAAAAATCGTTTAACGGCGAGGTGGTTTTTTCTCCCGGCTATTCGGTGGGTTATTTGGAGCAAGAACCTAAGCTTGATGATAATAAAACGGTAAAGGAAGTTGTTCAAGAAGGCGTAAAAGAAATTGTAGATGCCTTGAAAGAATTTGAAGATATCAACGAAAAATTTGCCGACCCCGATGCTGATTTTGATGCTCTTATTGCGCGTCAGGCAGAATTGCAAGAAAAATTGGATCATTTGGATGCTTGGAATTTAGATAATAAGTTAGAGCGAGCTATGGATGCCTTACGTTGTCCGCCCGAAGAAGCATTGGTTAAAACCCTTTCGGGAGGGGAGCGTAGGCGTGTAGCCTTGTGTCGTTTATTGTTGCAACAACCCGATATTTTATTACTCGATGAGCCCACTAACCACTTGGATGCGGAGTCGGTAGAGTGGTTAGAACAACATTTGCAACAATATGCAGGAACGGTTATAGCTATTACGCACGACCGCTACTTTTTGGATAATGTGGCCGGCTGGATTTTAGAATTGGATAGAGGAGAGGGTATACCTTGGAAAGGCAATTACAGCTCGTGGTTAGACCAAAAAACTTCTCGTATGGCTCAAGAAGAAAAACAAGCCAGCAAACGACGCAAAACCCTAGAGCGTGAGTTGGAATGGGTGCGTATGTCGCCCAAAGCCCGACAAGCCAAAAGCAAAGCTCGTTTGGGTGCCTACGACAAATTACTGAACGAAGACCAAAATAAGCGCGACGAGGCGTTAGAATTGTTTATACCCAATGGCCCTCGTTTAGGAAATAAGGTAATTGAGGTAAAAGATATGAGCAAAGCTTTTGGCGAAAAGGTATTGTTCGATGGACTTGATTTTGTGCTTCCACCTAACGGTATTGTTGGTGTAATTGGTCCTAACGGAGCCGGTAAAACAACTCTGTTTAAACTTATTATGGGATTAGAAAAGGCAGACAAAGGCCGCTTTGAGGTAGGCGAAACCGTAGTGTTGGGGTATGCCGACCAAACACACAAAGATATCGACCCCGAAAAAACCGTTTTTCAGGTGGTGTCCGGAGGAACCGAATTTATTAGAGTAGGCGGCAAAGAAATTAATTCAAGAGCTTATTTGGCACGCTTTAATTTTACCGGAGGCGATCAGGAAAAAAAATGTGGCGTACTCTCGGGTGGTGAGCGTAACCGCTTGCACTTGGCTTTAACGCTAAAATCGGAAGCAAATGTGTTGTTGCTCGATGAGCCCACCAACGATATTGATGTTAATACCCTTCGTGCGTTAGAAGAAGGACTCGAAAACTTTGCAGGTTGTGCCGTGGTAATATCTCACGACCGTTGGTTTCTAAATAGAATTTGTACCCATATTTTAGCTTTCGAAGGCGATTCGCAGGTATTCTTTTTTGAAGGTTCTTACGACGAATACGAGCAAAACAAAAAAAATCGTTTGGGCGACGAAGGGCCTAAACGTATACGCTATAAAAAACTATTAGCTTAGTTTTTTTGTTGCTTTTCAGTATATCAACATGCTGTTGATAAGTTTTTTGGGTTTCCTGCAAAAAAGATTATGGAAATAAATCCGTAATATAAACATAGTATTAACTTTGCAATGTTTTAGCAAAAAACCTTTCTGTTTATTTTTAATATTCTCATTATAAATTAATTACATAAAAATGAAAAAGCATAATTTTAACGCAGGACCATCCATTTTGCCTCAAGTTACTATTGAAAACACGGCAAAAGCAATTCTAGATTTTAACGGTAGTGGCATGTCAATTATGGAAATCAGTCACCGTTCCAAAGATTTTCAACCCATAGTTGATGAAGCTGAAGCTTTATTTGCTGAATTATTGGATATTCCTTCGGGTTATAAAGTGCTTTTTTTAGGTGGTGGAGCAAGTTTGCAATTTTGTATGGTTCCTTTTAATTTATTAGAAAAAAAGGCAGCTTATTTAAATACAGGTGCATGGGCAAACAAAGCGCAAAAAGAAGCTAAACTATTTGGCGAAGTGGTAGAGGTAGCTTCTTCTAAAGATGCTAATTATACGTTTATCCCTAAAGGATACACCATTCCTACAGATGCTGATTATTTTCATATTACAACCAATAATACTATTTACGGAACCGAAATTCGTACCGATTTAGATTCTCCGGTAACTTTGGTAGCCGATATGTCGTCCGATATTTTTTCACGTCCGGTAGATGTTTCAAAATACGGCTTAATTTACGGTGGTGCACAAAAAAACTTAGCCCCTGCCGGTGTTACTTTTGTAATTGTAAAAGAAGAGTTGTTGGGTAAAGTATCGCGTGCTATACCAACAATGTTAGACTATAGAACGCATGTTAAAGACGGTTCTATGTTTAATACGCCTCCTGTTGTACCTGTTTATGCTGCACTACAAACTTTAAAATGGCTAAAAAGTTTGGGTGGCTTAAAAGAAATGGAAAAAATTAATAAAGAAAAGGCTAGCATGTTATACGATGAAATTGATCGTAACAAGTTATTTAAAGGAACAGCAATGGTAGAAGACCGTTCGTTGATGAATATTTGTTTTGTAATGAACGATGAATACGCTTCGTTAGAAGAAGATTTTGGTAAACTAGCTATTTCGCAAGGAATGGTTGGAATTAAGGGACATCGTTCGGTAGGTGGTTTCCGTGCTTCAACTTACAATGCTCTGCCAAAAGAAAGTGTTCAAGCTTTAATTAATTGCATGAAAGAGTTCGAAAGAACACATTAATTAATTTACGATTAAACAATTTACAATTTACAATTTTAAGAATAGTAAATAGTAAATAAAAAAATAGTCAATGGAGGACACTTTGGTTTGCATAAAACTATGGTGTCCTTTATTGTTTTCAAATCAACAAATCAACAAAAATCAAATAAACAAAAAATTATGAAAGTATTAATAGCAACAGATAAACCATTTGCAAAAGTAGCTGTAGATGGAATTCGTAAAGTAGTTGAAGGCGCCGGACATGAATTGGCTTTATTGGAAAAATACACAGAAAAAAAGCAATTATTAGAAGCGGTAGCCGATGCAAATGCAATAATCATTCGTAGCGATATTATTGATGCGGATGTATTGGAAGCCGCTAAAGCATTGAAAATAGTTGTTCGTGCAGGTGCAGGTTACGATAATGTAGAGTTGGATGCAGCAACCAAAGCCGGTGTGTGTGTAATGAATACTCCGGGACAAAATGCTAATGCCGTAGCTGAATTAGCCTTGGGTATGATGGTATATGCTTTCAGAAACTTTTACAACGGAACTTCGGGAGCTGAATTACTAGGTAAAAAAATAGGTATTCATGCCTATGGTAATGTGGGTCGTAATGTGGCTCGTATTGCAAAAGGGTTTGGTATGGAAGTGTATGCATTTGATGCATTTGTTCCTGCAGAAGCTATGCAAAAAGAGGGTATTATTCCGGTTAATACAGCCGATGAATTGTATACTACCTGCCAAATTGTTTCGTTACATATTCCTGCTACCGCCGAAACAAAAAACTCTATCAATTTTAATTTATTAAACAAAATGCCTAAAGGAGCTTTATTGGTAAATACTGCTCGTAAAGAGGTAATCAACGAAGATGATTTAGTGAAGATATTTGAGGCTCGTCCCGATTTTAAATATGTGAGCGATGTAGAACCAAGTAATAGCCTTGCATTGAAAGAAAAATTTGCAGAGCGTTACTTTGCAACACCTAAAAAAATGGGTGCTCAAACATCCGAAGCAAATATCAATGCCGGTTTAGCGGCAGCTCAACAAATAGTTGACTTTTTTGCTACAGGCAACGAAAAATTTAGAGTAAACAAGTAAAGTAGTTAACAGTTAACAGTTAATAGTTGAATATTAATTGATAACTGTATTTTAACTATTAACTATTCATTATTAACTATTAACTAAGAAAAATGGCCATTATTAAACCTTTCAAAGGTATTCGTCCCCCAAAAAGTATGGTAGAGCAAGTAGCTTCTCGTCCTTACGATGTGTTGAACTCCGAAGAAGCACGTGCCGAAGCTGCCGGTAACGAAAAATCGTTGTACCATATCATTAAACCCGAAATTGACTTTCCGGTGGGTACCGACGAACATTTGCCTCAGGTGTACGAAAAAGCGGTAGAAAATTTTAATCTTTTCCAAAAAAACGGTTGGTTATTGCAAGACCAACAAGAAAATTACTATGTGTATGCACAAACCATGAACGGCCGTACACAGTATGGATTGGTGGTGTGTGCCAACGTAGACGATTATATGAACGAAAAGATTAAAAAGCACGAGCTTACCCGCAGAGATAAGGAAGAAGACCGCATGAAACATGTGCGGATAAATAATGCCAATATTGAACCTGTTTTCTTTGCTTATCCACACAATAATGAAATAGATGCCATTGTAAGTAAGGTTGTTGCCAATCCTGCCGAATATGATTTTGTGGCTCCCGATGGCTTTGGTCATCATTTTTGGGTGATAAACGATGAGGCTACTATCAAGCGCATTACGGAACTGTTTGCCGGCATACCAAATTTATACATTGCCGATGGTCATCATCGTAGTGCTGCTGCTGCTTTGGTTGGTGACGAAAAACGACGTAACAATCCTAACCATAAAGGCGATGAGGAGTATATGTATTTCTTGGCTGTTTGTTTTCCCGATAACCAACTAAGCATCATTGACTACAACCGTGTGGTAAAAGACTTGAATGGTTTAGCCGACGAACAATTTTTGAAAGCCTTGGAGAAAAACTTCGTGGTGGAAGAAAAAGGAACGGAAATTTACAAACCAAACAAATTGCATAATTTTGCCATTTATCTTTCAGGAAAATGGTACTCGTTAACAGCAAAACAAGGGACTTATAATGATAGTGACCCCATTGGTGTGTTGGATGTAACTATTTCTTCTAATTTAATATTGGATGAAATTTTAGGCATTAAAGATTTACGTTCCGATAAACGCATCGATTTTGTAGGGGGTATTCGTGGACTTGGAGAATTAAAGAAGCGTGTAGATAGTGGCGAAATGCGTGTAGCGCTTGCCTTGTATGCTGTTTCGATGGATCAATTGATTGCTATTGCCGATAGTGGCAATATTATGCCTCCCAAAACTACTTGGTTTGAGCCGAAACTACGTTCGGGCTTGGTAATACATAAACTTATATAAAAAAATGCGCTGTTAACAGCGCATTTTTTTTATTTATTAAAGGAATTAAGATAATTAAAGCCATTAAATAAGAAAATTCAATCTAATTTCTTTCATTGATTTAATTTTTTAATTCTTGTTATCCCAACGCCACATCCAGCAACATCATTGTTGCAAATCCCAGCATAGCTCCAATGGTAGAAAAATCGGATTCGTTATCGCGCTGCGATTCGGGAATTAGCTCTTCAATTACAACAAAAATCATTGCTCCGGCAGCAAAAGATAGGGCATAGGGCAATAGAGGTTGCATTTGTGTAACAAGCAAGGCTCCTAACACTCCTGCAATTGGTTCAACAATACCCGATGCTTGACCGTATGTAAAAGCTTTTAAGCGCGAAAATCCTTCACGGCGCAAGGGTATCGATACGGCGGCTCCTTCCGGAAAATTTTGTAAACCAATACCAATTGCCAATGCTACAGCTCCCGCAAGCATGCCCGAATCGGGGTTATTTGCCAATACGCCAAAAGCAACACCTACCGCTAAACCTTCCGGAATATTGTGTAAGGTAATAGCCAACACCAATAATACACTACGTTGCCAAGAGGTTTTAATGCCTTCGGCTTTTTCCATATTTAAGCCTAAATGTAAGTGAGGCAGCGTTTTGTCTACTATTAATAAAAAAGCACCGCCACTTAAAAAACCAACCAATGCCGGTATCCATGGAACTTTTCCACTGGCTTCTGCCATTTCGATAGCCGGATTAAGTAACGACCAAAAGCTGGCTGCTATCATAACTCCTGCAGCAAAACCCAACATGGAATTCAGTACTTTTTTATTGATGCTTTTAAAGAAAAACACCATTGAAGCACCCATAGCGGTAACGAACCAAGTAAACATAGTAGCCCCAAAAGCTAATTGTATGGGGTTGTATTCGAGAAGTTTTGAAAAGTCCATAAGTAGAAGTTTTAAAATAATTTACCAAAAAACAAACTGATATCAAAATACAATTCTGTAACTCCTAAATTGTTATTAGCTACTTTTAGTAAATCGTAAGCTTTGTTATTTTTATTTACTAGTGCTTGACTTGTAACTTGTAGTCCGATAGCATTTGTAAAAGCATATTCGTCTGAAACCTTTATAACTATTATGGCCGTTTCGTGGGTTTTCCCGATACCACTGTTAAGTAGCGTTTTAATTAACATGTTATATTTGTATATCCATTGTTTTGCTATATCAGGTTGATTTGTTTTTTCAGCTAGGTAGGCAGCAGTAAGCATTAGTTGTATTTCAAAAGGTGATTCGATAAGAATTTTATTTATACATGAAGAAGCTCGTTGGATGTTTAGAGAGTCTTTCTTGACATTCAGTATTTTTTTTAAAACACTTAACGAGTCATGACTACTATAGCCGTTATAGGTTTTCTGAAAAGCTTGTCCGTAATATAAGTTGGTATAGTCTTGTAAGGTTAATGTTGTGTCATTATTTTGGTATCGTTTCATTAAACTTTGATAGTCTTCTGTTATAGCTACTTTTTTTATCAAGTCTAAATCGACTTTAACCTCTTGTCCATATATTGTATAAATAAAAAGACTTAAAAAAGATAGAAAAATTATTTTTTTCATATTGTTTTAGTTTTTAATGGGTTGTTTTTATTAACTATAATTATTTTTTTATAATTTTTTCTTTAAATATTTTTCCATCTTGAATCACTAGTATTGTGTATATACCAGTAGGATAAGGTGAAATAGTAATAGTGTTTGTGTTTTCAATAGATAGTATTCTATTCCCGGTAACATTAAATATCTCAACAATAAAATTATTTCTAGTAGGTGGTTGTATAAAAACAAGGCCTTTGCTTGGGTTAGGATAAACTATACAAGAAGAAGATTTGCTTGGTTCAATTAAATCTACACTACTCGTGCAAGGTGTATAGAGAAATGCATTATCCATTAGGTTGCATTGAGCCGTACGAACACCACATTGGCTCCCGTTGGGAGTGGGTTTTATTTCCAGGTAACAATCGGTTGTAGCGTTATATGGAGGCCAATTTACAAGTGTTCCTCCATTGGGGTTGCCGGTGTTGGCAAAATTTACCCAATAGTTAAGCATATTGGTTTGTACAGAATCGTCTTGTGCGGTAAAAAATGGAGCTTGCCCGAGAGTGGCATTTTCCCAATTATTAAACACATAGAATAATTCCATGCCATGATAAGCACCTAGTGTTTCAAGCAACGGTACAGAGTGTTTGTGGGTAAAAAAATAACGCCAAACGGGTTCAGTTTGATTGGTACTTATGCATTGCGCTGTTCGTCGAACTCCCAATGTAAATTGAGCATCCGAAACCAAATTGATATAGCTTGCTTTTGCTTCTTCGTTGGTGGTTCCCGGAGGATAGAGTGTTACAGCTTGAGTTTGGTAAGTGGGTGATAAAAAATAAGTATAAATCAAAGCCGTAACCATACTGGGTGTAACGGTTGCCGGTGCATTTAAACTCATTTCTTCGGAGTTGGAGCCTATTATTAAAGGTACTTTATTAAAACTTCCTGTTTGAAAAATGTTGGTGGGAATATCGGTAAACACTACATTGTCAACTACGGCTTTCCATGCTTGCTGCACAATACCGCCGGATATCGGACTGGTAGAAAATTTAACCAACGAATCGGCCGGAAGAGTACGCATATAGGCAATTTTATCTACATCGGTTCCGGTAGTAGTAAAGCTATCTACATAAGCAATACCTTCGATTCTAGCATCGTTATAGGGACTAACTACGGGTATGGCACTTTGAATACAGGCACGTTGAAAAAGGCCTGAGGCTAGTGGTGTAGTTAATAAATTGCCCACATTTACGCCTCCTGCACTTTCTCCAAAAACCATTACTTTAGTGGGGTCGCCTCCAAAAGCAGCTATATTGTTTTGTACCCATTTTAGAGCAAGGATGTGGTCGAGTACAGCATAATTACCTGAAGTATTATTGCTGTTTTCGGGTTCTAATCCGGGGTGAACGAGAAATCCCAAGGGTCCTAATCGGTATTGAATGGTAACAATAACAGCATCTCCTCGTTGAGCCATATTTTTCCCTACAAACATTTCGGTTCCTCCACTCGTTTCGCTTGCACCACCTTGTTGGTTACCACCACCGTGAATAAACACTAAAACAGGTCTTGTACCTGCACCGAGTTGGGGTGTCCACACATTAAGGTAAAGGCAATCTTCATCGCCTTTAAAGGTATAGGTAGATTCTCCTTGTTTAAATTCCTTTTGAGGACAAACGGGAGCAAAAGTAGTGGTGTTTAAGGTGTCTGTCCAAAAGTCGGGATTTTCGGGGGCTTTCCATCGTAAATCTCCAATAGGAGGTTTGGCAAAGGGAATACCTAAAAATTCATAAACGGCTCCATTTAATTTACCTTGAATTTCTCCAAATTGAGTTTCTACAACTTGCGCCTGCAATAAAAGAATGGTAGAATAGAACAATATGCTAAGTAGTATTCTTGTTTTCATTTAAATTTATTTTATTAAATTTTGCGTATAAAAGTAATTTATTTAAAAAAACTCCTTCGATAATGGTTTAAAATCTTGCAATTTAGGTAAGGGGTTTATTAATCGATATTCTTTTTCAGAATGAATTATTTCGCCGGTTGAAAATCGTTCTTTTTGTACAATAAATTCGCCTTTTAATAAGTTGAAATAGCTTTTTGTTAAAATACCCAAGCTGTCATTTACCTCTTTGTTAAAACCTACAAGAAAAAACGCTTCATTCTGAAACCGAAAGTAATGCTCAAAATGACTTCTTGGCTGTTTGTGTCTCACATAAAGATTACCTTCATGGATATAAATTTGAGAAAATTGAGGGTTATTGTTGTACTCATTTTTTTCTTGCGGATAATTGGGTAATAGAGGATTGCCTGTTTCCAAATAAAGTGTATAGTTTCCATTGCGCTGAGCAAAATAAATTTGCAATTTGTAAGCTTGATTTTCGGCAATAGTATCTTGAATTACCATAACCGAATCTTCTAAATTGTCGTGGTTTAAATCGCCAATAGCTTTAGATATTTCGATGGTATGATAAAAAATTTCTTGTACTTTTTGAGCCTGCAATAGGCTCGTTAGAAAAAGGATGAGAAACAAACAATTGAAGGTTTTCATTTTTAAACTTCTTTATCCAATAACATTGGTTTGGCTCTTTTGCATAGTTGAATGGCTACTCCCCATGGGTCGCGCATCATAATAAGCAAGGTGCCATTGTCTAGTCGCACTTCATTATCAAAAGTTGCTCCGGCTTTTAAAAGACGGTCTTTGTCATTGTCCGGATTTTCCGATACAAAGGCTAAGTGAACAAGCAGTGCATTCATGCTGCGATATGGTGGAACTTCGTTGGTTGGGTTGCAGTAAATTTCTATCATTATACGTCCACTATCATCGGCTAAAAAATGAGTAAAAGGAGCAACTTCTTGTTTGCTAACTATTTTCATTCCTACATTATTTACATACCATTGAGCCATCTCAACAGGGTTTTCTACATTAAGGGCAACGTGTTCTAATTTCATAGTTTATAGTAAATAAGTTTTTAGTTATTTGTTAAATATTCGATTAATAAAGACATGTTTTTAATAAATACGCCGGTCGAAATTCCTTTCATTTTACAATTTGTATCGATGTAGGGGGAGGTGTCGTATTTATCGCCAACACGGGTTGTGCTATAATCTCCTTCGGTAATTTCTTTGGGTGCTTTTCCAATATACGGATTGGTTATGGCCGTAAGTTTTGTAAGCCAATACCCCTCATTTGTTAAGTCTGAAATGATTTTCTCTACATTTTCAGCAGTAGCTTCCATAGTAGGTATATGGCGCGAATTTAAATCGGATATTTTACTGTATCTGCATGTAAAATAGTGAGGAAAGGGTTGTTTAGTTTTTAAAATTGAATTTGCTGTAAATAACTGCGGATTTGACGAAACTAGTTTGTTGTAAGATTTACGTAATGATTTTATATCTATACTGCGGGTAGAACGATAATGGCAAACGGTATTTTTACAATGATAGTCGGCATAATACTGGCCGTTGGTTGCGTTGGAACCACGTCTGTGGATGTACAAGGGTTTGTTGGTTCCTATTTCTACAAACGAAGGATGAGTTCTGTTTTCTTCAATTAAACTGTCGGGTAAGTGCAAGTTATCCAGCCAGTCGATAGCTTCGGGTATACGAGCCATAAATTTTTTCTCACCCGTTAAACCGTAAAAATACATCAATTGATACAAATTGTTTTCGGTTGTTCCGGTGGAGATACAGGCAGGTTCGTAAGTTCTTGCGGAAGAGGGTTTTCCTTCGGGGGTGTATTGCATAGCCCAACCCGGTTGGGGCATAGGTAATTGCATTTTTATATAATTATCCATGCCTTTTTGAATAGCTTCTAATATGGCGGGATCGTTGAATTGGTTGTAGCATAGCAGCAAAAAAGTGATATTCTTTTCAGCAACATCGTCGTTAAAAGTAATATTGCAGGTGTAATCGGGAACTCCTTTGGTAGGGTGTTTTTTTGTTTTCGGATAGCGTTGAGGCCATCCTCCGTTGGGGTATTGGCTTTTTAGTACAAATTGGATGGCTTTATCTAATGCTGTTTTAATGGAGTTGTCTTGTTTATCAACATATAAACGTAACAGGAGAGTAGCTGCTTCAATAGTTCCACCATCATCGAAAGTTGCATTGTTGTAATAATGCTGAAATTCTTCCAATCTCCATCCGTTAGCTCCAATTGTTTCGTACCATTGTTTCATTGATTTTTCGCCGGCAAAATCGTGCATGTAGTGCCACCCTCCGCTAGGATGTTGGCTCTTAATTAATGCACCTGCGGTTAACAGGGCAACCTGATAATAATATTCGTCGCCGGTTGCGTGATAGGCGTCTAAAAATAAATTGCCAACACTTGGGGTTCCGGGAGGTTGAATCCAAATCATGGTTTTATATGCTTCCATTTCGCCCCATCTACGAGAAAAATCCGGAAGGTAAGTCCAAACATATCCTCCTTGGTAACTTACCTTGTCAACCATAAATTTTGTTGCTTGTTTCATGGTATGCAACACCTCATTTTTTAATGCTGTATTGTTGTGTTGCGAACTTGTGTTGCATACAACTAATACCGAAAAAGCAATTGCAAAAAAATATTTCATGTAGAGCTTGTTATATTTTTTCAAATATAAATGATTTTATGTAATAATTTAATTGTTGGAAACAAAAAAGGCTTTTCATTAGTGAAAAGCCTTTTTTGTGTGTATTGAATTCTATTTAAGTCATCATATTTAATAAAATACCTGCAGCCACAGCCGAACCAATTACTCCGGCAACATTTGGCCCCATGGCATGCATCAATAAGAAATTACCGGGATCGGTTTCTTGTCCTACCACTTGCGATACCCTCGCTGCCATAGGAACTGCCGATACACCTGCCGAACCTATAAGAGGGTTTACTTTTTCTTTAACAAATAAATTCATTATTTTGGCTAAGATAATGCCACCGGCTGTACCAAAACTAAATGCAATTATGCCCATTAACATAATGCTTAATGTTTGTGACTGTAAAAATGATTCGGATGTTGCCGTTGCTCCTACGGTTATACCAAGGAAAATAGTAACAATGTTCATCATTTCATTTTGAACAGTTTTGCTTAATCGTTCTACCACACCGCATTCGCGCATTAAGTTACCTAACATCAAACAACCAATTAAGGTCGCTGCAGATGGCAATAAGAAAGAAACAATAACGGTAACAATAATCGGGAAAAGAATTTTTTCTTTTTTAGAAACGGTACGTAATTGTTTCATGCGGATAGCACGTTCTTTTTTGGTTGTTAATAAGCGCATAATAGGCGGTTGAATTACCGGAACTAAAGCCATGTATGAATAGGCAGCAATTGCAATAGGGCCTAATAAGTGAGGGGCAAGTTTGGATGTTAAGAATATTGATGTTGGGCCATCAGCACCTCCAATAATCCCAATTGAGGCGGCCTCGCTGGGAGTAAAGCCTAAACCCGATGCGCCTAAAAAGGTTATAAAAATGCCTAATTGAGCAGCAGCTCCTAATAATAAACTTTTAGGATTAGCAATAAGAGGTCCAAAGTCGGTCATAGCACCTACGCCTACAAAAATCAGACAGGGATAAATGCCTAATTTAACCCCTAAATAAAGGTAATCTAGCAAGCCTCCTTTTTGTACAAAATTTCCCCAGTTTATATGACCTCCGGCAAACAATTCTGCATTAAATAATCCGGCTAAAGGTATGTTTGTTAACAACATCCCAAAAGCTATAGGAAGCAAAAGTAATGGCTCAAAGTTTTTTTGAATAGCCAAATATAGGAGAATGCACGATATAAATATCATTACAAATGTTTTCCAATCGGCTTGAGCAAATCCGGTAGAGCTTATAAATTCGATAAAATTTTCAACAAAAGTATTTTCAGTAGTAGCAGTACTTGTACTTGTTTGTTCTAATAAAACCTCATTTTCTGTAGAGTAAGTATTGGCAGTTTTTAGTTGAGAGGCATAGGCCGTTCCCATAAAAATTACCAATACACCAATTAGAAAGAGGATATGTTTTTTAGTATTCATGTAGTTTTAATTTCTATTAACCAAATTATTTTATATCCAGATGTCCTTCAAAGTCAATTAAAGTATCATCTTGCATAACTGTTTGACCTACTTGAATATGAATTTTTTTAACAATGCCATCTTCTGTGGCTAATATGTTATTTTCCATTTTCATAGATTCCATAATCAGTAATACATCGCTTCTTTTTACAAGTTGACCTTCAGTTACCATAATTTTCAAAATATTTCCGGGTAGTGGCGCTTTAATGGCACAACCAAAAACATTTTTTTCGGGCACTGCAACAAGGGGTTCTACCTTACCTGCCGGTTTAATAGAAAGTTGTGAGTCTTTTTCTGCTTTTTGAATTTCAACTTCGAAAGGGGTTCCGTTAACTTCAATTTCTGCAATATCTTTTTCAATCCCTTTAACCGAAACATCGAAAGAACTTCCGTTTATTATAAATTTGAATTTCTTCATTTTTTATTTTACTAAATTTGTTAATCCATATATTTTTGAACTCCATGGAGAGTATCTTTTCTCCACTTTTTTTATTGTAACAATTGCCTTTTCTATATCATGTACATCTTCGTCATAATATAAATGTAAGGCCATTGCTATTGCTGCACTGCAACTAGCCGTTAAATGACTTTCTTCGTATTCTTCTACTGCTTGTAAGGGGATATTATCTGCTCTCGATTTTTTTTTTGGTTTTTTTACCAAAACAATGGGAGCAAAAAAGAGTCCGAAAATTTTAATAATAAACACCAGTAAAACGAGAATAAGAAAAACCATGCTTATTCCAAATGCTACTACTAGTAAAGTACTATCCCAATTAATTTGTGTAATTTCCATAACTAGTAGTATTAAAGTGGTATGTTAGAGTGCTTTTTAAGAGGATTTACAAGTTTTTTTGTTTGTAAAGCCTGGAATGAACGAATAATACGGAATCGGGTATTTCTCGGTTCAATAATATCATCAATATAGCCTAATGCAGCTGCTTGGTATGGATTTGCAAATTTATTGGTGTAATCGTCTACTTTTTCAGCAATAAATTTTGCTTTTTCATCGGCATCGGTAATGGTAGAAATATTTTTTCCTTCAAGTACTTCAATAGCTCCTGAGGCTCCCATTACAGCAATTTCGGCCGTAGGCCATGCGTAGTTAAAGTCGCCACGCAATTGTTTACAGCTCATTACATCGTGAGCGCCGCCATAAGATTTACGTATGGTAATGGTAATTTTAGGAACAGTTGCTTCGCCATAAGCAAACATTAGTTTGGCTCCATGGGTAATAATTCCGTTATATTCTTGATTAGAACCGGGTAAAAAACCGGGAACATCTACCAAAGTAAGTACAGGAATGTTAAAAGCATCGCAAAAACGTACAAAACGGGCTGCTTTTCTGGATGAATCGCAGTCCAATACACCCGCCAAATAGTTGGGCTGATTGGCTACTATGCCTGTAGATATTCCATTAAAACGTGCAAAACAGCAGATAATGTTACGCGCATAATCTTCGTGTATTTCTAAATATTTGCCACAATCTACAATTCTGGAGATTATGTCTTTCATATCGTAAGGCTTATTTGGACTATCCGGAATGATAGAGTTTAAATCGTCATCTAAGCGGTCGATAGGGTCGGAACATACTTCAATAGGTGCTTCTTCTAAGTTGTTTTGAGGAAGGTAGCCTATTAAATTACGAATGGTTTCAATGCCAATTTTTTCATCTTTTACGCGGAAATGTGATACCCCCGATTTTGATGAATGCATAGTTGCTCCGCCTAAATCTTCTGTAGAAATGGTTTCTCCGGTTACCGATTTTACTACTTTAGGTCCCGTAACAAACATATAACTATTTTGCTCGGTCATTAAAATAAAATCGGTTAGGGCAGGAGAGTATACGGCACCACCGGCACAGGGGCCAAAGATGGCGGATATTTGAGGTATTAAACCTGAAGCTAAAATATTTCGTTCAAATATTTCAGCGTATCCGGCTAAAGAGCTTACTCCTTCTTGTATGCGTGCACCACCTGAGTCGTTGATACCGATAATAGGAGCGCCCATTTTCATGGCCATATCCATCACCTTACATATTTTCAAAGCCATGGTTTCAGATAATGATCCGCCAAAAACAGTAAAATCTTGTGCAAATACATATACTAATCGGCCATCAATAGTTCCGCTTCCGGTAACTACCCCATCGCCTAAATATTTTTCATTTTCTAATCCGAAATTGTTGCAACGGTGTGTTACAAACATATCTAATTCTTCAAAACTGCCTTCGTCTAAAAGCATTTCTATGCGTTCGCGAGCAGTATATTTTCCTTTTGCATGTTGAGCATCAATTCTTTTTTGTCCGCCTCCTAGTCTTGCATTAGCCCTAAGTTCAATAAGTTCTTTTAATTTGTTTGTGTTTACATTCATAGGAGCTTATTTATTAGGATTTTCACAAAGTTCTGTTAATACTCCAAATGTCGATTTTGGATGAAGAAACCCAATATTTAATCCTTCAGCTCCTTTTCTAGGGGTTTTATCAATAAGTTGAATGCCTCTTTTTTCAGCTAATAATAGTTTATCCGCAAGTCCTTCAACCGCAAAAGCCATGTGGTGTACGCCTTCGCCTTTTTTCTCAATAAATTTACCCACAGGGCCTTCAGGGTCGGTTGATTCTAATAACTCAATTTTTGTGTCGCCTACTTTAAAAAACGCAGTTTTTACTTTTTGTTCAGGAACTTCTTCTACAGCGTAACATTTAATGCCTATTACTTCTTCGTAAAATGGAATTGCATCTTTTAGGCTTTTTACTGCAATGCCAATGTGTTCAATGTGTGAGGGTTTCATGTAAGTATTTTATAAGATTAATATTGTTGAAAATTCCGTTTTTGAAGTAGAGAAACAAAAATACATTTTAATGTTTGACTAATAACAATAAAAATGTATTAAAAGTTTATAAAATATAACTTTTATTAAAATTTAACAGAAAAGGCTCTGTATAAGGGTTTTGTAAAAGGAAGAAATGCACAAATTATTCTTGATTGTGCAATGAGGTGTGTTTAAATTATTCTTAAATGAATAGAAATTAAAAACCTTACTGAAATAGAATTTCTATTATTAGTAAGGTTTGTTTGTAAATATATTATAAAATTCTGTTTCTATTTGTTTATATTTTTATTAGTAGGCTGCCAATTGAATAACCTCCACCAAAAACAGTAATGCCAATTAGTTGATTCGTAACAAATTCTTTCCAGTATTGAGAAAGTACAATGGCTGTACTTGCACAACCTGTGTTTCCGATACTTTCAATATTACACAACATTTTTTTATGGTCAACTTTTAATTGATTGGCTATGTTAGAAATAATACGCATATTGGCTTGATGGGGTATTATAAAATCTAAATCGGAAATTGACAAGTTGTTTTTTTGTAAAACAGTGCTTAAGGCATCTATCATTTGTCCACAAGCATGTTGAAACACATCTCGTCCATAAGGCATAACTAATCCTTCTGTTTTGGGTCTTAAATAAACTCCTTCAGGTCCTTTACCTATATGTCCGAGTCCTTTTGTAAAAACATCAATAATTTTCGGTTCATTTTTTCCTATCTTTTCTTTTGATATAAACAAAGCAGCAGCACCATCACCCCATAAATGCCCTGATTTTTCGCAGGTTTCATCATTGTAATAAGAGTTGTGCTCAGATGCAACTATCAATGCTTTTGTTGCTTTGTTTGCCAAAAAATAGGTTTGAACAATTTCAACAGCATTAACAAATGTAGAGCATGCCGATGAAATATAAAAGGCTTTTGCATTGATAATATTGTATTTTTGTTGAACTATATGAGCCAATGTAGCCACTGTATCAAGAGGAGAATAAGATGCGTGAATAATTAGATCAACTTCTTCTACCGGATAGGGCAATGTGCTTAATGCATTGTCTATTGCTTGTAAGCCCATACTATGGTTGTCTTCTCCTTCGTTCGTTTTTGAGCGTGTTTTTATTCCTGTGTGAGACATAAACCATTCATCGTTGTGTCCGGTTAGTTTTTCAAAGTAATCATTGTCTAGTCTTAAAGAAGGAATGTAATGACTGATAGAATTAATAAACATACATGAAATTTGTAAAGTGTCAACTAATAAAGAAATGTATTTGTTTTAATGCACATAAATGCTAAAACTGTGCAAAGTTATTAAAACAGTAGAATTAATGAAATGTTTGTGGAAGTTATTTGCAAAAAACCATGAAAATATAAAATTTAATTATTCTATAAATAGAATCCGGCTGTTTTTATCTAAATAAATAATGTGTTGAGTTGAAATATGTGTGTAACTAAAATACAAATTTGTTATATTTGTTCACTAAATTGTTTATGCATCTATTTTTTATAGTATTTCAATGCAAAATGCAATTCTGTTTTAGTTACTTTAAATCTCTATTTATGCTTTGCTTTAGGCAATGGTTAACCTTAATTAAAATTTTATTCGGATGAAATTCTATATTAAATTTTTTATCCTAATTGCTACTATTATTTTGGTACTGATTGCATGTGAGGAAGAAAAATCAGAAATTGCCACTCCCGAAAAAATGATAGGTACGTGGTATTTAATTGACAGGGGACCTAATTTAGATTCGGCCATAACGGCTTGCGAAAAAAGAGAGTACTTGGTTTTTAGAGATAATTTTAGTGCTATGAGGCATCAAGATTGTTTGCCAAAATCTGATACAGAAGGCTCGTGGCAAATAATTGACGGTAAGTGTATGATGTTGATGAAAGTTGTTTTTCAAGGCAGAACTATTTCTGATTCAACAGAATATATTGAGTTTAAATTAATAGAACCGACTAAAATTAAAGTGGAGAAAAAATACGATTTATTTACAGTATGGGGTATTTATCAAAAACAATAAAAAAATGAAAAAACTAGGCCTTATTATAGCGTTTGTAGTTACTCTTGTATGCTTTGTGTCGTGCGAAGAAGAGTTGGTTATAACCAAAGAAATAATGATAGGTAAATGGCTGATTCAAGATAAAGTAGGCGGATTCACTACCGATTGTGAAAGAACTGAATTTATTATTTTTAATGAAGATAATACCTTGCTTAGAAGTCAGTGTGGACCGGATATAACAGGAACATGGTCGGTTGAAAACGGACAGTTAAACTTAAATATCTCATTAGATTCGACCTATGCCAATGCTACCTATACGAGTGAACTTTTATCTGAAACGGAAATTAAAGTAAAGTGTGTTGAAAGGCCTTATATTTGGGCTAAATATAAAAAGGAGTAAAACCAATAGTGCCAATGTCTTATTCTTCGAAATATATGCGTAGAGCAATTCTTCTTTCTGAACGTAATGTTGATAAGGGGGGAGGGCCTTTTGGAGCAGTAATTGTAAAAGATAATAAAATAATTGCTACCGGCGTAAATTCTGTAACAGCAAAAAACGACCCTACAGCACATGCTGAAATAGTGGCTATACGCAAAGCGGCTAAAAAACTACAAACATTTAATCTTTCGGGTTGTGAAATATATACCTCTTGCGAACCTTGTCCTATGTGCTTGGCGGCAATTTATTGGGCGCATATAGACACCATATACTACGGAAATACAAAAGAAAATGCTAAAGAAATAGGTTTTGACGATTCGTTTATTTATGAAGAATTAAAGCTGTCGTTACCAGAACGGAAAATTAAAACACAACAATACTTATCTGATAAGGCTCTTGGGGCTTTTATAAAATGGAACGCTAAAGTAGATAAAATAGTTTATTAAACAACTTATTTACTACACTTTAAGTGCTCTGTCCATGCTTCGTTTATCTTCTTTTTCTTTTAAAGACTGCCGCTTATCGTAGTTTTTCTTTCCTTTAGCCAATGCAATTTCGAGTTTAGCCAATCCTTTTTCGTTGATAAACAGTCGGGTGGTAACAATGGTATAGCCGGTTTCGCGTGTGGCACGCATTAATTTGTTAAGTTCTTTTTTATTCAACAGTAGTTTTCTATCTCTTTTTGATTCGTGGTTAGCGAACGACCCTAGCTTGTAAGCTGCAATATGCATATTTTTTACCCACAATTCATTATTTTCGAAATAGCAATATGAATCTACCAAACCGGCTTTTCCTTCTCTAATCGATTTTATTTCTGTTCCATACAATTGTATTCCGGCAACAAAACGATCACTTAATTCATAATCGAAAGTGGCTCTTTTGTTTTTTATGTTGATGTTAGAAGGTTTTAGCATATTTTGAGTGTAGACAAAGTTAATGCGTTTTTTTAAATCAGATGTTGATTAACGAGCTGCCGGAAAAGCAAGTATAAAGAATTGATAAAAAATAATTGGAATTAATATAATAGAGCCTGATAGAAATAATACAAAGTTGCTACGTTCATTTTCATTCAATACACTAATCATTTTACCAACTCCTTCCCAAACAATAAAAAGCGTGTAAATAAGAGCAATTTTAATGAAAAAAAGATCAGGAAACAAGTAAGTGATACAATTAATGGATAAAACCAAAGCAAATGAATAATTGATTAAACGAATAGAAGTTTGTTTGGCAATGGTTAAATTGTTTCGTTTGTATAAAAATTCAGTTAATAAAAAATAAATAGCCCAAAAACTGGCATAAAGAGCAGTACCCCATAATATTGCTCTTAAAAAAGCAGCCACAAAATTAATTTTCTCTCCTTCAAATAGTCCACCAATAAAAGCCGATAAAATATTTATAACCAGTAATGTGTAAAAATAATAGTAGTCTTTTTTAGTAGTATTGTCACTATCTACAGCAAGTTTTTCCCAAGCATTGTTGGGCGAAACTATAATGTCAAAAGTTTGTTTGATAATAGCTACTATGTTCATTGGTCAAAAAATTAGCTTGCAAATGTAATATTTTATCAGTAATAAAAGGCAATAGCGTTTTTTTTAATTTGTTAATTGCATGTATAATAAAACGTAAAAAGTTGTATATTTGTTTTTCATTTAATAAGAATTAATAGTAGTATGTCTGCTCTTGTAAAACTCAATGTAATAGGATTAACATATAGTCAAACACAATCGGCTGCGTATGCATTGGTGTTGGGTGAAGAAAATGGTACCCGACGCATACCAATTGTTATCGGTTCAACCGAAGCTCAATCCATAGCCATGCATTTACAGGGATTAACCCCTACACGTCCACTAACACACGATTTATTTGTTAGTTTATTGCATGCTTATACTATTTCGTTACTTCGTGTAGTAATTTTTAAAATGGAGAAGGAAGTGTTTTATTCTGAACTTGTATTTAAAGATATTGATGGGCTCGAAGTTAAAATTGATTCGCGCACATCCGATGCTGTTGCATTGGCGGTACGTTGCCAAAGTCCTATTTTTACAACGGAAGAAATTATGTCGGCCACAAGTGTGTTTTTTGAAGAAGATGCTTCCGAAATAGAAAATGAAGAAAAAGAAAATGAGGAAGGTGAGGACCAAAAAGAGCTAATGGTAGAAAATGATTTTGAGGTAGAATTAGATGATTATCAATCGTTAACCGACAAAGAACTTGATGCCCAACTTCAAAAAGCCGTGAAAGAAGAAGATTACGAAAAGGCATTAATTATAAGAGATGAAATAAAAAAGCGAGGCGAAAAACAAGCATAAAAAAAGCTGTCACAGACAGCTTTTTTGTTTTATGTGAAAAATATCTCACCCTTGTGATCGTCTTTATCTGCATAGTATTTCATAAACTGTGATCTTTCGAACAAGGTTGGGTTTTCTGAGTTGGCATAATTAAGTTTGGCTCTAAATTCTTCTACATTTTCATAGCCATGTTTTTTCATCCAGTTTTCCATGTTCGAAATAAAATCAGCAATAATATTATTGCCGTTTTTATACACCGTACTACATATTTCAACTGCTTGAGCTCCAACTAAAATAGCTTTTATGGCGTTTTCCCAAGTATGTATGCCGGTAGAAGAAACAATACTTACATTTTTTACTAAGCCCGATATTAAACCTGTCCAACGAAGAGTTGTTGCAAAATCAGATTGATGGCTAAATGTCTCCCCTTGAACAATTTGCAAACTATCTAAATTAATATCCGGTTGATAGTATCGGTTAAACAATACAATGCTTTTTGCACCTGCAGCTATTAATCTTTCGCTAAAAGATACTAAATTAGTGAATTGCGAACTTATTTTTACAGCTATCGGGATATTTACTTCTTTTTTTACCTGACGCACAATGTCTATATAAGCTTGTTCTGCTATAGTACTGTCTTCATTTTTATGCGTATTTAGTAAAAATATGTTCAACTCAATAGCATCGGCGCCTGCTAGTTCAATTTGATGGGCAAAGCTTGCCCATTCGCCTGTTTTGTAGCAATTTATACTGGCAATAATTGGAATAGAACACAAGCGTTTACTGGCAGTTATTTGCTCCAAATAATCGGTTAATTTGTGGGAGTGAACATAGTTTTTAATGTAGTCATACGCTTCTGTATAATCGGTATGTGCTAATAAATGCTCACTTTTCATCATTATTTGTTCTTCGTATAATGACTTAATTACGATAGCACCTGCACCTGCTTTTTCTAAAGCTAGATTTTTTTCGGCGGTATCTGTCAATCCCGAACTGCTTATAATAATAGGATTTTTAATGTTTAATCCTAGATAGGTGGTTGCTAATTTATTCATAGTTTATATATTTAAGTAAATGAGTACTTGTAAAGATAATAAATAATTTTTAGTTATCAAATTATTCTATAATTTTAATTCAATGTTTGATCAGGATAGCTTCTTAAATGACTGTTTTTAATGCCGTATGAAAAGTAAATTACTAAACCTATAGCCATCCATCCAAGTAATCGAAGCCAAGTGTCTAATGGAAGAAAACACATCTCCAATAAACAAACCAATGCTCCTGCAATAGGAACCAATGGCACTAAAGGGGTTTTAAATCCTCTGGGAGCATCCGGATTTTTTTTGCGAAGCACAATAATTCCAATACAAACAATGATAAAAGCGAGTAGGGTGCCAATTGAAACCATTTCGCCCAATAAACCTATGGGAAATATTCCGGCAAAAAATGCCGCAACACTACCGGTAACTATTGTGGTTATATGTGGCGTGTGAAAACGAGGATGCACTTTGGTAAAATTTTTCCACAACAACCCGTCTTTAGCCATGGTAAAAAAAATTCTGGATTGACCCATTAGCAATACCAATACTACAGAGCTTAAACCGGCAATCGCTCCAACTTTTATGATAGGATTTAACCATAGTAAACCGGCTCCGGCTTTGTCTATGGCCAGTGCAATGGGCGCAGGAACATTTAATTCTGTGTAAGAAACCATTCCTGTAAGAACCAAGCTCACACTTATATAAAGTACAGTACAGATAAGTAAGGACACTAAAATGCCGATAGGTAAATCTTTTTTCGGGTTTAATGCCTCTTGCGATGTGGTGGAAATAGCATCAAATCCGATATATGCGAAGAAAATTACGCCGGCTCCGGCAAAGATTCCGGTTATTCCAAAATGACCTATTTTTCCTGTATTTTCAGGAATAAAAGGAATCCAATTTTCAACTTGTATATACGAAATGCCAAAAGCAATAAAAAGTAAGATAATAGCTACTTTTATAAGTACAATAATATTATTCAGCTTGGCCGATTGTTTGATGCCGATAACCAATAAGCTGGTCATAATGGCAATAATAAATACTGCCGGAAAGTTTATCAAAGCGTCTGTTGTATGCCAACCTGTAGCATCATAACTAAACGGACTTTGGCTTATTATGGCAGGTAAATAAATATGAAAGCTTTCCAGTAGACTAATTAAGTAGCCCGACCATCCTACAGCAACTGTGGCTGCTCCAAAAAGGTATTCTAAAATTAAATCCCAACCAATTATCCATGCAATAAATTCGCCCATGGTAGCATAACTATACGTGTAGGCACTTCCCGAAATGGGAATCATAGAGGCAAATTCTGCGTAACAGAGTCCAGCTAATCCGCAACCAATTGCCGAAAGCGCAAAAGATAAGGTAAGAGAAGGCCCTGCATGTGTAGCAGCTGCTGTACCTGTAATAACAAAAATGCCGGCACCTATTACAGCTCCAACACCAATAAAAATAAGATTCATTCTACTCAAATGCCTTTTTAATCCACCTTCGGCAAGTTCACTCTCTTTAAAAAGTATGGATAAGGGTTTGGTAATAAATAAATCTTTCATACAACAGATCTGTTTAAGATGGATGTGTCAAAGATATTAAAAAAAGAAAAATCTCCAATAGGAGATTTTTCAGATGTGTTGTAATATGCAAAGAAAAAAATGAAAATTATTTTTTAATGCTGTCATAAAGGGTTGCTGTCATTTTTCTAAGTTGTTTAGGTTGAAGCCCTTTGTTTACACTTGAAAAATAGCACATACCAAACGAAGCATTTCTAAATAGTTGAGCTACTGCATCTGCTTCCAAGTCTTTTTTAAGTTCACCTTTGTCAATTCCTTTTTGAATGATGTTGGTCCATAATTTAACTTGATCGGCATTGATTTTGTCAAATTTCTTAATTAAGTCTTCTTGTTCGGTAATGGCTAGCAAGAAAAAGCTAAAATAACCGGAGTAATTTGTTGGAGCTAATAATTTAGACAAATCGGCCATTGTTTTTTCCAATAACGAGTTGTATAAATCAATAAAATCTTTTACACTGTCTGCTCTTAATGCCGTAAATCTTGATTCAATTTCATCCACCATAATTAAATATCTATTCAAAGATTCTCTATAGATATGTTCTTTATTGTCGATGTGATAAAACAAGCCTCCACGCGTAATGCCTACTTCAGCCTCAATATCGGTTAAATTAACTCCGTGATACCCTTTTCTAATAAAAAGTTTGGTTGATGAACGAATAATTTCTTCTTTTGAAGTTTTCATGTTTAAAAAGTTTTTTGGTTAGTTGGTTGAAAAAAAGTTATACTCTCAAATTTTATGTGTTTGTTATTTCTTCAAATATAAACATTTTAAAGTTTTAATTTGTTCATTGCAATTGCTGTTTAATAACAGGAAATTTCATAATATACTAATAATCAGTTGTATATAAATAATGTTTTTTACAACATAGTTTTTTAATCTATCTATTTTAAAATACTATCAAAAATCATAAAAACCAAACAGAAAGATTTCTTTAGAATTTTTTCAAAGTTAATACAATTACATCTTACCTTAAAATTTAGTTGTAAGTTTTATTATTTTTTAAAAATAAAATAAACAGCAAGTACTAAAAAACCTAAACCAATAAGGTGATTTGTTTTGAGTACTTCATTTTTAAAAAACAGTGTGCTGAATAAAAGAAAAACGATTAAGGTTATAACTTCTTGAATAACTTTAAGTTGTAATAAAGAAAAAGGGCCGCCATAATTACTAAATCCTATTTTGTTTGCCGGTACTTGCAAACAGTATTCAAAAAAAGCAATACCCCAACTTATTAAAATAACGCCAAAAAGTGGCAAACTACTAAACCACGAAAATTCTCTAAGTTTTAAATGCCCATACCAGGCTAATGTCATAAAAATATTCGATGCCACTAAAAGCAAAATTGCGTATAAACCGTTCATACTATATATTAAAGCTTTTTATTTTTTTCTTTAGTTCTTTGGGTAAATATTCGCTTTGGATGTTTGTCATACTACTCCACAAACTGTTTCTAACTCTTGGGTTCAGCTTTTCTAATTGTTGCAATAAATTTTTTACCGAAGATCGGTGTGAGTCTTTTTCAAAAGGGCAATTTTTCGATTGTTGAGGAAATTTTCGTATTTCTGCTAGTTCACTAATTTCTTTTTCGGTATGTAAACTCAAAGGTCGAATAATATTAATATTAAATTTCCCCATTTTAAGGATTGGAGGCATTGTTCCTATTGCTCCCTGAAAACACATATTCATTAAAAGTGTTTCTAGTATATCGTCTTGATGATGGCCTAAAGCAATTTTATTGCAACCATTAGCCTTGGCTATTTCAAATAATTTTTTCCGCCTATTCCACGAACATAAGAAACAAGGTGATTTGCGATGGTCTGTATCGCTATCAAAACTAGTAGAAGCATGAATAAACGGAATATTAAATTGCATGCAATAGTCGTTTAAATAATTTAAGTCGGCCTTGTATGGAATGTTTTCAACGTAAATATGTGCCGCTATTACTGAAAATTTAGGATGAAATACTTTCATTTTCTCTCCTAAAATTTCTACTAAAGCTAACGAGTCTTTTCCTCCCGATAATCCGATTAACAGCTTATCTCCATCTTGTATTAACTCATAGTCTTTAATACACTTGTGTGCTTTTTGATGTATTTTAAAAATGCGATGAGCTTGTTGTTTTGTTAATTCTTTCATTTTAAAAGAAACGATATGAGGGCTTTTACTTAAAGCGGTGCAAATTTATGGCTTTTTTTACTAGCATGTATTTAATCTTATAAAATTCAACTATTTTTGCTCCACTAAATTTAAAAGAGAATAGATTGAATATGGGAAAAGTCTTAATTATTGGAGCCGGAGGTGTAGGTACTGTTGTGGTACATAAAGTAGCTCAAAATGCGGCTGTTTTTACAGATATAGTATTGGCTAGCAGAACGCTAGCAAAATGCGAAGTAATTGCCCAAGATGTAAAAAAACGCAGCGGTGTAAGTATAAAAACAGTTCAAGTTGATGCGGATAGTGTGAAAGATTTGGTGCAGCTATTTCGAACAGAAAAACCCGAATTGGTTATTAATGTAGCTTTGCCATACCAAGATCTTACCATCATGGATGCTTGTTTAGAGTGCGGCGTAAATTATTTAGATACTGCCAATTATGAGCCAAAAGACGAGGCTAAATTTGAGTACTCATGGCAGTGGGCGTATCAAGAAAAATTTAAAAAAGCCGGATTAACAGCTATTTTGGGGTGTGGGTTCGACCCCGGTGTTACCAGTATTTATACAGCATATGCTGCCAAACATTATTTTGATGAAATACATTATTTAGATATTGTAGATTGTAATGCCGGGGATCACGGTAAAGCTTTTGCAACCAATTTTAATCCTGAAATAAATATACGTGAAGTAAGTCAGCGTGGAAAATATTATGAAAACGGCAAGTGGATAGAAACCGAACCGCACGAAATACACCAACCATTGAACTACCCGAATATCGGTCCCAAAGAATCGTATGTTATTTACCACGAAGAACTGGAGTCGTTGGTAAAAAATTTCTCTACGCTTAAACGTGCCCGTTTTTGGATGACATTTGGTCAGGAATACTTAACCCATTTACGTGTAATTCAAAATATAGGCATGGCACGTATTGATGAGGTAGATTACAACGGAGTAAAAATTGTACCGATACAGTTTTTAAAAGCAGTATTGCCAAATCCCGGCGATTTAGGCGAAAACTATACCGGAGAGACTTCAATTGGTTGTCGTATTCGCGGTGTGAAAGACGGAAAAGAGCTTACTTATTATGTGTATAACAATTGCAAACACCAAGATGCATACAACGAAACCGGAGCTCAAGGTGTAAGTTATACCACCGGAGTACCCGCAATGATAGGAGCTATGCTCTTTATGCAAGGTGTTTGGAAGAAACCGGGCGTATTTAATGTAGAAGAATTCAATCCGGATCCGTTTATGGAAATGCTCAACAAACATGGCTTGCCTTGGCACGAAGTTTTTAATGCCGATTTAGAATTGTAACTCGTTTTTTATTTTTTTAGAAAGCAGCTTCGTTATTTACAGGGCTGCTTTTTTTGTTTTATTCAATAATAACAGTATTTTTATAGTAAAAATTAGACTTAACCAAAAACAACTTATCTTGAAAACAATTCTTTGTATTATCTGTTTTACTTTTATGGGCTTTGTATATGCTTCCGATTCATTATCAGTAGATACAACTGATGATGAAATGTTAATGATTCATATAGTTGAATCTGTTCCTGAATTTGACGGTGGAATAGAAGCTTTGTATAAGTTTTTGGGTGAAAATATTGTGTATCCGGAGGCAGCTAAGAAAGATTCTATTCAAGGTAGAGTAATATTGCAATTTATTGTTGATCGCGATGGTTCTATTCAGGATGTTGTAGTTGTAAAAAGTTCCGGCAATTCTTTATTAGATGAAGAAGCAATTCGATTAGTAAGTGCTATGCCTAAATGGATTCCTAAAAAAGAAAAAGGTCAACCTGTGCGTTCAAAATACACCTTGCCTATTGTATTTAAGATTAATTAATGGATGTTATCTAACTAGAATAATATTTTCTTAAACCAACCAACCACCATGAAAAAGTTAATTTTCTTAGTAAGTTTATTTAGCATAGGTATATGTGCTGTTGCTCAAACTGAAGCAACCGAGATTGAACAAGCACAAGTGATGAAGATGGACGAACAACTTCATAACGAAATGCTTCAAAATGACAGTACTCAATCCCAACCTGCAGATACTGTTTCGACCACTAATGAAGACGAGGAAAATTATGTGCTGGTAGTAGTAGAAGAAATGCCCCTGTTCCCGGGAGGTAGTGATAGTATGCGACTGTTTATTGCTAATAATATAAATAAGGCGGCCATACAAAAAACAAAATACAAGGGTCAACGTGTAATTATTGAGTTTGTGGTGGAGCAAAATGGTGTATTGAGTGATGTGGCTGTTTTAAGAAGTTCGGGAATAAAACTCTTTGATAATGAAGCCTTACGTGTAGTGAAAATGATGCCCCCATGGAAACCCGGATTGATGAGTGGTGCGCCTGTTAGAACAAAATTGTTTATACCAATTGAACTAAATTAACCTTTAAACTACTTGCGGTTGCTTATTAGTAACCGTTTTTTATTATAAATAGAAAAGGTTTATATTTGTACGCAGTTAT
>JAFGVL010000017.1 GCA_016938015.1 Paludibacteraceae bacterium
AGTTTTTGATCAATTAAAATCGGCTGTTGCAACCGCCTTACAAGTTGATAATAAACGTATTGTGGAAATACGTACAGAGAAAAAAAGTATCGATGCACGTGGCCGATTTCCTAAAATAAATCTTTCACTGCAAGTGTTTTTGGATGAAAAACCACTGGATGAAAAACCGGATAATTTTAATTTTCACGATGTTTCTAATAAGGAACAAATAATTATTGTTGGAGCTGGTCCTGCCGGATTATTTGCAGCCTTGCGTTTAATTGAACTTGATTTTTGTCCGGTAATTTTAGAGCGAGGTAAGGATGTGAGTGAACGTAAAAAAGACATTGCTACTCTTTGTCAAAATAGAAGCTTGAATGTAGATTCTAACTATTGCTTTGGCGAAGGTGGTGCAGGCACTTTTTCGGATGGAAAATTGTATACTCGTTCTAAAAAGAAAGGCGATGCACAAATAGTTTTTGAACTATTTCACTATCACGGAGCGCAAAACGAAATACTATATGAAGCACATCCGCATATTGGAACCGACCGTTTGCCTATAGTAATAAAGAATATGCGTGAAACAATTACTCGTTGTGGCGGACAAGTGTTTTTTAATAAAAAAGTTAACGATATTTTGGTAGATGGGGCAAAAGTTAAAGGCGTTCAATGTGCTGATGCATCGGTTTTCCATTCTTCTAAAATAATTCTTGCTGCCGGACACTCGGCTCGCGACATCTATCAACTGCTATTTGATAAAGGAATTGCCCTTGAAGCAAAGGGTTTTGCAATGGGTGTGCGTGTAGAACATCCTCAGCAATTGATAGACAACATTCAATACAAAGGCAACAGAGGTAATTATTTGCCTGCGGCTAGCTATAATTTGGTAGAACAGGTAGATGGCAGAGGAGTATATTCGTTTTGTATGTGCCCGGGTGGACATATTGTGCCTGCAGCAACCGCCGAAAAAGAAATTGTAGTAAACGGCATGTCATCCTCGCAACGAAACTCTCCCTATGCAAATTCGGGTATTGTTGTAGAAATTCGTCCCGAAGATTTATCTGAATATTCGCAATACGGTGTGATGGCAGGGTTGCGTTTTCAAGAAGAGCTTGAGAAATTAGCCTATACCAATAATGGCGGATTAGGTCAAGTGGCTCCGGCACAACGCTTAGCCGATTTTGTAAAAGGAAAACTTTCGGCCGATTTACCTGCTTGTTCGTATTTGCCGGGTATTATTTCATCGCCATTGCATTTTTGGTTGCCGCCAATAATTGCACATCGCTTGCGCGAAGGATTTAAAAAATTTGATCGTAAAATGCACGGTTTTTTAACTAACGAGGCAGTTGTTGTTGGGGTAGAAACCCGTTCTTCTTCTCCTATTCGTATTCCAAGAAACAAAGATACCATGCAACATATTCAAATAGAGGGATTATATCCTTGTGGCGAAGGTGCCGGTTATGCCGGAGGAATTACCTCGTCGGCTATTGATGGTTTAAATTGTGCAGAGAAAATAGCTGCCAATTTGAAGATATGAAAATAAGATAATTTAAAAAATAAGACCATTGAGAAATGTATTATTTTCTCAGAACTTCTTCTAACTTCCCATTAATTCGTATAAATTATTAACTGTTAACTTTAAATTATGGAATTATTTGATCAAATTAGCGAAGACATTAAAAAAGCCATGTTGGCTAAGGATAAAGTGCGTTTAGAAGCATTGCGAGGCATAAAAAAAGAGTTTTTGGAAGCTAAAACAGCAAAAGGTGGCGATGGAACATTAAGCGATGAACTGGCTGTTAAGATTCTCCAAAAAATGGTAAAACAACGTAAAGATTCGGCACAGATTTTTACCGAACAAAACCGTGCTGAATTAGCGCAAACGGAATTGGCCGAAGTAGCTGTAATAGAAGAATACCTCCCAGCTCAAATGAGTGATGCCGAACTGGAAGCTGCTGTTAGTGCTATTATTGCACAAGTAGGAGCAGCAGACCCGCAAGATATGGGCAAGGTAATGGGCATTGCCTCAAAACAGCTTGCCGGAAAAACGGAAGGTAGATTAATATCCGAGAAAGTAAAAGCCTTGTTGAGTAAATAAACTACTTGCAGACTACTGTTTTTTTTGCGTACTTTGTAAAAATTTTAAATTAGAACTATAATGGAAGGTCCTGCTTTTTGGATAGGTTTTTTTGTGCTAATTATTGTTTTATTAGTGCTCGATTTATTTGTGTTTCATAAACAAAATGAGGTTATAAAAGTAAAAAGTGCTCTTAGGTGGAGTGTGTTTTGGATTGGATTAGCCTTGGCGTTTAATGTGTTTGTTTATTTTACCTTGGGTAAAGTAAAAGCGTTGGAATTTTTTACTGCCTATTTGTTAGAAGAATCGTTAAGCATTGACAATCTTTTTGTGTTTATCATGATTTTCGGGTTCTTTAAAATTGCCCCACAATACCAACACCGTATTTTGTTTTGGGGAATTATAGGAGCTATTGTATTTAGAGCTATTTTTATTTTTGCAGGGGTGGCTTTGATAACAAAATTTGCTTGGATTATGTATGTGTTTGGAGCATTTTTAGTGTTTACCGGATTAAAAATGTTTTTTCAACACAACGATGATAAAGATTTCAATCCGAACGAGAATATTATCATAAAAACTTTTAGACGTATCTTTCCGGTTACGGATGATATGTCTAGTCATAGGTTTTTTGTACGCAAAAACAATAAAAACTATGCAACGACTTTTTTTATTGCTTTATTGTTTATTGAGTTATCGGATGTGATTTTTGCAGTAGATTCTGTTCCGGCTGTGTTGTCGGTATCTAACGATGTGTTTATTGTGTATACCTCTAATATTTTTGCCATACTGGGTTTACGTTCGCTTTATTTTGCATTGAGTGGAATTATGCCAATATTTCATTATCTGAAATACGCTTTGGCGGGCATTCTTACTTTTATTGGGGTTAAAATGTGTTTGAATGAGTTTGGAAAAGAATTCGGATATGATATTCATATATCGAATGTAGCCTCGTTATTAGTTATTGTATCGTTATTAACTATTTCGATTGTAGCTTCATTGGTTTGGAAGAAAGAGATAAAAGAATAAAAATAGAATACTTCTTGTTTCGTATCTTTTAAACAAGTTATACAGAATAAACTGATTATGCAGTTAAGGTGGTTGAGTAAAATCGAAACCACCTTTTTTTCTGCTTGTAGCCTAAATAATGGTTAAGCTACCATTTGTGTAACATACGTGTTTCTACAGTATAAT
>JAFGVL010000119.1 GCA_016938015.1 Paludibacteraceae bacterium
ACGCCCTCACATATCCTACTACCCCTTTTCTCTGTATTAAAAAATAATCCACTAAAGCACCTTGATTGGCAATGGCTTCTACCTGTTCCTGAATATATGGAACCACCTTGCCCGAATTGGCACTACACACCACAAGAACTCTTAGTTGCATATTTAATGTTTCATGTTCCACATAAACCTAATTTTTAATTGCTTTAATTCAGTTAACAAGCTCCAAGTTGACAAATAAACAAATTCAACCAATAAATAATAATTCTCTTAATTGAAAATTAGCACATTGGCATATTAAATAATTACTCACCTCTCACTTTCTCACTCCTCACCATCTGTTTAAATTACTCCACGCCCTGCTAACTTAAATATATTCCATGCAATAACTACTAAAGCAACAAAAACCAAATAAGGCACATACATGTCTTTTAATCGATTAGTTACTTGTGTCATACCAAAACCTACTAAAATAGTTAATACAGGCAATATAGGCAAATGAAAACGCTCTGATAGTGCAAACGAACTCATAGTTAAGGTAGCTAAATATGCAATTAAAAATAACAATAACAAAACATGATGCCGATAACTTTTATACTTTATGAGTAAAACAAACAATGCTACCAACACAAAAAAACTGAGTATATTTTTTATTAAATAACTCCCGTGTTGATACATTTGATTTTGTTGCGTATGAACATTTAACATTGTAGGAAAAGGGACAATTAAAATAGCCGGAGCAAATAAAACTGCCGACCCGTATTTTGAAAAAGCATTTCCATCTTTGCGTACCGAACGCCATTCCATATTGGTTCGTTGGGTTTGTTCTTTTACTTTCCACATAGCATCTAATTCACGCTCTATTTTGCCTGAAAAGACAAATAGTGCTGCCAGTATAAACCAAAGTGCCAACACAATTCTTCGGCCTAAGGAGGATTTTTTACCCTTTGTAAACAACAATGCCGACAAAAAAGCAAACCATACACTGGCTCCTAATACTGTTCTATACAAAAACAGTAAAGCACCAATCAAAATAGGTACTATCAAGTTTTTAATTTGTATTTTTTCACTACGAATTACCGCATCGGCTCGTTCAAGAAATAAAACAGCCATAAAAATCATGTAAGTTTCTTTTAAATGTAACCCACAGTAATAAATAAATTGAGGCATTAACAGCGCAATTATTGCAGTGTTTTTAGCCGGTACTTCTCCAAAATTACGTTTTGCTAATTTATACAAGAGCACACACATCCAAGCAGAAAAAACCCCGCCAAGCAAACGTACAATTATTGGAAATTTACCAAAAACACTATACACCAACCCTATAAATACAGGATGTCCCATATCTGAAATTTGCAAACCCGATTCAGCATTTATAGCATACCAATTAAAAAGACCCACATTAGCAATCCATTCTCCTGATCCATGATAAAACATCGAGTCTGCCGCACCAAACTCAAAAGGCTGTCCGGTCATCCATGTATAAAAAAAGTAAGAAAAAACAACATACACCCATCGTATAATTAGGGCATTGACAAATATCTTTTTAAGAAATATTTTTTCGGATAAATTGTACCATTTGCGCGACAACTGTTCGAAAAAATAAAAAAAACTAACTATTTCTATTACACCGAAGAACATCCAATGCAAAGGCAATACTTTATGTATAAATAAAACTGACAATAGAGCCAATAAAATAAAATACAATGCTATTGCTTTTTCTGTATAATACTTAGATATGATGGGTTGGTATAACATTTACTTTATTAGAAGTTAACAATTTACTTTGAGAATCTCTTATTTTAAAGTTTTCTTAATTGTTTTAATTCTCTTAATTACTTTAATTTCATTCATTCTGCTTTTAAGCTTTTAAGCTTTTACTCCTCACTATCTAACATACTAGAATACATCGCCTGCAAACTCTTCATGTGCCTTTCCAAACTATATTTCTCTTTTACAAACTCTGCCGAAATTTTCGCTGTTTTTTGATATGCTTTTTTTTGAGTTATAAATATTTTAAATTTATACAACAAATCTTCTATTTGATTACTTGCATAAATAGTTGCCCAATTCCCATTTTCTGTTACCTCCAACATTACAGGCAAATCATTTACAAACACAGGTACTCCTGTTGCCATTGCCTCTACCACTGCTATACCAAAGGTATCAAAATTGGAGGCATATACAAAAGCATCCAATTGAGAGAGCAAATCGGGCACATCATTGCGTTGTCCTACAAACCACACTCGGTTTTGCAAATTATGGGCTTCACAAAAAGAAACACAAGCATTATACAAATCTGGATCGCTTGCATTTCCAATAAAAAAAAATCTAAATTCTATTCCGGAAAGTGCTAGTGCATTCAAAAATTCACAAATAAACAGTTGATTACGAATCGGTAAAAAACTACCCACCATACCTAGCAATAATACATCCTTCTCTATATTAAATTCATCACGCAAGGTGTTCTGTTGTTTCTTTTTCAATTTGTCTAACAAAACACCATTAGCAACCACTCGTTGCTTTGAAAGCTCTAAAGTATATTTTTTCACATAATAGTCTTGCTGAACCTTGCTTACAAACACATTCAAATCGGTTTGTTTTATGATAAAACGTATTAGCAATTTATAGAATGTAGAATCATAATTATCATAACCATGAAGTGTAAGCACAAGCTTAATATTCGTTCCCAATAAAGCCATTCGGGCATATAATGCATCCAAGGGCAATTGGGCATGTACAACATTTATCTTATTTTTTATCAGCAACTTTCGCAATTGCTTTATATACGATAATAACGCAAACTTGGAGCTTAGGTTAAGTTGATATAATTCTATCGGACTTTGTTTAAATTGTTCAGATAAAATTCCGTCATTGCGATAAATACCTATAATCTTGAAATCCAAACTCCTTGCATTCGAAAAATAATCCAATATCAGCGTTTCTACGCCTCCACGGTTCAATGTACCTAATAAGTATGCTACTTTCATTCCACAAAAGCATTTCCATAATTAAAACAAGCCTCTCTAACTGCCTGCTTTTGTTCTTCACTTAGTTGCTTGTTTCGCATGGTATAACTGGCATCAAAACAATTAACAGGCTGCATAAAAGATTTATTCTTAGCTATATAATCATCCAAACTAGATACTACTCTGGCAGGATTTCCCACAGCTAAGCTATTACTCGGAATATCTTTACAGACTACGCTTCCTGCTCCTATTACCACATCATCGCCTATCGTCACTCCTGGCAACACTATGCTAGATGCTCCAATAAAAACTCGATTCCCAATTTTCACATTAGCAATTTTTGTATATCCAAGTAACATTTTTGTACTAGTATCGTGAGCCAAAATATGAACATTAGGAGCCAAAATCACATCATCACCTATTTGGATATGCCAACAATGAGACGGATCAATTATACAACCTCCCATGCGTTTAAAGTTTTGCCCAAACTTTAAACCTCTTTTTTGAAGTTTCTCCAAAGATTGCTCTCCCCTCAAAACTGCTAATATCCTATATGTGTATTTTTTTATCATAAAGCCACTTTTCAACAAACAAAATTAATTAAAACGCCTTGTTCACAAAATGTCTAAATATCCGCAATAAAAAGGGTGGTAAAAAATAATAAAACAACCACATCTTAAAAGCTTGCTTCGAAAAATCCACCTTCGCAATTTCTCTTTTATAATGCTCTGGATAAGCATTTTGTATCCGATATCTTTTTAGCGTATATACCCTTAATCGATCTAACATGGATTTAATATTCGGGTTTTTGTTTTCACGCAACTCTAAATAAGATAAATTAAACAAAAAGAACTCTTCCGGCTTGTAAATTTTATTATTAATTACTCCCCGTTGAGTTATATCCACATCCTGATTATAATATGCTAATGGTTTATTAATCAAAACTGTTTTATACTGAAGTGCTATACGCACCCATAAATCAAAGTCTTCGCCTAAAGTAAGCTTGGCGTTAAAACCACTTACACTATCAAACGCCTTCCTGCTTACAATAGCAGCTCCAGTCCAAACGGGCATCCAAAGTGACTGGGCATAAGCCATAAAATAATCAAAATATCCTTCTTTAAAATTAGGCTCCACCCCTATTTTTGCAGAAATATGTTTTCCTTGCTTTACCTTATAATAAGAGCCTGCATAAATACCTGCTTCGGGATAACGCTCTATCAGGCCTACCATCTGTTCCAAATAATCCGG
>JAFGVL010000018.1 GCA_016938015.1 Paludibacteraceae bacterium
TGGCCATTAAAACCAGTCGCGAATTGGCAAAAACAGAGGGTTTGTTGGTAGGCATTTCGTCGGGAGCTGCAACCTATGCAGCAACACAAATTGCCAATCGCCCTGAAAATAAAGGAAAAAATATTGTGGTCCTACTACCCGATACGGGAGAGCGTTACCTTTCAACCGTTCTTTACGACTTTGAAGGTTATCCGATAGATTAAAACCGGTATAGTTACATACATAAAAAGGGGTTGCAAAACAACCCCTTTTTATGTATGTATTAAATTTAAAATTATTGGAATGTTTCAATAGTTACTGTAACAGAAGCATTTCCTCCCCATCCTTCGGCTGCACCAAGAGCTGTAACGGTTAACACACCAAATGTTCCATATTCAGTCTTAAAGGCAATTAAATCGCCAACTGCTAAATCAGAAACAAAATTATCACCGGCATCTCCATACACACCTGCCCAAACTGAAGCTGATGTTTTATCGGCTACCTTCTTAAATCTTGTAGCATTTCTAACTGTCCAATTTTGAAAAATTGATGCAACTGTTGTTACACTCAATTGTGCAGCTGACCATGGTGAATACAACCCGTTGTTAGGATTCGGAGTTGTTAGATTTGATGGATTTCCATTAAAATACACAAAATCGATATCGCCTTGAGTAGCAGCACTAGGAGAAAAAACAAGACCTGTAGCAGATGCACAACAAGATGTGGCTGAAGAAGGCTCTGCTTGTACTGATGAAATAACAACACCACTTTTAACCAAAGTAAGATTACCACCTGAACCTACTTGGAAATTAATAGCATCTTCATTGCCTTCCATATCAATAACGGTAATTTTATACGTTCCTTCAGACAATCCCGGATAATCAATCGTATAGGTATCGTCGCTGGTTTTTTTAATAGGAAAATCGGTAAAACTGCTAATATCTGCCACTGCTTGTTCCGTATCTCCTACTACTCGAACAATTTTTACCGTTTGTAACCCATTAGCAGAAATAATTGTTCCAGTTAATGATTCACCAAATGCTACGGTCGATGAGGTTAAATGAAGTTCAGGAAGTGCATCTTTATCATCCGAACAAGAAACAAACATTAACCCTACTAACAGTATTGCAGCCATAAAAAACACATTCATTTTTTTCATACTTCTTTTTTTTAATAATTACTTTTTTATATTTTACACAAAACAAAAAACCAAAGAAAATACCCTAAAAAAAGAACTTTTCTTCGACTTCTATATTTATTTTCTAATAAGCTTTTTAGTGATACAGTTGTCGCCACTAATGTGGGATATTAAATAAATTCCGTTAGACAACGAGCTACAATTATAATTTAAGTGGTAATTTCCTGTTGGCTGTATTCCATCTTGCAACACAGCAACTAGCTGACCCAACAAATTACTGATAATAACTTTATTGTGCGATTTTTGTTTTACTTCGTAACTAATAGTTACATCGTTTTGTGTTGGATTGGGAGAGATTTTAAAAAACAATTCGTCGTTTTTAACCAAAGACACATCGTAGGTTACTCCCGTCCAAACAGACATATCAAATACCACAATGGAAGTTACCCCAACTGCACCAACAGGCTCGTAGCCTTCAAAGCCCACGCGCATCATTTTAAAAAATTTCATACCATCAGGTGGTCTCAACGAATAGCGCATACACGATGGAATAGCATTTTTAGGAAAAGCATCTAACTCCTGAAAATTGGACCAAGTAATGCTATCGGCACTAAAAGCAATAACAGCAACTACAGGGGTAGTATTACCTGCCGAAATGGTAATATCCAATTGATTAATAGTAGTATTGGGCGTTCTGATGAGTAAGAAATCGGTATTATTATCTACTCGAAGCGTATTGCCAATATCATACGTATAACAATCGGTATACGGATTAGACGTAAACGAACATCCATGATGAATAAAATTTACTTCGTTGGGCAATCCTGCATTATGAGTTACAGAGGGAGCAAAAGCTACTTGAGGAAAAGGCAAAACAGCATCTTGTGCTCGTAGGAAAGGCACACACACTGAAAAAATAAAAATAAGAGTGAAGCCGTTTTTAATGAGTCTTTTCATATTAGTGTTCAATAAACGCTAATTTTTACTAAAAACAAAAATACAATTATAATGTATTGTATGCAAACAAAAACCATACAATCTTCTACTCATAGCCTTGTCATTTTTATTACGATGCATTTTAGAACTAGTATTAACCGTTAAAATTAACAACCGTTTGGTTAACTTATAAAAAAAGGAAAGTATCTTTGTAGCTAATAGAACATAATTTTTTCACTACAAGTTAAGTACTTGTGCTTGCGCTATATTTATAATGAACATTGCAGCTTTAGTTTCGGGAGGAGTAGATAGTTCGGTAGCCATACATTTGCTTAAAGAGCAGGGGTACGAACCAACCATTTTTTATATAAAAATTGGCATGGAAGACGAACACGGGTACATAGATTGCCCGGCCGAAGATGACATGACAATAGTTAAATGGCTAGGTAAGCACTACGGACTCAAAGTTGAAATAGTTTCGCTACACCAAGAATATTGGGATAATGTGGTAGCTTACACCATCGAAAATGTTAAAAAAGGGCTTACTCCCAACCCTGATATGATGTGTAATAAACTGATTAAATTCGGGTATTTCGACCAGAAATGGGGTGCCGGTTTCGATAAAATTGCTACCGGACATTATGCCGGAACTACGGTTATAGAAAACAACACGTTTCTGTCAACAGCCGCCGATAAAGTAAAAGACCAAACTTATTTTTTGGCACAAATGAACAATCTGCAAATTAACCGCTCAATGTTTCCCATTGGTCATTTACAAAAAAGTGAACTGCGTCAAATTGCACTAAATGCAAAACTACCTTCGGCCATGCGCAAAGATAGCCAAGGCATTTGCTTTTTGGGGAAAGTAAATTATAACGACTTTATTAAACGCTATTTAGGCGAGAAAAAGGGCAAAATTGTTTGTTTAGAAACAGGCAAAGTATTGGGCGAACACAAGGGGTATTGGTTTCATACCATCGGACAACGAAGAGGTACCGGCTTAAGTGGTGGACCTTGGTTTGTAGTTAAAAAAGATACCGAACAAAATATTGTTTACGTGTCGCAAGGATATGACCCCGAAACTCAATATGGAAATGTAATTAACCTCAAGGGATTTAATTATATTGCAGCTAATCCTTATACATTAGCAGGCGTAGAAAACGGCGAAAAGGTAAACTGTTTATTTAAAATTAGACACACACCCGAATTTACCGAAGGCGAACTTGAAAAAATTAACGATATTTACCGTATCCGTTCTGCAAAAAAAATTCAAGGCATTGCTGCCGGGCAATTTGGCGTGGTATATGATACAGATGCAAAGATTTGTATTGCCAGCGGTGAAATAATTTCCAATGACTAATGAGAATTATGAATTATGAATGAAGATAGCATGGTGCTACGCACCGAAAACTTAGTAAAACGATACGGCAAACGAACGGTTGCCAATCATGTTTCTATCAACGTAAAACAAGGCGAAATTGTAGGCTTATTGGGTCCAAATGGAGCCGGCAAAACCACTACCTTTTATATGACTGCCGGCTTAGTTACGCCCAACGAAGGTAAAATTTTTTTGAACGACATTGATATTACCAACTATCCGGTGTTCAAACGTGCTAAAAACGGCATTGGTTATTTAGCACAAGAAGCTTCCGTTTTCAGAAAATTAAGCGTTGAAGATAACATACGCGCCGTATTGGAAATGACCCACTTTACAAAAGAGTATCAAACAGAAAAACTAGAATCGCTTATCAAAGAGTTTAACCTCGAAACCGTTCGTAAAAGCTTAGGCGACCAACTTTCCGGAGGCGAACGCAGACGTACCGAAATAGCTCGCTGCTTAGCTATCGAACCTAAATTTATTATGCTCGACGAACCTTTTGCCGGAGTAGACCCTATTGCTGTACAAGATATTCAAGACATTGTTTGGAAACTCAAAGATAAAAATATTGGCATACTTATTACCGACCACAACGTAGATGAAACACTCTCTATAACCGACAGAGCTTATTTGCTTTTTGAAGGAAACATTCTTTTTCAAGGCACTTCGGAAGAACTTGCCGAAAACCCGATTGTGCGCGAAAAATACCTTGGCAGAGATTTTGAATTACGAAAGAAAACAAGAATAGAAGCATAAAAAAGTTTATTCCTAAACCATTTACCGCTAATAAAATTTTATTCGGATGAAAAAAAGCTTTTTCATACTTGCTTTTTGTACAACACTTATTGCTTCGTCTGTTACAGCAAAAAATAGTGGCACTATTAACTTAGAAGAAGCCAAAAATGCTTTTGAATACTTAAATCGAGTGCGTCAAAACCCTAAAAACTACAGCAAAGAAATTGGCGGTTTTATGCGCTCTATCAAACCCATGCCGGCCTTAATTTGGAACGACACCTTAGCACGAGTTGCACAAGAAAAAGCACTGGACATGGCGAATAAAAACTATTTTGCCCATATAAATAAAAGCGGACAAGGCATCAATATTCTTATTCACCAAGCGGGCTATACCTTGGAAAAAGAATTTATCAAAAACAAAAAGAATAATTTTTTCGAATCGCTGGCTATGGGTCAAGATAACGGAGTGGAAGTTATTAACGAATTAATTTTGGATAAAGTAGTGAATCCTCCTTCTCACCGACAACATTTATTGGGTTTAACCGATTTTTGGGCCAGTTGTTTAGATATAGGTATTGGATTTGTTACTACCGATAATCCTCAAATTCCTACTTATACCTGTATTATTATTGCACGCCACCGCTAAAAAACTTACCAATCTAAACGCATACGTACTTGCTCGCCGGCATCCAATGTCCATCTGGGTGAATAACTCAAAATACGTATCACCTCATTTTTTGCTTCCTCGCAACTAAATTTTTTTATACGGAAAGAACTCGGATATTGGTTCCCGTTTAAAGTAAAACTTACTTCTACTGAAGCTTTTCCAGTACCACATACTTGTTTCTTTACCTTACTCATAAAAAAGGCTTTAAATTGCTTTTTACCAAACTCTCTCTTAGGTTCTGCTGCTTGTGTGGTTTCATTTTGGTCGGCGCTCGAAGCCAACGTACTTGCTTTGGCTTTTTCTACCTCTTTACCTAAAACAGCCATTTCGGCTAACCTTTTACTACTTACAGCAAGGTTTTTTTGAGTTTCAACGCTAGCTGTTTCAGGTGCAACTGTGGGCTGTTGAGCTTTTTTGATTGTTTCCGAAACGGTTTTCTTTTCGGGAGTTATTTTTTCCTTCACCAAAGAGAGTTTTTGTTTGTCTTGTTGCGTTTCTTGCTTTACATCCAACAATTTATTTGTCCTTAAATTATTATCTACAGCTTTAGTGTCAGCCGCCGTTGTTTGTTTTATTTTTTCTGCGTTTGTAGGAATCGCCATTTCTTGCTGCTGCCCCAATAGTACTCCCTCCGATGGTTTAAAAAAGAAATACGAACTAATACCTAACACAATAGTTATACTTGCAGCAATGGAGTAATAAAACAGCGTTTTTCGTTTACTTTTATACGTAGATTGAAAAGTAATTGTTTTTTCTAAACGCTCGATGGAGTGTAAATGATTACTCAACACTGTATCGTAACCATCTAACGCTTCTTGCAAAAAAGCATCTTCCATAGATTCGCGTTCCAATCGGTTGGCTTCTTTGCCATAGCGTTTTCCTTTTATGTAATCTAATAGCGCCATACTACCGGGGTAAATTTTTTATCATACAACTTTTAAGATTACGCTTACCGTTTTGAATATAACTCTTTACCTTGTTTAAGGTATAGCCCGTCATAAGTACAATATCAGCATACGAATACTGTTCGAAAAAAAAGCCGGTAATACACTTTAATTGTTCTTTAGGCAAATTAACCATACATGTTTTAAGAACCCGCTCCTTTTCTTTATCTGTTGGTGCATCTATTAGATGCAAAAAAGGCTCAACTTCCACAACTTGCTCGTTCAATTCTTCAAATAACTTTGGTTTACTACTGCGTATGCGTTGCAAACAGTAATTTTTGCTAACACTGTACAACCAACTTTTAAAATTGTTTATTTCGTGTTTTAAACATTTATCGGTAAGTTCCTCATAAATCTCCATCACAGCATCTTCGGCACTTTGCTGTTGCTGAAAATACTTTAAACACAAGCCATACACCAAAGGGATATAACGCACATACAACTGCCCTAAAAACTCTTGGTTAGTTGTACTAACATAAGCATTTAGTAACTCTTGGTCTGTTTTTACGGGTTTTTTAAACGTACTATTCATCTCACTTTGTGCATGTAATAGCTACAAAGAAAACATTTTTTAGTTTAAAATGAAAAAATTAATAAAAAAAAATGAGTGTTTTTAGGAAAATTCTAAAAAAGAAAACACAAGAAACATTACATCTTTTGTATTAAAATTGCAAGCTTAATACAAATATATTAGTTTGTTTGTGGTAGATTTTGTATTTTGGTAAAAGAAAAAGGCGAGTTTCCCCGCCTTAAATGTTTTCACAACGGAATAATAATTATTGTATGACGTATATCAAAGATACAATTTTGAAAGCAAGGGCGATAATTGAATATTATCGCCCTCTTTATAAAGTTTTGGTTGTTTGATTTTATAATAAATTACTAGCCAACTCCGACAAGTAACTCCGTTCTCCTTTTATCAGATTTACGTGGGCAAAAATATCTTGTCCTTTCATGCGGTCAATCATATACACCAAGCCATTGGATTGGTGGTCAAGGTAAGGAGAATCGATTTGTTGAATATCACCCGTAAACACCACTTTAGTTCCTTCGCCGGCTCGGGTAATAATAGTTTTTACCTCGTGTGGAGTAAGGTTTTGGGCTTCGTCTACAATAAAAAATGTTTCACTTAAGCTCCGGCCTCTTATATAGGCTAAGGCTTCAATAACCAACTGGTTGTTTTTTTGCATTTCTTCCATAATACGCACTTCTTTTCCTTGGTATGATAGGTTGTGTTTTATCACATTCAGGTTATCAAACAAGGGTTGCATATACGGAGTTACCTTTTCGGTAGCATCGCCGGGCAAAAAGCCCAAATCTTTATTACCCAATGCTACAATAGGGCGCGACAATAATACTTGTTTATATTGCTCGTGTTTTTGCAAAGCTGCGGCAAGAGCCAAAAGGGTTTTTCCCGTTCCCGAACGTCCGGTTAAAGCAACCAATTTTATATCGTCATCCATCAGTAAATTGATAGCAAAAGCCTGTTCGGCATTACGCGCTTCTATTCCAAAAATACGTTCTTTTTCTACTCGCTTAACCTTTCCTTCTATTGCATTGTAGCGACACATTACACTTGAACGGTTGCTTTTTAATACAAAGCACTCGTTTGGCTCAATATCCGATTTAAAATCAAACTCGTCTATTTCAATCCCTTCGGCCGATGAATAAAGACGATCTATTACTTCAGGCGAAACAGAATCGTAGGTACTGAAATCTTTTTCAAAAACATCCATATTGGTTACCTTATCCGATATATAATCTTCGGTAAGTATCCCCAACGATTTGGCTTTCATCCTCAAATTTATGTCCTTTGTAACCAAAATGGTTTTTTCTTTTGACTTGTTTTTTAGGTTAAAAGCGCAAGCCAAAATCCGGTGATCGGGAATTTTTTCGGCAAAAGATTTGGCAATTTCAGGCGGATAATCTTCGCCGGTTACCACAAACAAACGCCCCCTTGCAGGACCCAATTCTGCCCCTTTTGCAAATAAATCGTTATCGGCAATTACATCTATTTCGCGCGCAAACTCACGGGCATTGAAATTGATTTGATCGTTCCCTTTTTTAAATTTATCCAACTCCTCCAATACAACTATTGGAATATAAATATCGTTTTCTTCAAAATTGTAAATACATTTGTAATCGTGAAGAATCACATTGGTGTCTAACACAAAATTCTTTTTTACTCCCATATTTTTATTTTTTTATAAACATGTACAACAACTTTCATCTCAATATAACAAAGGGCTACATGCAAAGTTTTGTAAAAGTAAAAATATTTTTCAGAGTTTATTAACAGTTTATTCATATAGTTATCAACAAAACCGCCTGTTTAAAAACACTTAA
>JAFGVL010000120.1 GCA_016938015.1 Paludibacteraceae bacterium
AGAAAGAGATATCGAAGTTTTAGCAAAAATGCTTTATGATATTGCCCAAATGGAAGAAAAAGCCTTTATTGAATTAAGAAAATGGGTAAATACACAAAAAATCTAATTAAAATTCTAAATCATGATTATTAATTATCCCCACAGAAGAGGTATTCACTGTGAAACAGGAAGTATTAAAAATCTTCTTAAATTTTATGGCTTGGATTTACCTGAGGAACTTATATTTGGAATAGGTAGTGGTTTGGATTTTATTAATTTTCCATTTGGATTTGTTCCCGGTACTAATGAGAGTGTAATATATAGAACTAGGTCTACAAAAATTCTCAGTCAGTTTTCTAAAAGAATGAATATCAAATATAAAACGCATTCTTTTTTTAGTCAGAAAAAGGCTATGGATAAACTAGACTCCCTTTTAGAAAAAGGTATTCCGGCAGCTATATTGGCTGACATTTACCTTCTTCCTTATTTTGCAGAATTTTCTGCAGGAGATAGATTCCCTGAACATCATGCAATTGTTATTGGTAAAGAGAACGGCGAATATATTATCAGCGACACGCATTATCTTTTAAGAGGTGGTCTTAGTAAAATTACTATTGATGAACTAAGAATTGCACGTTTTGCAAAAGCCGGACTAATGTCAACAAGAGGAAGAATGTATTATATTACATCCGTTCCAAAAGATTTTAATATTAAACTTGCTATAATTAAAGGGATCAAAGAAACATGTTATAAAATGCTTGATATTTGGTTACCATTTTTTGGAGTTAAAGGAATGTACTTTCTTGCAAAAAGAATGCGTAGATATGAAGAGCGATATGGCACTAAAAATACATGGGCAACCTTAAAAATGCAACTAAGACTAGCAGAAGACGCCGGTACAGGAGGCTCCGGATTTAGATATGTGTATTCAAATTTTTTAGAACAAGCTGCCGAATATTTTGACAATGATCCTCAATTACTTTCAATATCCGATTATTTTAGAGAAATTGGGGATAAAAGACAATTGTTAGCATTAGAAACAATCAGACAGCATGAAGGTCGTATTGAAAGAAACGTAGATGTCTTAGCAGATATGAATTATGCTATTGCCAAAATGGAACAAAAAGCTTTTATTGAGTTAAGGAAATGGGTAAAAAAACAAAAAATCTAATTAACCTTACAGAAATACTTACTTTCTCTATAAAAGATAATGAACGAAACTATATTTGATGATATAAGACCTTATTACGACAGCGAAATAAACGCTGCTATGATGCGAATTATTAAAGACCCCCTCTTTGATAAAGTAACTTCATATCTATATCCCAACAAAAATATAGACGATCTGAAAAATATGTTTTCACACATACATACAGCTCATGATTTTCAACGAAAAGTGATGCATTATGCTATGAATCAGATTGTAAAAAAAACAATGACGAATTTTACCATAAATGGGTTACAGTACTTAAATAAACAAAAAAGTTATTTATTTATATCTAATCACAGAGATATCATTATTGATTCAGGCTTGTTGCAAGTGGCATTAATCGATCATGGATTTAAAACTACCGAAATGACCTTTGGCAGTAATTTAATGCATCCTTCGTTTGTAGTTGATATTGGAAAATCGAATAAAATGTTTAAAGTAGAAAGAGCCGGCAGTCCACGTGATTTTTACAACAACTCCATCCATTTATCCAAGTACATCAAACATACCATTACTACTAAAAAAGAGTCGGTTTGGATTGCGCAACGTAATGGGCGTACTAAAGACGGTAACGATACTACCGACCAAGGTATACTTAAAATGTTTTGCATGAGTGGTAATGGCAACATCATTGAAAACTTATCCGAACTAAACATCGTACCTATGGCCGTTTCGTATCAGTGGGAAACATGCGACAGTTTGAAAGTTAAAGAATTGTATCAATCGAAACAGCAAAAATACATCAAACAACCCGGAGAAGATTTACAAAGTATATTAACCGGAGTTACTCAATTTAAAGGTCATTTTCATATTGAAATAGCCCCTCCTATTACCACCGAAGAATTACAGCAGTATGCAGCATACGAAAAAAATGAGTGTTTTCATCTTATCTCCAAATTGATTGACAAAAAAATTCATTCCTACTACCAACTACACGATACCAATTATATTGCTTACGATATTGAGAACAACTCAAACAGCTATTTAAATACTAAATATACTGCTGATTCTCGAACCAATTTTGAATTGGAAATGAACAAAAAACTCGACACACTTGAAGGAGACAGAGATATTCTTAAATCTATCTATTTAGGGATATATTCTAATCCGGTAAAAAACAAACTAAAGTAAAACCTTTAATCAATAAAAAAGCCTATCAAGTAGCTACTTGATAGGCTTTTGAGATTCCTGTTTGTATAGAATTAGAGTTGAGAAAAACTTCCATTCATAAAAATTGAAGGGCTAAAAATGTAATGTTTAAAAGAAGTGATATTGAAAATCTTATTAATAGAAAGAAATGATTTTTTCTATTTAGTTTTATTCAATAGTTTATTTTCTTTATCTAGATTTCTGATATTTTGAATACTATCATTATAGTTTATTTTTTCTATCAAAGCCCTATTAGATTCTTGAAGCTTTTTATTCTCTGCATTTGGAAATATCTGAATAATCCCAAAAAACACAGTAATTATAAGACTTATTATTGCGATTGGTATAGACCATTTATTTGCTCTTGCTATTTTCTTAAATGATTTATGTCTAGTTGAAATTAACATTGACAACTCATGTAAATTAAATTTAATAACATCAAAATCTTTGTATTTTATATTATCATTAATTGCTAAAAATAAACGTCTTTCTTCATCAGGAATATTTTCATATGGTTTTTCTTTATTTTCTTGATTAATAATAGTTTTTAATAAATCATATTTCACAGGCGTTTCTACGTCGTTTTTTTCATTTAACCTATAGGTTATATAATCCTCTAAAATAGGACCTAATGAATAAACATTATTATATTGTCTAGAAAAAGAATTGATAATTATTAATAAATCTTCTTTACTTTTTATTAAACCAGCTTTGAATTTTTTATCAATTTCATCAAATAACTTTTCTTTATTTTTTTGTTCTTTTCCTAATATTGTGTTTATTATGAGTAAGAAAACGAATAGTGAAGTAGGAATTATTGCTGTAAGAATACTTAAATAGTCTGACATATATTATTAAATTAGAATTAAATACAAAAGTATCTTTTTTTTTAAAAATTTGCTAAAATTTCATTTTTTTATATTCTACCGCCCCTAATTACGCCCCCTATTGAAAAAAGAAACCCTCAAAAACCTTTATATAAGGTTGATTGAGGGTTTTCTTTGAGGTTCCTGGCGGATTCGAACCGTCCGCCGCGGCGGGATTTTGCAGACCAATACCCTACTAATCATAAATAAAAAAATCCCCTAAATTTTCATTTAGGGAATTTTTAGAGGTTCCTGGCGGATTCGAACCGCCGTAGACGGTTTTGCAGACCGGTGCCTAGCCACTCGGCCAAGGAACCATTTATTGCGAGTGCAAATATAAAGCAATATTCTATAACTGCAAAATAAAAGTTACTTCCGCAAATTACACCTACTCTTGCTAACAGTCTTCTGCAATTATAGGGTAACCTGCGGAAGATTTTTTAAGTTATATCTGATCAAATTCTTCGTCAAACACCTCATTAAAAAGCTCTTCATCATCCAATGAGTAGTAATCTTCAACTAACTCATCACTTACTGTAGATGTGCTTGCTACTTGTGTAGAAGGAGTTATAATACTATCACTATTCTTTTTGGCATATACATTTTCTTCTTTTTCCGAAGTATTTAATGCCACAAATGTGATAGAAAAAATAATAAGCAACGAAGCCGCTACGTATAAATACGGACGTATTCTAGTCATAAAAGGAATTACTATTGCATGAGGCTCATCTTCAATCTGATGTTGCATGTTTTTTGCAAAATCATCGAAATAATTGTCGGGCACTTTAAAAGGCGACTTTTTATTTATTTCGTCCAATTTAAAAGGTTTATTTTTACTCATATCGTTTGTAGTTCATTAATAATTTACAAAGTCTTTTCCTCTTCAAAGAATGCTTCAATTTTTTTTACCGCTAAGTGATACGATGCTTTTAGTGCTCCAACTGATGTTCCTAAAATCGCTTCCATTTCCTCGTATTTCATATCATCAAAATACTTCATATTAAAAACTAAACGCTGTTTTTCGGGCAATGTTAAAATTGCTTTTTGCAACTTTAACTGTAATTCATCTCCATCAAAATAACTATCGGCTTCTAATTTATTAATCATCACATCTTCTAAATCATCACCAATATGTAAGGTACGTTGTTTACTTAAAAATGTAAGCGATTCATTAACTGCTATTCGGTATAACCAAGTAGAAAGTTTTGATTCGCCACGAAAAGAATCTATTGCATTCCAAGCCTTAATAAATGCATTTTGCAATACATCGTTAGCATCATCGTGATTCAACACCATTTTTCTAATTTGCCAATACAACTGTTGTTGGTATTTTAAAACAACTTGGTTAAATGCTTTTGATTTTTGCTTTTCATCTTGAAGCAAAGCCATCAATTCTATTTCTTGTTTATCATCCGCCATGTCACAAAAATAGTGAACAATTAATAATTAATAGGTAACAGTTAACGATTAATTTTTACACAGCTTGTTGTTATGACAGTTAAAATGTAGAAAGGTTTAAAATACAAGCGTATTTTTTGTACTTTTGCAAACGAATTTAAAATGTACATGGGGCTTGAACACTTCTAATAGGATCAAGAAACTTAAACTCAGAAACCATCCGTCATTTTTAATTAATAACTTTTTAATTTTAAACTGTGTCAGATAAATTTACACAAGGAATATACGCTCGCAACACCATAGAGTTTGTAACGGTGGCTGCGGAAACATGCCTATTTTTAGAGAATGTACGTTCTTTTGAAAAAATTGAATTTTTACAAAGGGCGCTAAAAATACTTCCGCTGCTTTATTTAAAAACGTCACTTACCGAATGTCCAGAAACAATTTTTGATGAAGAGCCCGAGCGTTTTGTTACTGAAACTGATTATGAAGTTATTAAAAACTCTATCAGCCAATTGCTGGGAGAATCTGACCGTTATTTAGAAGTTTTTCACCCCGATATACAACTTAGCGATGAAAGTATTGCTGCGGATATATCGGAAGATTTAGCCGATATTTATCAAGACCTTAAAGATTTCATACTCTGCTATCAAATTGGCAACGAAGATGTTATGAACGATGCTTTGGCCCTATGTATCAATTCTTTTAAAGAATTTTGGGGACAACGATTAGTAAATTGCATGCGTGCCCTACACAATGCTTTATACACAACAAGCTCCCACAATAATGATGAATTAAATGCTGCTGATGTGAATAACCTGCAACTGAAACAAAATTTTCTGACTCATCAGCAAAATGAATCGGTTGATAATCTTCTAAATACATTAAACTTAAGCGATGAAGATTGATTCAACCATCAGCAAAGAGGCTGTTAACCAATTACCTGTAAGCTCTTTTCAAGGTAAAATTGTTGTTATAACAAACAAATTTGATTTGCTGGAAGCGATTGATTACTTAAAAAAACAAGAAATATTAGGTTTTGATACGGAAACAAAACCCGCCTTTGCCAAAGGAGTAAGTAACAAAGTTGCTTTAATGCAAATTGCAACAGACGATGTTTGTTATTTGTTTCGATTAAATATTATTGGCTTTCCTGCTGAACTGGAAAAACTTTTGCGTAACAAAAAAATAAAAAAAATAGGGCTATCTTTAAAAGATGACTTTTCTGCTTTAAACAAACGCAAATTATTTAACCCCGAAAGTTTTATTGATTTACAAAGCATTGTAAAAAACTATGGCATTACTGAACTAAGTCTGCAAAAAATATACGCCCTGCTCTTTCACGAAAAAATATCAAAATCTCAGCGCCTTTCTAACTGGGAAGCCGATGTGTTAACAGAATCTCAAATTAGATATGCTGCTACCGATGCTTGGGCAAGCAGAAAAATTTATTTTAAACTTATGGAGTTTAATAAAAACGGTACGTGGTAAATAAAAATAGTTACTGTTCTAACTTCTCCTAACTACCTAACAATTCGCATAACTTCTCAATTTATAGTACATGATAAAAATAACTCTCAAACCCGGTAAAGAAGAAACCTTACATCGATTTCATCCTTGGATATTTTCGGGAGCAATTCAAAGCATAGCCGGCAAACCAAACGAAGGAGATGTAGTTGAATTATATGATAGCAAAGGAAATTTCTTGGCTTTGGGGCATTATCAAATTGGAAGTATTACTGTACGGGTTATAAGTTTCGAAAACAGACAAATTAACCGTACTTTTTGGGAAGAAAGAATACAACAAGCTTATCAACTTCGTTTGGCTCTTAATTTAGCAGAAAACCCAACTAATAACACCTACCGTCTTATTCATGGAGAAGGCGATACGCTACCCGGTTTAATAGTTGATATTTATAATGATTCAGCCGTAATGCAAGCTCATTCGGTAGGCATGCATATGGTTCGAAAAGAAATTGCCGAAGCTCTTGTAAAGATTGTAAAAGGGCTAAAAAACGTATATTATAAATCGGAAACCACTTTACCCTTTAAAGCTCCTATTGAAAAAGAAAACGGTTATTTAATTGGAAATAGTTCTGATTCCATTGCTATGGAAAACGGACTACGGTTTTATGTAGATTGGTTGCACGGTCAAAAAACAGGATTTTTTGTGGACCAACGAGAAAACCGTTCTTTATTGGAAAAATATGCTAAAAATCGTTCTGTACTGAACATGTTTTGCTATACCGGCGGATTTTCATTTTACGCCATGAGAGGAAATGCCAACCTTGTACATTCTGTAGATAGTTCAAACAAAGCCATTGAACTAACAGAAAAAAATATTGCTTTAAACTTTGGCAACGACTCTCGCCACAGTGCTTTTGCTGTTGATGCCTTTAAATATTTAGAAAACATTGAAAACAAATACGATTTAATTATTCTTGACCCACCGGCTTTTGCCAAACACAGAGATGCGTTGCGAAATGCATTACAAGGCTACCGTAAACTCAATGCAAAAGCTTTTGAACAAATTAAACCGGGAGGCATTCTATTTACTTTCTCGTGTTCACAAGTAGTTAGTCGCGAACAGTTTAGATTAGCAGTATTTAGTGCTGCAGCTCAGAGTAAAAGAGTGGTGCGTATTTTACACCAACTTACACAACCTGCCGATCATCCAATAAATATTTATCATCCCGAAGGAGAGTATTTAAAAGGATTGGTATTGTATGTAGAATAGATATTAACGATTAGAGATAAGAGATAAAAAGGAGAAAAGTTAATAGTTAACATCTCATCACCAATCTCTGTTTTAAAGCATATTTCAATAACATAGGGTTTAATCCACGAAAACTAAAAATATCACTTATATTTGTACTGTGTTTTTCATAGTATTAGATTTAAGGTAAAGAAATGGTTGTCGTGATGACAACCTTTCTTTTTTACAGGCCTATTGCTTTCATACTATGAAACATTTTCTTGAAAAAATTACACACTCATTTACAGATGCCTTACCTAGAGCTCGCAAAACAGCATGGTGGATTATAAAAATAATGCTTCCCTTATCTCTTGCTGTAGGCTTATTACAATACTTTTCTTTACTTCCTTACCTATCCGACTACTTAGCGCCTTTATTTAAGCTTATTGGTTTAAGTGGCGATGCAAGTATCGCTTTTATCAGTTCGGTATTTGTAAGTTGCTATGCCCCTATTGCTATTATATCTTCTCTCAATTTAGAGATGCGCGAAATAATTATTTTAGGAGCCATGTGCGTAATATCGCACAACATGATTTTTGAGTGTGCCGTACAAAAAAAAACAGGTTCCAATCCCTATCTTATTTTTACGGTACGCTTAGCTTTTAGTTTCATAGCCGCCATTTTTCTTAATGTAGTTTTGCCCGAAAACGAATCGTTTAACAAAGCACATTTCTCACAGGTATACCATGCGCCAAAAACATTGGTAGATTTTTTTATAAATTGGTCTATTAGCAATGGATTACTTGTAATTCGAATTATTTTAATCATTTTTTCGTTGATGTTTTTGCAAAACATCTTGAGAAATTTCAGTATTATAAATTGGTTATCAAAAAGTTTAGCTCCTGTTATGAAAGTGATGGGTTTATCTCCCAACACCTCATTTTTGTGGTTGGTAGGACAAATTGTAGGCTTGGCCTATGGTTCTGCCATTTTAATAGATGAAATAAAAAAAGGAGAGATTTCCCGTTCAGAAACTACTCGACTCAATTATCACTTGGCATTGAATCACTCTCAATTAGAAGACCCTATGCTCTTTGTAGCAATTGGCGCTCCTTTTTTTTGGGTTTCTTTACCTCGGTATATTTTTTCTGTACTACTTGTATGGATAATTGTATTAGCACAAAAAATTAAACATAAATACACAGCTGTTCAATGAAGTTTTTTTTTAAATATGGATTACAGTTCTTTGGCTGCTTATCGTTGATATTGGGTATAATAGGCATTTTTTTACCACTTTTGCCTACTACTCCATTTTTATTACTTTCTGCTTCGTTATTTGCCAAAAGTTCCAAGAAGTTTTATAATTGGTTAATCAATCATAAGTATTTAGGCAGTTATATCCGTCAGTTTAAAGAAGACAAAAGCATTTCTTTGCACACTAAAATTATCTCTATTTCATTGGTATGGATAAGTATTGGTTATAGTGCTATATACGTTGTTCCACTATTGCCTGTAAAGATTTTACTTTTTATAATTGCAATTGCAGTTAGCATTCATATTGCTTCTTTTAAAACCCGTAAAAAAAGCTAAACCCCGAAAATTAATTTCGGGGTTTAGCTTTAAATCTAATATAAAATTCTTTATACCAAAGAAATAAGAACTCCGGCTGCTACAGCCGAACCAATTACTCCCGATATATTACTTGCCATACAATATTGCAAAATATGATTAGTAGAATCGTGCTTCAAAGCCATTTCATTAGCTACACGCGAAGCCATTGGCACTGCACTTAAACCGGTTGCTCCAATAAGCGGATTTATCTTCTTTTTAGCAAATAAATTATAAATTTTAACCGCAACAATACCTCCTGCAATTGAAATAGCAAAAGCCAAGAAACCACCTACTACAATTCCTAAGGTTTTAGGAGTTAAAAACACATCGGCAGTCATTGTAGCACCAACAGCTAATCCTAAAAAGATAGTAGCTGTATTTAAAATAGGGCCTGTTGCTGCATCGGCTAAACGAGAAGTAGAAGTTCCAATTTCTTTTACTAAGTTACCAAACAACAACATGCCTAATAATGGCACCGATGATGGCACAAACACAGCTGAAACAACTCCTAACACTATTGGAAATACAATTTTAACTGTTTTAAGATTTTTAATTTGATGCTTTGAAGGATATAACTTATCCATTTGACGCATATTAATTTTGAACTCATTTTTGGTCATTAATAAATTAGCAACTAACGGAATAATTACCGGCACCAACGCCATATACGAATAAGCAGCAATAGCAATTGGTCCTAATAAATGCGGTGCTAATTTAATAGTGGTATAAATAGCTGTAGGGCCATCGGCTCCACCAATAATACCTAACGAAGCAGCTTCTTTCAAAGTAAACCCTAACAACAACGAACAAATTAAAACAGTAAAAATACCAATTTGAGCAGCGGCACCAAACATAGCTAATTTTAAGTTACGTAACATTGGTCCGAAATCGGTTAAAGCACCTACTCCCATAAAAATAATAGGAGGTAAAAATCCTGTCTTAATCAAACTGTAGTACAAATAATTCATAATGCCATATTCACTGGCAATTTCAAACAAATTTTTGTAACGATGACCTTCTAACGCAATGTTTTCGGCAGGAACAATACCCATTCCGCCTCCGGGAAAATTGGCCAACAATACCCCAAAAGCAATGGGTACCAACAATAGAGGCTCGTATTGTTTTTTAATTCCTAAATAAAGTAAAACAAAGGCTATCAGCCACATTAAGGCAACAGAAAGCGAAAAGCCTCCAAATGCCGTCATCTCATATAACTTGGTTAATGTTTCTTGCATAATACTTATTGTAATTTAAATAAAACATCCTCTTCATCAACAGACTCTCCGTTAGCAAAACAAATTTCAACGATAGTTCCGTCTTTGTCTGCCGAAATAGCATTGTAGGTTTTCATTGATTCGATATACCCTACCAAATCTCCTTTTTTAACTACATCACCCACTTTTACCGGAATTTCACTCGAACTGTTTGTTAAATAAAATTTACCTTCCAATGGCGATACAATTGATTGTACTTCACCGCTTGTTGCTTTAGGAGAAGCTTCAGTAGTAGCTTTTGTAGAAGATGTATCTCCGTAAGATACTTTTACTAAGAATTTCTCTCCATTAACTTCTACCTGCAAATCTTGAGGAGTTATTGCTGCAGGAGCTGCCGTTTTATTAGCTGCTGCTTTTTCTTTGGCCAATTCAGCTTCAAAGTCTGCTTTTGCTTTTCCTGATTTAAGCGCACGGTATTGTTCAGGATGCATGGCAAGTTCAAATAGTTCTTCGTCATCCTGACCAAAGTCCCATCCTTTTTCTTGCATTTCCTTTTTAAATTCATCTAATTTATCAGGGTATAAAGCTTGAGGGTCACCATCGTAAAATTCACGACCTTGTTCTTTGGCTAACGCTTTAATTTCAGGAGCCACTTCGCCCGGAAGTTTACCTGCTTTACCAAGTATCATATCCCAAATATTATCGGCAATCATACTCCAACGTTCTTTCCCTTTAGTTAATTGCATGATATTAAATAAAGCAAGATTTTTTACATATTGAGAAAAAGGAGTTACCAACGGTGGATAACCAACTCGTGGCCACACATAAGCTACTTCGTCGAATAATTTAATTAATAATTCGTCAGTTGTAATTTCAGGTTTACCTGATTTAACCAATGATTTATTGATGCTGGCAAGGTTATCTTTTAAATCGTTCATTAAACTACCCATCATTCCTCCCGGTAAGCCCGGAGCAATAAGTAATGATTGTAATCTTCTGTTAGATTCAGGAATAAAATAACCTAAGAAATCATCCATAAATTCTTGGGTTAAGGCTCTAACTTTCATGTAAGCAACCATATCAATTTCGGGCACTTTAAAGCCTGCATCTTTCAACATTTCTTGCACCATGATAACATCGGCATGTCCGGTTCCCCACGAAAGAGGTTCCATGCCTACGTCGATAATATCGCAACCGTTTTTACATACTTCTAAAATAGATGCCGGAGTAAAACCGGGACCTGTTTGTCCGTGATATTGAACAATGATATCAGGATGTTTGGTTTTAATATGTTTTACAATTAGTCCTAATGAATGAGGACGACCAATACCGGCCATATCTTTCAAACAAATTTCGTCGGCTCCGTTAGCAATTAACTCTTCAGCTAAATTGCAGTAGTATTCAACGGTATGAACTTTCGATACTGTTAACGACAAGGTTGCTTGTGCAATCATACCTGCTTCTTTGGCATATTTGATAGAAGCAATGATATTACGAGGGTCGTTCAAGCCACAAAAGCAACGGGTAATATCTGTACCTTGTGCTTTTTTTACTTTATAAAATAATTTACGTACGTCGGCCGGAACCGGACTCATACGTAAACCGTTTAGCGAACGGTCTAACATGTGCGTTTGAATGCCTGCTTCGTTAAACGGACGGCACCATTCTCTCACTGCTATATTCGGATTCTCGCCAAAAAGCAGGTTGATCTGTTCGAAACCTCCCCCGTTTGTTTCTACACGAGCAAAGCATCCCATTTTTATAATTTCGGGAGCTACTCTAACCAATTGATCTACTCGTGGCATATATTTCCCTGAACTTTGCCACATATCACGATATACTAACGAAAATTTAATTTCTTTACCCATTCTAGTAGTTTATTTTAAAGTTATATTTTTTTAATTTCAGACACCTTACCTTTTCCGTTAGTTACAATACTAACGGCGCTTTCGATAGCTGCATAGGTATTTTTTTTAATTTGTTGCGCTTCGCCTTTTTTTTCTTTTACCACTTGTTCTACTTCGGGCAAATACTTATTCGACAAACGAATAATTATATTACCAATTACGGTTATTAACCAAAGTATTAAAAAAACGGTTAACATCCCCACAAGCATTACCAGCAAGGCTTTACTAATAGTTTCATCCATAGTTTTACTGTTTAATTTGTTGTATTTAATTCTATTATTTTCGTACAAATTTTATTAAGAAGTGCAAATTTAATATAAAAACACACCATTTTATTACCATTCCTAATTTTTTAATGAATTTTAATTATAGTCTTTTATGGTAACGATTGATTATTGAATAGGAAGAAAAAGAAGGTGGTTTTTAACACATTAATAAACAGAGATATAACTATTTAAACAACTCTCCTATTTTATTTACTGCGGTATTAAAAAAAAACGGCTATTTCTGTTCTTAAATAAAAGACGAAAATGGTTTATACGGTAGTTTTATTATAACTAAACTAGTTACGCTTTTTTGTGTCATTTAGGTTCAAATAAGTTCTTTTAAGAAAACCCAATTCTATTGTACATAAATTAGCTCTATGCCTTCTTTTTGTAAAAGAGCTTTTGACTTAGAACAAATATTGGGAGTACACATCAGAGAAACTTTTAACCCGGGATTTACACCTGTTATTTGCTGCGCTGTTTCTACAATTTTTAATGCCTCTTTTTGTATTATTCTGCTCTTTATCACTCTCACTATTGCTAAGTGGTTATATCCTATTTCTTGCAATTTTGTAGCGGCAGGAAGTCCGTAGTTTGTTGGATGTATTTGCATAAAACAAAAGTAAAAAATAGATGCATAACCACAAACCCTGAACTACCCATCTTCTAATTTTCAACAAAAAGAACAAAAATTTCTTAATTTATATCGTGTGCGATATAAATTATTGTATATTTGTATCGCAAGCGATATAAATTAATGAATTATCCACCCAATTAAATTAACCTACAAATGAAACAAACATTCTATCAATTTAAAGCAAACAGCCTTCAGGGAAAAGAAATTGACATGCAACATTATGAAGGCAAAACTATTATTGTAGTAAATACAGCCAGCAAATGCGGATTTACACCACAATACGAAGGCTTAGAAAAATTGTATAAAAAATACAAAGAACGAGGGTTGGTAATTTTAGGTTTTCCGTGCAATCAGTTTGGAAATCAGGAACCCGGCACAGAAAAAGAAATAAGCGAAGGATGTTTAATTAACTATGGGGTAAGTTTTCCAATGTTTGCTAAAGTGGATGTAAACGGAGAAAACACACATCCCATTTTTACTTTTCTAAAAAATACCGTTCCAAACATTTGGGGTAAAACTATTAAATGGAACTTTACCAAATTTGTAATAGATAAAACAGGGAAACCCGTAAAACGATACGCTCCTATTACCAAACCTGAAGCTATGGAAAAATTTATAATTTCGTTATTGTAAATAAATAAAATACTTAGTTGAGACGCAAAACTATGCGTCTCAACTAAAAAAAAACAACACAAACACAACTGCAATGGAAACCTACGAACAACTCAAACTCGACAACCAGCTTTGTTTTCCTTTTTACGCCATATCTAGGTTAATAACACGGCAATATCAACCTTATTTAGATGAGCTGGGCATAACCTATCCTCAGTATTTGGTATTGTTGGTTCTTTGGGAAAACGATAATTTAACGGTAAATCAAATTGCTAACCGACTTATTTTAAATACTAATACCATTACCCCCTTACTTAAACGTATGGAAAGCATGAAGTTACTCACTCGAAAAAAAGATAAAACCGACGAACGACGAGTAATGGTACAACTAACACCTATGGGCTCCTCCTTACGCGAAAAAGCCAAATGCATACCTTCAAAACTTATTGAAAGCGACGAAACCAACGAGCGGCAACTGGAAATGATGAAAAAGTTTCAACAACAACTACTTACCTTCCTAAATGCCATGAGAGATGCTGCAGATAGTTAATCGATTGATTTTTATAATGTACTATTTCGGGAAAGACCCAAAAGATTGCATTTCTAAATAGAAATATTTGCGTACTTTTGCACTCCTAAAAATGTTAGGTTCGATGCGTTTTAGCTTCCAACCACAAGTGTATTCAATCATCCATTATCTAATAGAAACCAGTTAAATTTTCTCATGTCATTACATCAAGAAATAAGCCGCCGTCGTACTTTTGCTATCATTTCGCACCCCGATGCAGGGAAAACCACCTTAACAGAAAAACTCTTGCTTTTTGGAGGGGCTATTCATGTAGCAGGAGCTGTAAAATCAAACAAGATTAAGAAAACAGCCACTTCCGATTGGATGGAAATTGAAAAACAACGAGGCATTTCGGTGGCTACCTCGGTAATGGGATTTGAATACAACGACATTAAAATTAATATTCTCGACACACCGGGACACCAAGATTTTGCCGAAGACACTTTTCGTACACTCACGGCAGTGGATAGTGTAATTATAGTGGTGGATATTGCCAAAGGGGTAGAAACCCAAACCCGCAAACTGATGGAAGTATGCCGTATGCGCAATACGCCTGTCATTGTTTTTGTGAACAAAACCGACCGTGAGGGGAAAAACCCATTCGATTTACTCGACGAAATTGAAAGTGAGCTAAAAATAGCCGTTCGTCCACTTAGTTGGCCTATTAATCAAGGACAACGATTTAAAGGTGTGTACAATATTTACGAAGAAAAACTAGACCTCTATACCCCCAGCAAACAAACAGTTACCGAGTCGGTAGCTTTCAACGACATAAACAGCTCTGAATTAGAAAAATATATTGGCGAAAGCGATGCAAAACAATTACGTGATGACATGGAATTGATAAACGGCGTTTACAATCCGTTTGATAGCGATCAATACCTTTCGGGCGAACTGGCTCCCGTTTTTTTTGGTAGTGCCTTAAATAATTTTGGCGTAAAAGAGCTCTTAGATTGCTTTATACAAATTGCACCTAGTCCGCGCCCTGTACAAACACTCGAACGTAAAGTTACGCCGGATGAAGAAAATTTTTCGGGGTTTATTTTTAAAATACACGCCAACATGGATCCCAACCACCGAAGCTGCATTGCTTTTGTGAAAATTTGCTCGGGAAAATTTGAACGAAATGTCAATTACAAACATATCCGCCATAATAAACTGATGAAGTTTTCGAGTGCCACCGCTTTTATGGCACAAAAAAAAGAAACGGTGGACGAAGCTTTTGCCGGAGATATCATTGGCATACCGGATAACGGAGGCACATTTAAAATTGGCGACACCCTTACCGGTGGCGAAAATCTTCATTTCAAAGGGTTGCCAAGTTTCTCCCCCGAAATGTTTAAATATATTGAAAATGCCGATCCGATGAAAGCCAAACAATTGGATAAGGGAATAAATCAGTTGATGGATGAAGGGGTTGCTCAACTATTTACCAACCAATTTAACGGACGAAAAATTATCGGCACCGTAGGGCAACTACAATTTGAAGTAATTCAATACCGCTTAGAACACGAATACAATGCCCTTTGTAAATGGGAACCAATTTCTCTACACAAAGCTTGTTGGATAAAAAGTGACGATAAAACACAACTAGAAAATTTCAAAAAACGCAAACAACAATATATGGCGTTGGATAAAGAAGGTAGAGATGTGTTTTTAGCCGACTCGGGTTACGTTTTACAAATGGCTCAATCCGATTTTCCGAAAATTAACTTCCATTTTTCGTCGGAGTTTTAAAAATAATTACTGACTCAACCATCTTTATTTTCTAAGCATCCGTTTCCAATTTCCTAAGCAGAAAAATAAATCCGCTAACTAGAAAATTTTGATTCGTTGCCTAGAGAATTTTATACGTATAGTTAACCCTCCCTATCAGTTACTTTCATTAGTTGTATTTATAGTAGAAGAAAGACTATAGCCCTTACCTA
>JAFGVL010000019.1 GCA_016938015.1 Paludibacteraceae bacterium
TAAAAAAAGAAGAATTTACGCTTTATCCCGATTTTATTACCGGTGGGTCAATCGATGTAAGCAAATACAACGACGGACAACGAGGTGGGAGTGTTAAAATTAGAGCAAAAATAAGTAAGATTGATAACAAAACGCTGGTAATTACAGAGTTGCCATATGGCGTAACCACCAGTAGTTTAATAGAATCTATAATAAAAGCAAACGATCGGGGTAAAATTAAAATTCGCAAGGTAGATGATAATACCGCTCAAAATGTAGAAATTTTAGTACACCTACTGCCCGGAACATCTTCCGATAAAACGATTGACGCCTTATACGCTTTTACCAGTTGCGAATCCAGCATTTCTCCCAATTGTTGTGTTATACATGATAATAAACCTTGGTTTTTAAATGTTAGCGACGTACTTAAAGCCAATACCGAAAAAACGGTTGATTTGTTGCGTCAAGAGTTGGAAATACAACATCAAGAACTATTAGAGCAACTCCATTTTGCGTCGTTAGAAAAAATATTTATAGAAGAACGTATTTACAAAGATAAAAAGTTTGAAGACAGTAAATCGTTGGATGAGGCTATTGCGCATATTGATACCAGATTAGAACCCTTTAAAAAAGATTTTGTTCGCGAAATTGTAAAAGAAGATATTGCTCGTTTAATGGAAATTAAAATGGGACGAATTTTAAAATTCAATTCCGAAAAAGCCCAAGAGCAAATCCAATTAATGAAGGATAATGTAGAAGAAATAAAGTATCATTTAGCGCATATTGTAGAGTATGCCATTACGTGGTTCTCAGGTTTAAAAGCTCGTTACGGAGCAAATTTTCCGCGTCGAACCGAAATTCGTAATTTCGAAAACATTGTAGCCTCTAAAGTAGTAGAAGCTAACGAAAAACTATATATCAACCGTGAAGAAGGGTTTATAGGAACAGCTCTTAAACGCGATGAGTTTGTTTGTAACTGTTCCGATATTGATGATGTTATCGTTTTCTTTAAAGATGGAAAATACAAAGTGGTGAAAGTAAGCGATAAATTGTATGTGGGGAAAGATATTCTTCATTTGGCGGTGTTTAAGAAAAACGACAAACGAACCATTTACAATACCATTTACCGCGATGGTAAAAATGGCGCATTTTATATTAAACGCTTTTCGGTAACCGGAGTAACGCGCGATAAAGAATACGATATAACGCAGGGTAAAGCCGGCACTAAAGTGCATTATTTTACAGCAAATCCCAATGGTGAAGCCGAAGTGGTTAAAATTACTTTAAAGCCAAAACCACGATTAAAAGTGCTGATTTTTGAAAAAGATTTTAGTGAGATAGCCATCAAAGGTCGCCAATCGATGGGAAATATTCTTACTAAAAATGATATCCACAAAATTGCCTTAAAACAAAAAGGAGGTTCTACCTTAGGCGGTCGTCAAATTTGGTTCGACCCCGATGTGTTACGATTAAACCACGATGCCAGAGGAAATCATTTGGGCGAATTTCATAGCGACGACCTTATTTTGGTTATCTGTAAAAACGGAGAATATTACACTACCAACTTCGACCTTAATAATCACTATGAAAACGATTTGTTGCGCATAGAAAAATTCAATTCTAACAAGGTGTGGTCGGTTGCTTTATTCGATGCCGAACAAAAATTTAAATATATCAAACGCTTTCAGTTGGAACCATCGCAGAAACGTGCCAGTATGTTAGGTGAAAATCCTGAATCTGAAATGTTACTAATTTCCGACCATGTATATCCACGCTTCGAAGCCATATTTGGTGGAAACGATAAACATCGGGGGTCTATAATAATTGATGTTGACGAGTTTATCTCCGTAAAAAGCTTTAAAGCAAAAGGCAAGCGAATTAGTCCGTTTGATGTAGTGGAAGTAAAGGAACTTGAACCAACTCGTTTTCCTGAACCCGAAAAAGAACCGGAGCCGGATAATAATCCTGTTGGTGATGATGTTTTCGAATTAGAAGGAGAAAGTGAAGCCCCTGAAATGAGCGAAGAATCCGTTGATAAAGAGGATAGTATAGTGGAAAATATGGAGGAACCTGTAAAGGCAAAAACAAGCAAAAGTACAACAACTGAACTACCTAACGAAGAAGCTCCGGCTGAATCGAAATTGGAGGATATACACGAAACTCTAAAAAAAGAGACTAAGCCAAAAGCAGCTCCTAAACCTAAAAAAGAGCCCGCAGCAGAAAACGAAGACATTAAAAAAGTGATCGATGAAATTACCGGTCAAATGAGTCTGTTTTAACCGAAAATAACTATTAAAGCAATTTATGAAGAAGCATTCAATAATACAAAAGGCTATTCATTATTTAAACCTTGAACCCGAGCTGGATGATTTTAAAAAAATTCATGAAAGCATTGTAAAAGATTCCATTTTTAAAGGCACCAACCTTTGGATTTTGGTTTTTGCCATTATAGTCGCCTCTATAGGGCTAAATATGAATTCAACAGCCGTAATTATTGGTGCAATGCTTATTTCGCCTTTAATGGGTCCAATTAATGCTATTGGTTATAGTATTGCCACGTATAATTTTGAGCTTTTCCGACAAGCACTCAGAAACTTTTCTTTCGCTGTTTTTATAAGTCTGGTAGCATCAACATTTTATTTTTTATTGAGTCCCGTTTCAACGGCACATTCTGAATTGTTGGCGCGTACAACACCTACCATTTACGATGTGTTAATTGCGCTTTTTGGTGGTTTGGCAGGTATTGTAGCAATTAGTAGTAAGTTAAAGGGTAATGTTATTCCCGGAGTAGCTATCGCTACGGCTCTTATGCCTCCCTTGTGTACTGCAGGTTATGGTTTGGCAACAGCTCAGTTCAGCTTTTTCTTCGGAGCTTTTTACTTGTTTACAATCAATACTGTTTTTATGGCGTTGGCTTCGGTAATTGTTTCTCAAGCATTAAAATTTCCAATTACTTCCATAGTCGACCCTTCTCAAAAAAAACGTGTAAATCGATGGATATCAACAGTTATTGTATTGGTTCTTTTGCCTAGTATTTATTTTGGGTATGGATTAGTAAAAAAAGAACGGTTTAGCGAAAACGCAAAAAAATACATTTTAACAGTGAATGTTTTTGAAGGAAATTATTTGTTGAAAAGTGAGGTGAATCCCGATAAAAAAACGATATTGTTAACTTACGGAGGATTTAATTTGTCGGATGAGCAAAAAAATCAAATTATTAGTAAGGCTGAAGCTTTTGATTTGAAAGATAGCAAAGTTGAAATTAATCAAGGGTTTTCTTTCAGTAACTTTGATAATAATCCGGAAGTAATCATGTTACGCAATGAAATTTCAAAATTAAACCGTGTGTTACAAAAGAAAGATTCGATTATAAACGCTGTTCGTGTAGATAATGCCCTTGGTAAAACCATTTTACACGAAGTAAGAACCATTTATCCTGAAATTGAATCATGTACTTATGCATTCTCTAACGAGTATTCAAAGCAAGATAGTGTAGCCAAAAAATCGGCTATTGTTTTGTTTACCGTGCAACAAGACTCATCGAAAATTGATAAAGTGAAGGTGTCAAATTGGGTTAAAACCCGACTTGGTATTAATAATGTACGGGTTATTTATCAGTAATTATTACACTAGTTTTTCTGTTCTTGTTTTTGTACAAATAAATTTGTTGTTAATATATGTTTTTTGTTTTAAATGCCTTTTAATAAGGGCTTTCTAGCCTTATTTGTTTTCTCTAAAATACATATAGATAAATAATCTTGCTGTTTTATAGCATAAAACAAAGTGATTGTTTTAAAAAATAATAATTATCTTTGCAGTATAAATAATTCAAAAAGAAGAGTTCCGGCTTTGGTCGGAATTCTTTTCTTTTTATATACCTAATAAAAAAGAAACTATCATGGCAGCAATTTACATGACCGAAGAAGGTTACAAAAAGTTGATGGAAGAATTGAATCGTTTGGAAGGGATTGAACGTCCTGCAATTTCAAAACAAATAGCAGAAGCACGAGATAAGGGCGACTTGTCTGAAAATGCAGAATACGACGCTGCCAAAGAGGCTCAAGGAATGTTAGAAATGAGAATTTCTCAATTAAAAAATACCATTGCCAATGCACGAATGATAGATTCAAGCAAGTTGAATACTACTAATGTGCAAATTATGAATAAGGTGAAAATCAGAAACATAGCCACTAAGCAAGAAATGACCTACACCATTGTTTCTGAAAGTGAAGCGAATTTAAAAGAACACAAACTTTCGGTAACTACCCCTATTGCTAAAGGCTTATTAGGTAAAAAAGTGGGCGATAAAGTGGAAGTGACTGTTCCTAACGGGAAAATAGAATTTGAGATTATTGAAATAGCTATTTAGATAAAAGAACAATAATAATGCAATGTAGAGACGGAGGGCACTCCGTCTTTTTTTAAATATAGTATACCATGGCAACAATTTTTACAAAAATCATTAACGGAGAAATTCCCTGCTACAAAATAGCAGAAGACGAGCGTTTTTTTGCATTCTTAGATATTAGTCCATTAGCCAAAGGTCATACCTTGGTGGTTCCGAAAGTAGAAGTAGATTATATTTATGATTTGGACGATGATACACTAGCCGGTTTGCACCTTTTTGCCAAAAAAGTTGCCATAGCTATTAAAGCAGTAGTGCTTTGTAAACGTGTAGGTGTTGCCGTATTAGGAATGGAGGTGCCACATGCACATATTCATTTAGTGCCTTTAAATAAAGAAACAGATATGCTTTTTTCTAATCCGAGAGTATCTGTTTCTCCCGAAGAAATGAAAGAAATCGCCGAACAAATTCAAAAAAAAAATAATTCTTTAAAACGCACGTAAGTGCGTTTTTTTATTTGATTCAATTTGCTTCATAGTAGCTATTATCTTTATCTTTTCTAATTTAATTACACCCTGCTGTCGCGCGAATCCTTTCGCATGGTAAAGCATAAAGGAATGTAAATTTAACAACAAATTAAAATATTACTTGCCTCACGAGAGGATTCGTACGGCAGCGGAGGGCATATCTGCGCCAGCCTGGAGTAAAATTATTGGTTTTAAAAATCGTTTTGTAAGCCGGTAATTTAGAACTATTCTTGTTTAACACAGCTATTGTGGACTAAAAGGTTAAAAAACGGAGTAAAAACTAAATAAAAACCGTTCTTTTAGTTTTTGGTTTTTAAATTAATTTTAAATTTGTGAATAACTAAAACGGAATAGAGTTGTGCTTATTATACTTTATTGGTATGTATAAGCAGTTATGTAATACTTATATCTAAGTTTTGCCCCATTAAAAAACTGACTATGGTTACATTTGGAACACAAAAACACCATTGGAATTATTTTCTAGCAATAGAAAATGATTTAGATAAACTTTCAAGATACATTGAATTTTCTAATGAAAATTTATTGACTTACTCTATTGAGTTAACTCATATATTGCTTTCTGCTTCGTCAGAAGTAGATGTTATAATGAAACAACTATGTTCACTCATAGCTCCATCTGAACATGCAAATAACATTAACGACTATAAGTTAATTATTCAAAATAATATACCCTCATTAATAAATGAAGAAATTACAATAGATAGATTTGGACTTTCATTTAAACCGTGGATAAATTGGGAAGGAACACAAAATCCAGATTGGTGGGGTAGTTATAATAATGTAAAGCATGAAAGAAATACTCATTTTAATGATGCTAATTTACAAAATACAATAAATGCAGTTGGCGCATTATTGATTACAGTTGTTTATTATTATAAGTATGCTTTTTCTAAAGAAAAGAAACAAGAAGTTTCTTTTAAGGATACAACATATCAATTAAAACCTGGAGCGTCTTTAATGAGTATTAATTCAAAAGAATATTATCATTTCCACTTGGTGTTATAAAAATAGATCATAATAACTGTATATCCCAGGCTAGTCCAAGTATAAAAAGAGGCGGTTAGCTTTGGTTCAAGTCTGTGACTTGGACCAAAAACGGAAGTAGTTTTCAGCTACATAAGCAGTTGCAAACTGCTTAAATTATGAGTCCAAGTTACGTTATCGCTAAACTTGAACTAAAGTCACGGTCAAACTTGCGTTAAAGGGGGCAAAAGCCATCAATTTAGATGACATTCAAATTGCTCTTCAGATTGCAAAATTGATGACGATTTCATTTCTAACAACAGAACCTTTTTAATAAAATAAGATCTCTACAAGAATTAAATGAAGTAATAACAAGATTGAAGTTTAAATAAAAATTACTGTTGCTAACAACCGCTATGGGTAATAGTAAAAATGACAGCATAAAAAATTAAGTCACTCTGCATTAAAATATTAAATTCAGATATTTATCATGAAAAAGACATTCTTACTTATTCTATGCTTATGCATTACAATGATGTCTCAAGCATTAACAGTGGTTTCAACTGCAGGTGGTTTATCTTCTGCAATTACAACAGCAGGTAAAACACTTAGCACAGTTGATAGTCTAACAGTCACAGGTACAATAGATGCAAGAGATTTTTATATTATAAGAGAAAATATGCCAGCATTGATTAAGTTAGATCTGAGTTTAACTACTATTTCAGCATATGTTGGGATAGGTGGTACAATTACTGGTACAAACTCTTATGATGCAAATGCAATTCCCAAAAATGCTTTTTCGGATCCACAAGCATATACGGGTAAAAAAGATATGACTTCAATAATATTGCCTAACTCTATAACATATATTGGAGAAAGAGCATTTCAGAACTGTATTGGGTTGTCTTCAATAGACATTCCGTCTTCTGTTATTTCTATTGGGACTTATGCTTTTAGCTTTTGTAATGGTTTGACTTCTGTTTCAATTCCATCTTCTGTTTCAGTTATTGGTAATGGAGCTTTTGCTTGTTGCTCAAAGATAACATCATTGTATTTACCATCTTCAGTATTATCCATTGGAGATGGAGCTTTCTCAAATTGTTGGAAATTAACCTCAATTAATATTCCATCTTCCATTACATCAATTGGAAATGAAGTTTTTAATAATTGTTTTGTTTTGGATTCAATATCTATCCCATCTTCTGTTACATCAATAGGATCTTCTGCTTTTTCAGGGTGTAATGGATTGTCTTCAATTAATATTCCTTCTTCTGTTACATCAATAGGATCTTCTGCTTTTTATAATTGTGATGGATTAACATCAATATCAATTCCATCTTCAATAACTTCTATTGAGAATTTCACTTTCAGTTATTGTAAAAGTTTGACTTCTGTAACTATTCCATCTTCTGTAACTTCAATAGGGAATCAGGCTTTCAATGAATGTACTGAATTAACTACAATAAATATTCCTTCTTCTGTAACTAATATCGGTAGTTGGGCTTTTTATAAATGTCAAAAATTAACTTTTGCAACAACTCCATTTGCAAAAGATATTTTCTGGGATTCTCCTATTTTAACATCAATTACAATCTCCAATGGACTTAAAAGCATTAAGGATGAGTCCTTCTCTGGTTTAAATACTGTAACCTCGATAGAGATTCCTTCTTCTGTTGATACAATTGGTGGATATGCTTTTCGTGATTGTTATCAATTAACATCAATAAAAGCAAATAATCCGATACCTGTAGATTTAGCTTCCTCTTGGAAAGTATTTTACAATATAAATAAAACCACTTGTATTCTTCATGTTCCAGTTGGTTCAAAAATATTATATGAAACAGCCAACCAATGGAAAGACTTTCTTAATATAGTAGAAGACTTACCCAATGCAGTAAAGAATGCGACTTCAACAAAATTTAAAGTAATCACCCAAAACAACCAAGCCATTATATCAGGCATACCAATAGGAGAAATAATAATAATCTACAACCTACAAGGCACAGCTATTTACAACCAGCAAGCTAATGCAGAAAGTGTAATAGTTAACTTACCTGCACCTGGTGTATATGTGGTAAAAGTAGGCTTACAAAGTTTAAAAGTAATAAATTAAAAACTATAGGCCATAACAACCTAACTAGTCCAAGTATAAAAAGAGGCGGTTAGCTTTGGTTCAAGTCTGTGACTTGGACCAAAAACGGAAGTAGTTTTCAACTACATAAGCAGTTGCAAACTGCTTAAATTATAACTCCAAGTTACGCTATCGCTAAACTTGAACTAAAGTCTCCGCTCGCGGATATTTATCCGTGTGTTGCTTGAAAAGCAATTTGTCCTAACGAACAAGGCACAGATGCATATCTGCGCCAGCCGGGTGTTCCAATTTTCTTCATAGTAACTATTATTTTTATCTCTTCTAATTTAATTCCGTAGTTAAAATTTCTTTTATAGTTTGTTAAACAAGCTATAATTGAAGGCTCTTTTTGCTGTATTCTCGTATATTTTTTTAAATTTGTAAGAATTGAACGAAAAATGTAAGAAACAGAATGCAGGAAATAGTTTAATTTATAAGGATTTGTACTCTTGTTAAAAGACTAAAAAGTAGTATGGAAAAGAAAATTAGAATAGGATTAATTGGGTTTGGGCGAACAGGAAAAGCAGTAGCAAATGTAATTTTACAACACGATAATTTTTCGCTCGAATGGGCTTTGCGCCAGCGTGCGTTGTTAGATCATAGAAGTATACCCGATTTTTTAGGGGTTGATTCTACCGATCCCGGTTTGGTTTATTCTTCTGCTTCTACATCTATCGACGAATTGTTGGATAAACATCCGGTGGATATCATCATCGATTTTTCATCGGCTAAAGGAATATATTTATATGGAGAAACAGCGGCTAAACGAAACGTAAAAATAATATCGGCCATCTCCCATTATCAAAAACCCGAGAAGCAATTGTTAAAGGAGCTTTCAACTAAAACAGTAGTGTTTTGGAGCCCTAATATAACTTTAGGAATAAATTACTTGATTTTTGCAGCAAAGTTTTTAAAAACAATTGCCCCATGGGTAGATGTTGAAATAATTGAAGAACATTTTAAAGGAAAAGAAGGGGTTTCGGGAACAGCTATAAAAATTGCTAAAGCGTTGGATTTAGATAAATCGGATATCAACTCCGTAAGGGCTGGAGGAATTGTAGGTAAACATGAAGTTGTTTTTGGTTTTCCGTACCAAACCGTGCGCCTAATTCATGAGTCAATTTCTAGAGAAGCCTTTGGTAATGGGGTAGTTTTTATTGCAGAAAACTTAATTGATAAAACACCCGGATTGTACAAATACGAAGATATTTTAATGCCTTTCTTTTCAAAAAAAGCAATAACTTAATGCTTGTTGCTGGCTAAGCGAGGATTGAAACCACTGCTTACTATTTTTTCTAAGTCCCCCTCCGAAGCAATAGTTACGTATTCTGCTAGAACTTGAAACTGTTGTTCAATTTCTTGTTCTTTTTGTACAACTAATTCAAGTATTTGTTTGTTAGAACTATCCATATTATGATAGATATGAACTAATTCTAAGTTATCGGTCATGGCAGATAGTTTAGATAATTTTATGGTAGGGGTTGGAAAAAATAAGTTGTTCTGCAGGTGTAATAAAATATACCGAAAGCATATAATCTTTTGTGCAGTAGTGTAGCTTGTAAAATCGGATGAAGCGATGTAATTATGCATCTGAGGTAATATTTCGAAGGAGATTTACTTTATTATCAAGCAAGCATCATTTATGTTCTTTACGTATCCTACTCAATGTTTCTCTTGTAATGTCAAGATACGAAGCAATATAATGATGCGGCACTAGCTCTAATAAGTGTGCTTGAGATTCTTTTAAATAATTGTATTTGTTTTTTGCCGAAGATTGCTGACAAAGATTTATTTTTTGTTCCAACCAACCTATATATGCGGCAAGCACAATAACTTCAATTTGATTAAAAATAGGGCATCTTATTTTAAACTGGTCAAAAACTTCCCATTTCATTGAATAAACAACAGAATCATTTAAAAACTGTATGTTTTGAGTAGTGTTTTTATGAAAAATGTAATCAGTATATAAAAAAACAAATTCGCCGGAGCAGTAAAAATGTTGACTAATATCTACACCGTCTCTATTAATATATTTACGAGCAATACCAGTTTCTATAAACCAAATTTGTTTTGGCAAAGTTCCTTCGTTAATTAAAAAGTCTCCTTTTTTAAATTCAAAGCGAGTTATTGATTCATAAAAGTCTTTCTCAATATTCTTGTCTATTTTTTCAAGCAAAGAAAGAATTTTATCAATGTGCGGAGTCATGTAGGTCTTAATCCCTTCTTTTTTGACTCTTATTAATATGGTATGCAGCATGGGTTAAGAATCGTTATTGATAAAAATTGATAGTTGTAATGTAGAATTACAATTATATGGTACTGCAAATTAAATTATTTAAATACAGAATGACGTTGATTTATATCAAAAAGTGTTAAATTTCTTCCTTAAAATGGATGTAATAGGTATTAAATTCCAATTTATTACTAGATAAATTTACGATATTGAAACTTAAATATGGAATAATGTAAATAAAAATAGTATTTTTGATATTTCGTAGTAAGAAGTGGGGTTTTTTACTTAAAATTAACAAAGAGAAATGTTAAAGTGAGTTTTGGAAGAAATAAAAATTCTCTTTTAAAACAACATTTTCCTTTTAAAATAGTTATATAGTTAAGATATTATTTTAAGTTTTTATTGCATAAAAACAGCAATGAATAAAACTCAATTATGTGTTTGTATTTAGCTTAATTAAAAATTATTTTGATGAAAACTGTCTTAAAAAATATGCGTAACAAGTTGTTTTTTGTTGTTGCATTGTTGCTATATTCTTCTGTTTCTTATTCTTACACAAGACCGGCTGTGGAGGATAGACCTCTTGGTTTTGCTGCTGTAGGAGGAACATTTTTAATACCTGCTTGTGGAAGTACTCCTACTTATTATGTTACTAACGATACCGAATTAGCTGCTGCAAAGGGAAGTGATCGTATTATTATTGTGGCCCCCGGTCAGTATAATACTTTTTCAATTAGCGGACAAACAAATCTTTCTATTATTGGAGAAGATGGAGCCGATATTAAGAATATTCCAATTTCAGGTTCGGGTACCAAAAATATTTTGATTCGAAATATTAAGGTTACTCGTTATACTAGCGACGGTTTGTCTATTACCGATGGTGATAATATTTGGATAGACCATTGTACCATAGGTAATTTGGTTACCTCTTCCGATAAAGAA
>JAFGVL010000020.1 GCA_016938015.1 Paludibacteraceae bacterium
ACTATTTTGAACGCAAATAACACAAATGACGCAAATCAACACAAAAGAAAATTTGTAGCAGTCAGATAATTAGCAATATATGATTTGTGGCTATTTGTTTTATTTGCGTTCTACTTTGTTTTTGGACAGTCCCTTTATTTGTTAACTGTAACGATTATAATCCTTTTTCTGATAAATACCGTTCTGCTTCAATAGCCGCTTTGCAACCACTGCCTGCTGCGGTTATAGCTTGGCGGTATATGTGGTCGGCAATATCTCCGGCGGCAAATACCCCCGGAATATTGGTGCGTGGAGTGTTGGGTTCGGTAATGATATAACCTGTTTCATCTGTTTTAAGGTAAGGTTTAAAAATATCGGAGTTAGGTTTATGTCCAATAGCTAAGAAAAATCCGTGAACTGCAATGTCTACTTTTTCTTCTTCAGGAGTACCTTGTTTTTTAACCAAATGAACTCCTTCAACGCCTTTTTCTCCAAACAAACCAAGCGTGTTGTGCTCAAATAATACTTCGATATTTGGGGTATTAAGTGTGCGTTCTTGCATTATTTTAGAGGCACGTAAAAACGGTTTACGAACAATTAAATACACTTTTTCACACAGTCCGGCTAAATAAATTGCTTCTTCGCAAGCTGTGTCACCGCCACCTACAACCGCTACTCGTTTTTTGCGGTAAAAGAATCCGTCGCATGTAGCACAAGCAGAAACCCCCATGCCGGCGTATTTTTGTTCGTCGGCTAAGCCTAGGTATTTGGCTGTTGCGCCGGTTGCTATAATCAACGTGTCTGTTTCAATGGTTTTTTCGTCATCTATCACAACTTTGTAGGGTGCGCTAGAAAGGTCAACTGCAGTAGCACTTCCGTAACGAATATCGGCACCAAATTTTTCAGCTTGTTTGCGCATGTCTTCCATCATTTCGGGACCTGTTATTCCACTCGGATAGCCCGGAAAATTTTCAACCTCTGTTGTGGTGGTTAGTTGACCTCCCGGTTGCATTCCTTCATACAATATTGGATTTAAATTTGCTCGAGAAGCGTAAATTGCCGCTGTATAACCTGCCGGACCCGATCCAATAATTAAGCATCTTGTTTTTTCTGTAATTTCCATGTTCAAAATCTTTGTTATATTAATAGTTAATTTATTTTCTAATTTATTAACGTAATTACTTGATTGTTTTTTTCGTAATAAGCTTTTACAGTAAATGTAACTTCAATTTTTTTACCCAATTGTTTATAGGTATACCAGCGTACATTTTTAATGCTTTTAAAGTATTCTATTTCGGCCGCTAATCGAAAGCTTTCCGGAGTGTCTGTAATCAATTTTAAACGTGTTTTACCGTTTTTAAGAATGGTTATTTGCATTTCAGCATACCATTTGTCTTTTTTTGTTTTAGGAAGGGCACGCCAGTTTAAATTTGTTTGAACTAAATAAAGAATAAATTCGGGGGTTGTTTGTTTTACTGAAAAAGCTCTTTTTCGTGGTTTTACATTTTGAACTAATTTTATTTTTTTAGCAATACCATTTTTTAAAACAACTTGTTTTTCAGTGTAAAATAGTTGCTTGTCGATATGTGGTATTTCATCTCCCACAAAAAAACGGTATTTTCCGTTTACCCAATACGCAAATACTTTGTTGTTGATACACTCTTCTCCAAAAATTTTTTCTAAGCTTGGCAGAGCCGACTCGTCGCACCAGCTCATGCCTTCGTTACAACCTTGTATATTGATTAAAAATAAGCTATCGTTTTCTATTAACCAAACCGCTTGATAGCCTCTTGAACAAGAAGGCGAATTACAATTTTTAAATCCTCCCAGGTTTTTTTCTCCTTTTAATTCAAAATAATCTTCTAATGGAAAAACAAAAATCGACAGCGTATCTTGAACAGAATCTTTTTTGATAATGCAAATGTCAGGTACCTGAGAAGCTGTAAAAGCTTTTCCCGCAATAAGAAGGAAGCACAGAATACCAATAACTTTTTTCATTAACAGTTGATTTTAACGCAAATCGTTAGTAATCACATTCGGATTGCTTTTGAAATCGAAAACAAAAAAATTGTCGTTGTATTTTAAATCTTTTTTAAAGCTGTTTACAACAAATGTTGTATGAACTCCTGTTTGGCTAAGTACTTTTATGGAAATTAGGTTGTTGGTTTTTTTATCAATTTTCACAATAGCTTTGTAATAGGCTTTTTTTGCTTTATAGTCCGGAAAAACATCAATAATATGATAGCTTAAGGAAGCCTTACTATCTAAACTAAATTGAACCGTAGATTGTTTGGTGTAACTGGTTAAAATTAAAGCCGGATTTGTATTTTGAAGTTCCTCAAAGCTAGGAGTACTGATGCTTACTTCTTTATTTTTAAGCATGTGTACATATTGTGTTTTTCCATCAAAATAGCTGTGAACTTTAGGGGTGGTAAGTTTAAATTTTTTATCTTTCATCACCACAACTCCCTTAACTATTTCTTTTTTTTCTGTTTTTGTATCTGCTAGAGTTAAAGTAAAATCTACTCTGCACGGACTTTTTTTATAAATTAAAGTAGCGTTATCTAATATTTTCCTGGCTTTTAAGTCGTCTTGACTTAAAAGAACAGTTGAAAATAATAAAAGTAAAATTAGAAATTTGTTTCTTTTCATGTTTTTTTAGATAGTTGAATAGGGTTAAAATACAAATGCGTGTATTATAAACTATTCAATTTTTGTTCCAAACTATAGTCATCGGGTATTAGCACTTGTCTTGCTTTACTTCCTTCAAAAGGGCCAACAATGCCGGCTGCTTCCAGCTGATCCATAATGCGTCCGGCACGGTTGTAGCCAATGGCAAATTTTCGTTGTATTAACGATGTAGAACCTTGTTGATGTGCTACTAACAAACGAGCTGCATCTTCAAACATAGGGTCTCTTTTTGAAAGGTCAACATCCGATAAATCGGAGCCTTCACCTCCTTCAATAGCATATTCGGGTAGCATAAATGCACTTGGATATCCCATTTGGTTTCCAATATAATCCGATATTTGTTCTACTTCGGGGGTATCTACAAAAGCACATTGTACACGTACTAAATCGCTTCCTTGAGAAAATAACATATCTCCTCTTCCCACTAATTGGTTGGCTCCGGTAGCATCTAAAATAGTACGTGAGTCAATTTGTGATGACACACGGAAAGCCACACGAGCAGGGAAGTTTGCTTTGATAACTCCGGTAATGATATTTACCGATGGCCGTTGAGTGGCAATAATCATATGTATTCCTACTGCACGTGCTAATTGAGCAATACGTGCAATAGGCATTTCAACCTCTTTGCCGGCAACCATAATCAAATCGCCAAATTCGTCAATTATAACTACAATATACGGTAAAAAACGATGCCCCTTTTCGGGGTTTAAATGTCGATGAATAAATTTATCGTTGTATTCGGACAAGTTGCGTGTATGTGCTTTTTTAAGCAAATCGTAACGGTCGTCCATCTCTTTTGTAAGCGAATTAAGTGTTTGCACAACCTTTGTAACATCTGTAATAATAGCATCTTCACTATCGGGTATTTTTGCTAAAAAATGGCGTTCAATTTTTGAGTAAATATTGAATTCCACTTTTTTAGGGTCGATAAGCACAAATTTAAGTTCGGAGGGGTGTTTTTTGTAGAGTAATGAGGTAATAATAGCATTGAGCCCAACCGATTTACCTTGACCCGTAGCGCCTGCCACTAGCATGTGAGGCATTTTGCATAAGTCAACCATAAAAATATCGTTGGTTATGGTTCTTCCAAATGCAATGGGTAAGCCGTAAGTAGATTCTTTAAATTTCTTTGAGTTGATGATAGAAAGCATAGATACCGTTTGCGGGTCGTTATTCGGAACCTCAATTCCGATAGTTCCTTTACCCGGAATGGGAGCAATGATACGAATTCCTGTTGCTGCTAAACTGAGCATGATATCGCTTTCCAGATTTTTAATTTTTGATATCCGAACACCTGCCTTAGGTACAATTTCGTACAAGGTAATGGTTGGTCCAACGGTGGCTTTGATTGTTTCTATTTCAATGCCGTAATTTTTTAGCGTAGTGGTAATGCGGTTTTTGTTCGAATTTTGTTCTTCAATATTAACTTGACCATCGCTACTGCCATAATCTTTTAAAAGATCGATAGTGGGGTATTTGTATTTTGATAAATCTTTGGTAGGGTCATATTCTCCTAATGTTGAGGCGTCATAGGTTTCATTATCAACGGGTTTTTCGTTATCTAATACTTCTTCGTCTTTGGGTACGATAATTTCAAATTCTTCATCTGTATCGGTTGTTACTTTCCAGGTATTGATAGAGCTTTCTTCCTCTTCCTCTTCTTCGGTTTCATCAAATTCTTCATCAAAAATTTCTTCTGTTTCCGGTTGAGGTGCATCAATCTCATTGGCGATTTGGTTTTCTTCTCCATTTTCAAAAGCAGCAGTTGCAATTTTTTCTTTTTTACTAAATAGCTTCTTAAACTTTTCTGCAATAGCAGCAACGGTACGTTGTAAAAAAGGGATGGTGCCACTGTATGCAAAAATGCAAAATATAATAAAGGTAGACAGTATCATTAAAAAAGTGCCTAGTTTGCCAATGTTTAACAGTAGGTACTCGTTAATAGCAAAACCGTGTTCACCTCCCCAGTTAATTTTTGTGTCTTTATAAAAATCGAAGAAAAAGAAAGTGATGCTAACAGAAAACCAAATTAATACAATAACCCCTGTAGTAAATGCTTTCCATAGTTTAACCAGTTGAACTTTCATTAAGCGTAATGCAATTACAAAGGTTAAAAACAGAAAAGAAAAGGACGCAATACCAAAGCTTTTATTGATAAAAAAATTGGCAAAATACGCTCCGGCAGGACCGGCCCAATTAGTAATGGCTTTTTTTTCGTTGGGTGTTAAATCAAAAAACGAATGTTGAATAATACTATCGTCGGCAGCTCCTGTAAAGAAAAACGAAATAAAACACAAGCTTAAGTAAGCTGTTAAAGCCAACAAAAAAATACCCATGCCATACTTAGTGCGTTGGTCTGAAAAAAAACGAATAACGGAGGTTATGAAAGAATCTTTTTTTGTTTCCGTGTTTTCTGTTTTAGCCATAAATAGGATTGTCTGTTGTTTTAAGTAACTATGCTATGCAAAAATAATAAAATTAAAGCAGTCTTTCTATTTTGTTGATAAATAGTTTGTGTAGAAATTAAGCGGTTTTTTAGTACCTTTGAAATCCTGAAATTCACAGTAAAATTGTCATCGCAGCATTTTAATATTATCTATTTAATGACAAAAAAAGAACGCTATAAGCACATCATAGCATGGTTTGAAAAAAACATGCCGGTTGCCGAAAGTGAGCTTCATTACAGCAATCCGTTCGAATTGGTAATAGCGGTAAGCCTTTCGGCTCAATGTACCGATAAACGGGTAAATATGGTTACGCCGCGTTTATTTCAAGATTTTCCTACGCCTGAGGCTTTGGCGCATGCATCGTCGGAGGTGGTGTTAGACTATATAAAGAGTGTATCGTATCCAAATAATAAAGCAAAAAATTTGGTGGGAATGGCTAAAAAACTGCTCACGGATTTTAATGGAGAAGTGCCTCGTGATATAGATTTGTTGCAAACCTTGCCGGGCGTTGGTCGTAAAACGGCCAATGTGGTTGCCTCTGTAGCTTTCAATATAAATGCGATGCCTGTTGATACGCATGTTTTTAGAGTATCCAATCGTTTAGGACTTACCACTAATTCTACAACCCCGTTAGCAACAGAAAAAGAATTGGTAAAATACATTCCTGCTCATTTGTTGGGTAAAGCGCACCATTGGATATTATTACACGGCAGGTATGTGTGTAAGGCTCGTAAACCTGAATGTGAAAAATGCGGATTAACACAATGGTGTTTGTATGTTACTTCCGAAAAATAAGGCACTAATTTTGATTATAGCGAATACTAAAAATTAAAAACTATATACTATGAAAAATTTCCTTTTTAGTTTGCTTGCTTTAGTTTGTTTTAGCACGATGCAAGCACAAATCGAAACAAAAATTATTGGTAAATGGAAAGTGGTAAGCGTTGAGTCGAACAAAGACTCTAAACTTAACAACGAAGAACAACGTCAGTTTGAACAACTTAAAAAAGCAACAGTTGAATTTAAAACTGATGGACATGCCAAGTTTAAACAAATTTTATCCAGTTTTCATATTCCTGATGGGTACTGGTATTACCACAAAGAAAAAGACGGTATTTTCATTACCGAGTGGGATAATAGAAAAAATGACTTAATGCGTCTTTGGTACGATGAATTGGATAACGGGCAGTTAAAGTTTTATTTAGACGAAACGCCTTTTATTATTTTGGTTGAGAAAGAAAAATAAACAAAATGCTTGATAATAAGGCATCGCAAGTACTTGCAACTGAATTTGATCAACCGGCCGTCGATTTAATTGCTCGCATCGATAAAGAGGATGTATCACAACTACTGCTTATTGGCGGTAGTAATCAAGATAGTACTCTTCTTCAAAATCGTTGGAAAGAGGCTAGGATAGTAACGGTCAATTTGCAGGAGCTTAACGGAGATTATGCCTCGTTGGGGCAATTCGATTTGGTTTTTTCGAATGCTTCTATTCATTATTATCCCAATCACATACAACTAATTACTGCGTTATTTCGGTTATTAACAAAAAATGGTGTGTTGGCGGTACAAACACCCAATGCAGCAAATATGCCTATACAAGTGATGCTCGAAAGTATTGCTCGCGATAAAAAATGGGCGCATTTTTTTACAGAAATTGCTACTAATTATTTTGTGCCCAACTACTATTACGAAATTTTATCACAACTTACTTCGGAACTATTGCTTTGGGAAACGAATTATATATCTGTTTTTTTTCATTATCAAGAATTGGTACATTTGTACGCTCAAACTGAAATGAAGCCGTATTTAAATGCTTTACCAACAGATGAGTTGCGCCAAAACTTTGTAGCACAGGTACTCGATTTGTTGCCGGCCGAATATAAAAAACAAACCAATGGCGCACTATTGTTTCCATATCGTCGAACATTTTTTATTGCTAAAAACACAACATTATGATTAAGTTTTATCTTACTTTCTTCGACATTTATGAGTTTAATAAGCATTTCATGACTAAAAATGCTAATTTTTTACAGAAATATTTACATTGGATACTATTCGCATTTTTTAGTGTGTTGCTGTTTTTTTTGTTGCATAACAACCAAGCACCCATACGCTCGTATGTGGTTGCTGTTATTTTATTGGTGGCAATGGTGTTTATTCAAAAAGCATTTACGCAATTTTTACGCAGAAAAAACATTACCAAGTATGTGCAACAAAACCCTAAGGTGCTTGCCGAAAGGGAATTAATTATCGAAAAAGATAAGTTTGTAGTGGTAATTGACGGCAAAAACATGGATTACCCTCTAAATTCGATTACAAAGTTAGACGAAAGCAAATTTCATTACTTTGCCTATGTAAGCGAGCAGTCGGCGGTAATTATTCCTAAAAGAATTCTTACCCAGTTTCCTGAAGTAAATACACTTGTTGAAAGGATGAAAAATATAATAGCTAATTGAATTAAGCAGCTATTAGAATTATTTAACGGTGAGGACAAATTGTTCTCACCGTTTTTTTTGTTAAATAACAATCAAAAAACAAACAAACGGTAGTTTGTATTTTTATTTTTTTTTACTTTTGTTAAGATTTTACAAAATAGAAAAAGATAACAATTAATTCAAGGGATAATTAATAGAAATCCAACAACAATACACTGCCAAAGCAGTACAACATATAAACCAACAACCAAAACAGTACTATCATGAAAACAATTCTTAAACTCCATATCTTAGCAACCCTGCTACTTATTGTATCTATTGTGCAAGCTCAGGTAAGTAACTATACTTTCTCGCAAAAAGTAGTTGATATAAGTGATTATGGTAATTATATTATTACAGGAGAAACTTATTTAGAGTATAATATATCATCAATAACTAAGAATGCAGGGAAATACCTTTATTTATTAGATAAAAAAGATACGACAAGAACTCTTTCTGGAAATGGGATACCGGTTGGTTTTGATTTTTATTATGATGGTCAATGGATGGATGAGTTGGGGGTTTCTTCAAATGCGTATATAAAATTAGGTAATTCAAAAAATGGCGACATTATAATATATAATGATACAGTTGCTGGAGGTGTTTTTATGTTTGGATATGATAGTTTAAGAAATAATGTTATCAGTGGATTGCAGATGAAGTCATCATTTTTTGCTAATGCAGAAGCTATTAAAATTGGGTATTTACGTAGCGGCTTGCCTGGGAGTAGGACTTTTAGAATTAAAATAGCACTGGGACAGACAACAACATTAGCACCTTCAGTTACAATAATTTTAAGAGAATGGAAAAATACTATAGATATTTTCTATACGGGTATAAATGTATTTCAATTAACTACAGAGAATGCTTTTTGTGGTTTACGTGGAAAAGCTTATAATAACGACTTAAGTAATTTAAATATTAGAGAGGTAACAAACAGTATTAACACATGGTCTACTTCTTCAAAAGGAAATTCTTTTTCAGCTCATTGTGATTACAACACTAGTTTAACTCCTCCTAAAGGGTTGGTATATACCTTTACTCCACCTACACCGGATACGTTACGCTCTCCGGTAGCCTTTATTAAATGTTATTCATGGGACAGTATTCCTAATACTATTTACTTAGGGTTAAATACGTCAAGTTATGTATTTGCCAAAGGAGCTGTCGAGATACCACCTAATGCTACCTTATCGTGGTCTCCTGAATATACATCCAGCACCAATTATTATAAACTGTATTTAGGGCTCGACAGTTTGGATATGGATGTATTGGCAGATAGTATAACCGCTACCGAATATGCTTTATCTTCATTAGCTCAGGGCACTACCTATTACTATAAAATAGTAGCGTATAACAATGCTGGAGTAGCTCAACCATGTACCGGTTCATTTACAACGGCAGATGATTTAACATATTGCAGCCATATGTATGCTAAAAATACATTTATAAAAACCATAACTTTCAATACGTTAGAATACAATTATCAAACAACCACCACCGATGAAGGTACGTGGGATCATCGCCGAGAATTACCTTTTGAAGCCCCATATACCACTACTTTACAACGAGACTCATCCTATTTATTTACTATAACAGCTTTATCAACAGCCCCTTGCTTTGGTACACGCTGTTGGATAGATTTTAATCAAGATGGAGTGTTTGATACAAGTACGGAACAATTTGATAATGCAACAACTATTACGGTACCTCAAAATGCTGTATTAGGGAATACTAAAATGAGAGTTGGAAAAATATTATGCACATCACCGGGTTATGCTTTTACTCCTTGTTCTACAGAAATACAATATCAAGACTTTACCATTACCATAGCTCCGAATGACGATTGTACAAACTTTAGCGTAACAGCTGATATTAGCAATCCGAATTGTTATGGAGAAAATACCGGAGAAATTGAGCTCAATTTATCAGGAGGAACTTCGCCTTATACCATACAATGGCAAAAAGATGGTACAACGCTTTCTGCTAGCGGTGAAACACTTTCTAATTGTACCAGAGGTACCTATCA
>JAFGVL010000121.1 GCA_016938015.1 Paludibacteraceae bacterium
CTTTGTTATTTTCTGTAATTAGTTATCACTAATTTATCCGTTCATAGTAATTAAAAATTCTTCGTTTGAACTGGTTTTTTCCAAACGATCTTTAACAAAAGTCATTGCTTCTACAGAATTCATATCCGATAAGTAGTTACGTAATACCCACATACGGTTTAGTGTGTCTTTATCCAGCAATAAATCATCTCTACGAGTACTTGATGCGGTAATATCAACGGCAGGGAATACTCGTTTGTTAGATAACTTGCGGTCAAGTTGTAATTCCATATTTCCTGTTCCTTTAAATTCTTCAAATATCACTTCGTCCATTTTCGAACCGGTTTCGGTTAATGCAGTAGCGATAATCGTTAAACTTCCGCCATTTTCAATATTACGAGCTGCTCCAAAAAAGCGTTTGGGTTTGTGTAGTGCATTTGCATCAACACCTCCCGAGAGTACTTTTCCCGAAGCCGGAGATACTGTGTTATAAGCACGTGCCAAGCGAGTGATGGAATCTAATAAAATAACCACATCGTGTCCACACTCAACCATGCGTTTGGCTTTTTCGTGTACCATGCTGGCTACTTTTACGTGGCGTTCGGCAGGCTCGTCGAATGTTGACGATACCACTTCGGCATTTACACTTCGTTGCATATCAGTTACTTCTTCAGGTCTTTCGTCTATTAATAAAATAATCATATATACTTCCGGATGATTGGCTGCAATAGCATTAGCAATATCCTTTAGTAACATTGTTTTACCTGTTTTTGGTTGAGCCACAATTAGTCCGCGTTGACCTTTTCCAATAGGCGAAAATAAATCGACTACTCGAATGGAGGTATTATCATTTCTGCCTTTTGTAAGGGTAAATTTTTCGTCCGGGAATAAAGGTGTGAGATGATCAAAAGGAACACGGTCTCTTACAAACTCAGGCGAACGACCATTGATGTTTTCTACTTTAACCAAGGGAAAATATTTTTCACCTTCTTTTGGTGGACGAATGGAGCCTTGAACCGAATCGCCTGTTTTTAGCCCGAATAGTTTTATCTGCGATTGCGAAACGTAAATATCATCAGGAGAACTAAAGTAATTGTAGTCGGAAGAGCGAAGAAAGCCATACCCATCTTGCATTATTTCTAATACACCGTTACCAATTAAAATGCCTTCAAATTCGTAGGGTTTCTCAGTTTCATTTTTATGAGTTATAACTTTACGGTTATTTGTGTTGATTGTAGGTGTTTGAACATCAGTTTTTTCATCAATTTGTTGGGTGGATATACTAGGTTCTTCAATATTATTATCTTGAGGTTTAGCTACTTGAATATCTAAGTTTTCAAAAATAGGTGTTTCGTTTAGTATTTCATCATCAAACAAGGTATTGCTTGTTTCAAGCGGCTCTACTTTTTTTGGTTTTAAATTAATAGGTCCAACAGCGTTTGTTTTAGAATTGAGTGATGTATTAACAGCCTTTTTTTGGTTGTCTTTTACTGTGTTAGAAAAAGGGTTTTGTTTTTTTTGTGGAAGTACAGGAGTTTTTGTTTTGTCTTCTTTTTTTGCTTCGCTACCCGAGGCGGAATACACTTTTTGTTCTGAATTTTTTTTCAGCGGCACTCGTAATCGAGGTTTCTTGTTGGAATTATTGGTTTGTTCTTGTTGTTTTTCAGAAGCTACATTGATGGCTTGCTGATCAAGAATTTTATAAACGAGTTCGTCTTTTTTTAGAGAATCTACTTTTTTAATCCCTTCTTCTTTAGCTATTTGCTTTAATTCAGGCAGGAGTTTTTCGTTGAGGTCTAAAATGTTGTACATGTAGTATAAATATATTGATTTTTAAAAGTGCCATATCATTGTAGATAATGCACAAATTCCCTTTTATATAAGAGCTATTAAGTTAAAGTATTGTTGTTGATTTTTGTTTTGCGAAAAATGCAAAGAGTAATCTTGCGGTAAAAATTCAGTACAAATATAAGTGCTTTTTGTTAGTAACAAGTACTTTTTGAAAAAAAATGCTTAAAAAAATAATTTTTGTAGTGTTTAAAATAAAAAAAGCGGAAGTAAGAATTTACTTTCCGCTTTTTGTTTTGAGTGATAGAAATTATTTTTTAACATTAAACATATACATGTCGTCTTTAGAATCTGTATTGTCAAATATATTCGTTACTTTAATAACTACATATTCATCGTCATTACTAGAGCTGAGTTTTGTAATGTAAATATCGTTGTTTGTAATTGTAGAAATAAAATCAATTTTTGCTCCGGCATCGTAGGCTGTTTTAGCTGTTTCGGAGGTGGCATTTGCATAATCATAGCCGTTAAATCGAACAAAGTTCAGTTTTGCAGGGGATGTCCACTTTAATTGCAATGTTGAAGGGTTTAGTGTGTCAATTTCTGCAAATAAGTGCATTGCCGTTGAATCGGTATAATCACTTAAAAGATTACAGGTCGATAAATTGAAAGCTGTTCCATGAAAAGCAGGATCAGTATACATTACATTTCCGGCATATTCGGTTAATAGATAAATTTTTTGCGCAAAAGTTTTTACTGAAAGTATTTTTGCAATTTTATGGTTTTCGCCTTCGTTATCATATAGATCGAACGTGATGTAAACATCTGTTGAATCGTTGAATACGGGAATTTTATAATCGTAATTAAAATTAAATTTCTTGGTGTTGTTGATGATGGTATCAAATAGTACTCTGCTTTGTTCAAATTTTGTTGCATAAGTTATAGTAAAACGATTGAGCGTTCTATCTTCTGCAGCTGAGGCACTTATTTGAAAATGTACAATCTGACTTGAATCAACATACTGAAAAAAATCGTTAGGAGTTACAGATAACAATGGTGTTTTGTTATCGTCGCTACATGAAACAAGTACTGCAAGTAAAATGAATAAGGAACATATTTTTTTCATCCGATTATAATTTAAGTAGAGTTGGATGGGAACTTGTAAGACTAAAAAAGATTCCTATTGTCCCCAATTTTAAAAGGCTGTGTGTTAGGTTTGTGTATAAAATAAAGCTGAGGATACACCAATGGTACCCTCAGCTTTTATTGTAGCTTAAATTATTTAAAGCTGTATACTTTAACTTTAACTGATAAGTTAGTTTTGCTTCCTAAGAACATTAATTTACTTTGTTTGGTTGAGTAAACAGGAGTAATAAAGTCTGCATTAGGATACTTTTCAGCTATTGGAGCCATTGCTTTGCTTAAAAGTGAGTTTCCGGGAATAATTGTGTTAAATTGAACTTCTTTCGTGTTGCGTCTTTCGTAAGCCACACCATTTATAGAGTCAATTACAGTAAATAAACCGTAAGTTGAAAAGCCTAAATACTTGCGATAATCAATATTTAGAGTTTCTTCACCTATTAATTGAAAATCTTCCATTTTCAAATCAAGACGAATGGCATCTGCATTCATTGGTCTGGATGACATTACAGTGCTTTTTTGAAGACCATAA
>JAFGVL010000122.1 GCA_016938015.1 Paludibacteraceae bacterium
CCTATTGCTGTTGATGAACCTACCATGAGTATGGCTTTTACTATCAACGATTCTCCGTTTTTTGGTAAGGAGGGTAAATTTGTAACTTCTCGCCACATTAACGACCGATTGATGAAAGAATTGGATAAAAACCTGGCATTACGTGTAGAAAAACATTCCGATTCGGATGTGTGGACTGTTTATGGCAGAGGCGTGTTGCATTTATCTGTTTTAATAGAAACAATGCGTAGAGAAGGCTATGAATTACAAGTTGGTCAGCCTAAAGTGTTGTTTAAAGAAATTAACGGGAAAAAATGTGAACCGGTAGAACAACTTACTATCAATGTACCCGATGAAGTTGCCGGCAAAGTAATAGAATTAACATCGGTACGTAAAGGCGAGATGGTGTCTATGGAAAGTAAAGACAACAGAGTAAATCTGGAATTTATTATCCCTTCTCGTGGTATTATTGGTTTGCGTACCAATGTATTAACTGCTACTGCCGGAGAGGCTGTTATGGCGCATCGTTTTTTAGAGTACCAACCCTATAAAGGAGAAATTGAACGACGTAACAATGGCTCTATCATTGCCATGGAAAGTGGAACTTCTTTTGCTTATGCCATTGATAAATTACAAGATAGGGGCAAATTTTTTATCCACCCGCAAGTAGAGGTGTATGCCGGACAAGTAGTTGGTGAGCACTCAAAAGAAGGCGATTTGGTGGTTAATGTAACTAAATCAAAAAAACTAACTAATATGCGTGCTTCCGGTTCCGATGATAAAGTTCGCTTAATTCCTCCTATTGAATTTAGTTTGGAAGAAGCATTGGAATATATTAAGGAAGATGAGTATGTTGAACTTACGCCTAAATCTATTCGTTTAAGAAAGATTTACTTGGATGAAAATGAACGAAAACGCTTTTCAAAGAAGTAATATATCGTATATAATTTACTAGAAGAGGAACAGCAATTGTTCCTCTTTTTTGTATCTTTGAAAAATTGTAAACCGACAAATTACAACTACTTATGAAACTAATTTCTTACAATGTAAATGGGATACGCGCTGCCTTGACAAAAGACTTTGCCGGCTGGTTGAAAAATGAAAATCCCGATATTATTTGTTTGCAAGAAACCAAAGCACAACCCGACCAAATTGACACCTTTCTTTTTGCAGAACTAGGATATGCCTCTTATTTACATTCTGCCGAAAAAAAAGGCTATAGTGGAGTTGCCATTTTAACCAAACAAAAGCCCGATAAAGTTGTAGTGGGCATGAATCATCCTCGTTACGATATAGAGGGACGTGTTATACGTGCCGATTTTGGCAACTTAACAGTAATAAGCGTGTATGTTCCTTCGGGAACAACCGGAGATGTGCGTCAGGATTTTAAAATGGACTTTCTTTCAGAATTCTATGTTTTTATACAAAAACTGCGTGAAGAACGCCCAAATTTAGTAGTTTGTGGCGACTATAATATTTGCCATAAGCCTATCGATATTAATCATCCGGAAAGACAAACCGGAGTTTCGGGCTTTTTGCCTGAAGAACGTGAGTGGGTGAGTCAGTTTATAGAAAGCGGGATGATTGATACTTTTCGCGAATTCGATTCCGGTGCCAATAAATACAGTTGGTGGAGTTATAGAGCAGGCGCTCGTGCCAATAATGCAGGCTGGCGTATCGATTATCTTTTTGCTACCGAACCGCTTCGTAATAAATTAAAAAATGGAGCTATACTGGCAGATGTTGTTCATTCCGACCATTGCCCTGTTTTATTAGAATTGAAATAGGATTTATCTGTCCATTTACTTAAATTTGTACCCTTTTTTAACGCAAATATAAACGCTGAGCATTGTGCTAAGCCACTATTTATTTATAGAATAATTACCCTGTATGAAACTAAATTTATTAACAGCAATTTCTCCTATTGATGGTCGCTATAGAAGTAAAACAGAAAGTTTAGATAGCTATTTTTCAGAATATGCATTAATGCGTTACCGCGTTTTGGTAGAAGTTGAGTACTTTATTGCCTTGTGCGAACTTCCGTTGCAACAACTCGAAAAAATCGATAAAAACCAATTCCCTGCTTTACGAAAAATATATACCGATTTTTCTGAAGCAGATGCTCAACGAATTAAAGATATTGAAAGTGTTACCAACCACGATGTAAAGGCGGTTGAATATTTTATAAAAGAAAAATTTGATCTTCTTCAACTTCACTCCTTCAAAGAGTTTATTCATTTTGGATTAACCTCACAAGATATAAATAATACGGCTATTCCTTTAGCCATTAAAGATGCTTTGACCAACTCCATTTATCCAAATTTACAAGCTATGATAGATGAGTTGCAGCGATTGGCCGATAGCTGGAAAACTATTCCGATGTTGGCAAAAACACACGGACAACCGGCATCGCCTACTCGTTTAGGAAAAGAAGTGATGGTATTTGTAAGCCGTTTAGAGGCTCAATTGCAAGGAATAAAACAACTTCCTTGTTCTGCCAAATTTGGTGGGGCTACGGGCAACTTTAATGCACATGTGTTAGCGTATCCTCAATTTGATTGGAGAGCGTTTGGAAATTCTTTTGTAAAAGATAAACTAGGATTGGAGCGCGAACAATGGACAACGCAAATTTCTAATTATGATAATTTAGCGGCTGTTTTCGATGGTTTAAAACGCGTCAATACTATTTTAATTGATTTAAATAGAGACTTTTGGACCTATATCTCGATGGAATACTTTAAACAAAAAATTAAAGCCGGAGAAGTGGGCTCATCCGCAATGCCACATAAAGTAAACCCAATCGATTTTGAAAATTCAGAAGGAAATTTGGGCATCGCTAATGCTATTTTAGAACATTTATCAGCTAAACTGCCTATTTCAAGGTTGCAACGAGATTTAACCGACTCAACGGTGCTTCGCAACGCCGGTGTTCCTTTTGCTCATATGTTAATTGCTTTGCAAAGCACCATGAAAGGGTTGGGTAAATTAATTATAAATGAAGAAGCAATCAATAACGACTTGGCCGATTGCTGGGCTGTAGTGGCTGAAGGAATTCAAACCGTTTTGCGCCGCGAAGCTTACCCCAACCCTTACGAAGCTCTTAAGAATTTAACCCGTACCAATCAAGCAATTACCGAAAAATCAATCAAGGAATTTATTGAAACATTGGATGTTAGCGATACTATTAAAGAAGAGTTGCGTAAAATTAGTCCGTTTACTTATACCGGAATTTAGTAATCCCCCTCATGAAAAACTTTTTTATTCTTTTTAAAAGATTTCTTCCTCCGTATAAAAAATATGTGATTGCGAATATTTTATGCAACCTCTTATCGACTATTTTTAGCTTATTTTCTTTTGCTACTATCATACCTATTTTGCAAATCCTTTTTGGAATTGATACAGAAAAACATGCCTATATGCCATGGAACTGGTCAAGTGAAGCTAAAGAAATAGTAGCAGTATTGAAAAACAATGTTTTTTATTTCATAGAACACGCTATCAGTACTTACGGACCAAGTAATACGCTTTTGTTGTTAGGGGTATTTTTAATCATCATGACTTTCTTTAAAGTGGGCTTGCAATTTATGGCCGGCTTTTTTATGACTCCTATTCAAAATGGCGTACTGCGAGATTTACGCAACCAATTGTATAAAAAAATAATTTCTCTCCCAATAGGTTTCTTTTCTGAAGAACGTAAAGGAGATATTATGGCTCGTATGACCGGTGATGTGGCAGAAATTGGCAACTCTATTATGAGCTCGCTCGATATTATTTTTAAAAACCCTATCATGATTGTAATTTATGTGGGGGTTTTATTTAGTTTGAGTTGGGAGCTTACGCTATTTGTTATTTTAGTATCTCCTTTAAGTATGATGTTAATCGGATCAATTGGTAAATCGCTTAAAAAGAGGTCGTTATTAGGACAGACACAAACGGGAGAGTTACTTTCGCAAATAGAAGAAACCCTTAGTGGGTTACGCATTATAAAGGCATTTAATGCTGAGAGTAAACTCGAAAACAGGTTTGCTGAGTTAAATAATATTGTACGGCGCACGTTTAACCGGATGAATAGAAAATACATTTTGGCTCATCCCGTAAGTGAATTTATGGGAACCGTAATTATTGTAATTGTGCTATGGTACGGAGGTTCGTTAATTTTGAATAATACCAGTAACATTACGGCACCTACATTTATTTATTACTTAATTATCTTTTATAGTATCATTCAGCCGGCTAAAGATATATCTAGAGCTACGTTTACTATTCAGAAGGGTATGGCTTCACTGCAACGGGTAGATGTTATTTTACAAGCCGAAAATAAAATAAAAGAGAAGAAAAATGCCGTTGGTTTATCTTCGTTTGAAAATGAAATTTCTTTCGAGAATGTTTCATTCAAATACCAGAAAGAATATGTGCTTCAAGATATTAATCTAACTATTCTTAAAGGTCAAACTATTGCTTTAGTTGGTCAGTCGGGTTCAGGAAAATCAACGATGGTAGATTTAATACCTCGTTTTTACGATGTACAAAAAGGGGTAATAAGCATTGATGGGGTTAATATAAAGGATGCCAAATTACACGATGTGCGTTCTTTGATGGGCAATGTAAATCAAGAAGCGATATTATTTAACGATACTTTTTATAACAATATCACCTTTGGGGTAGAAAAGGCAACGATGGATGAGGTGATAGCTGCTGCTAAAATTGCCAATGCTCACGATTTTATAATTGCTACCGAAAATGCTTACGATACAAATATAGGCGATAGGGGCGGAAAACTTTCCGGAGGTCAACGTCAACGTATAAGTATAGCTAGAGCCATACTCAAAAATCCACCTATTCTTATTTTAGATGAGGCTACTTCTGCCTTAGATACCGAATCGGAAAAATTGGTGCAAAATGCTATAGAAAATTTAATGGCAAACAGAACATCAATTGTTGTGGCACATCGTTTATCTACTATTAAAAAAGCAGATCTAATTTGTGTGTTGCACGAAGGAAAAATTGTAGAAAGAGGTAAACACGATGAGTTAATACAACTTGATGGGTATTATAAACGACTCTGTGATATGCAATCGTTTTAGTATATATTAGTAAAAAATAACTATAAATTTCAGAAATTCACTATCTTAGCGATTGAAAAACTAATTTTTGTAGTAAAACAACAGCCTTAGTAGATAAAAAAGCGTTGTTTTCAGCCTTCAAATCTAATACCTATGGTTAGTCCTTTGTGTTTTCTGAAAATCTGGGATTGCTCTTTGCAATTATATAGTAACAGATTAATCACCTTCTTCAAGGTTGTTTTTGTAACATTACTTTTTATAGGATTTATCTCTTCGTGTGTGTATTGTAACTCAGGTTATTGCAAAATGGGGAAAAGACCTGTGAGTTCAAGAATAAATTATTAAATGGATCAACTTTCAAATTCAGTAGCAGCAGTTGCCGGTTTTATGTGGGGATGGCCTCTCTTGATACTTCTATTAGGCACCCACCTTTTCTTAACTATTCGTCTTAAATTTATTCAGCGTTATATTGGTAAAGCATTAAAATTATCTATTACAAAAGATGATAAATCTGATGGAGATATTAGCCAATTTAGTGCATTAGTTACTTCGTTGGCTGCTACAATAGGAACCGGAAATATTGTTGGTGTAGCTACGGCTGTTGCTGTTGGTGGGCCGGGAGCTGTTCTTTGGACTTGGTTGACAGGTGTTTTGGGTATGGCCACAAAATATGCAGAAGGTTTATTGGCGGTAAAATATCGGGTTAAAAATAAAGATGGTTCATATTCCGGAGGTCCAATGTATGCCCTAGAGTATGGATTGAAAAGCAAACCCTTGGCTGTTTTGTTCTCTATTTTTACGGCAATTGCTTCCTTTGGTATTGGTTCGTCTATTCAATCAAACTCTCTTACTTCTTCCCTTCAAAGCTTATTCGAAATAGATAGTACGTATATTGCTATTGTGGTTACAATATTAGCTGCAGCTGTAACTTTAGGGGGTATAAAGTCCATTTCAAAAGTGTGTAATAAGTTGGTCCCCTTTATGGCCATTTTTTATATCGTGGGTTGTGTTCTTATATTGGTAATTGGGTATTCCACTATTCCTCAAACTATAGCTACAATTGTTACTACAGCATTTACAGGGCAAGCGGCTGTAGGGGGATTTATAGGTTCAACTATCATGATGGCAGCCAGAAGCGGAGTAGCTAGAGGTTTGTTCTCAAACGAATCGGGTATGGGTTCGGCGCCAATTGTGGCTGCTGCAGCGCAAACAAGAAATCCGGTGCGTCAGGCATTGGTGTCATCAACAGGTACTTTTTGGGATACGGTTGTAGTGTGTGCTCTTACCGGTTTGGTCTTGGTTAATACAAGCGCGTGGACATCGGGCAAGCAAGGGATGGAAATTACGAAGTTAGCCTTTAGTACAATTCCGTATGTAGGAAATGTTTTTTTATGCATTGCTTTGGTCACTTTTACTTTTTCTACCATTATTGGATGGTCGTATTATGCTGAAAAGGCGATAGAGTATTTATTTGGTCCCAAATCAATTATTTTTTACCGAATTATATACCTAATAACAGTTTACTTGGGCTGTGTGCTTTCTATGGATTTAGTATGGAATTTAGGAGATATTTTTAACGGAATGATGGCAATACCTAATTTAATAGCCTTGTTATTACTTAGTGGAGTAATAATTTCCGAAACAAAAAAATATTTATGGAGTGGAAATATTGATGCTATTTCTGACGACGAAGTTCGTGAATCCGGAAAATAATTAGTTATAAAGTAAGTATTTTTCTCTCATCTTTTTATAATCAATTAATTCTTTTTGCCATTGGTGTCGAATTTCTTGTTCCGATTTTTCGGCAATAATTTGTTTTCTAAGTTCATCTGTTCCTGCTAATTTATCGAAAAATGAAGGGTGTGTAAAGAAGTCTTCTTTTAAGCCGGATAGAGTGTAAAACTGAAGGAGATACGTTAAATGAAAGCCACCTTGAATTGCCTCATTTCTTAAATCGATGCCATAACATTTATTGTCAAGTTGTACCGGATTGCTATCCATTCCCAAAATTGGTTTGGGAGTAAAAACAAACGAGCCAAATTTTTTATCCGGATATCCTATTACTTGAAAAGGAAAATGCGTACCTCTTCCTACACTAAAACCGGTTCCTTCAAACAAACACAAAGATGGGTATAGTTTTATTGCTTGATTGTTTGGCAGATTTGGCGATGGTTTGATTTGTAACGAATAAGCTTGTCCATGATTCCACCCTTCAACTTTTATTACGTTTAACTTACACTGCAGTTCTTTTTTTAACCATTTTTCTCCATTAATCATTAGTGCCAATTCGCCAACGGTACAACCATGCAAAATTGGTAGAGGATCAACTCCAACAAATGAAGAAAACTTTTTATCTAAAACCGGTCCGTCAATATAATCGTTCGGATTGGGTCTATCTAATACCACCAACAATTTATTATTTTCGGCACATGCCTCCATTACATAGTGCAAGGTACTAATGTAGGTGTAAAAACGTGCGCCAACATCTTGTATATCAAAAATAACTACATCTACATCCATGAGTTGTTCTTCGCTAGGCTTTTTGTTTTTACCGTAAATCGAAATAACAGGGGTATTTGTCAATATATCTTTTGTGTCTTTAATAGTTTCGCCCGCATCGGCAGTGCCTCTAAAACCATGTTCGGGAGCAAATACTTTGCGTATATCTATGCGCATGGAGAGTAAGGTGTCTAATAAATGGGTGTTATGTACCAACGAAGTTTGGTTTACTACCAACGCAACTCGTTTGCTTTGTATTAAAGGTAAATAGTTAGTAATTTGTTCTGCACCAACCGTTACTTGACAGTTTGCAATTAATGAGTTAATTATTAAACCAATTATGAGTAGTAGGGGTTTCATTGTACACAATTCTTTATAGGATAATTAGTTGTTTTATTGATAAAATTTTTTAGCAACAGTTTTACTGATACGCCTCAAAAGTACACTTTTTTTTCTTACTTTGTAAATTAGAAAAACTCAAGGAATGAATCCGATTGAAATATTACAAAAATATTACCCTCCACAAGAGAAAGCTTACGGCATAGTATATAAACATAGTCGTTTAGTGGCCAATAAATGCTTAAGTATAGCAAAAAACAAACCCTTATTAACTATCGATTTAAAATTTGTTGAAGAGGCCGCTTTATTGCACGACATTGGTGTGTATTTAACTAATGCGCCATCAATTGGTTGTTATGGTAACTTCCCGTATATCTGTCACGGGTATTTAGGTGCCCAGATTTTGATAAATGAAAATTTACCTAAACATGCCTTGGTTGCCGAACGACATACCGGAACCGGTATTAGTAAGGATGAAATTGTATCAAAAAATCTACCTATTCCTCATAGAGACATGCTTCCAATTACGTTAGAAGAGCAACTGATTTGTTTTTGCGATAAGTTCTTTTCGAAAACTGAGCCCGAAAAGGAAAAATCTATTGAAGAAGTACGTGCTTCTTTACTAAAAATACAAGAACAATCAGTTAAAACATTTACTAGTTGGTGTGAGCTCTTTCTTTAATTGCGTTTTAAAATTTATTAACCTGTGTATTTTCGTTAAAAACAAGCGTTTTTTGTTTTTGTTGTTTAAATATGCCTAATAAAGCATTCTCAATTAATATTTTTCTAGGCTTTTTAGTAATTTTGTTTTCAACTATACTGATAAATTGCAAACAATTAAATGTATATAAATAAACATTTTAAAAGCATTTTGTAGGTGTTTTTATATTTAAAAAAACTTCAACTAAAAGAAACCAATGAAACATACAAAAATTGTGGCTACCATTTCCGATCAGCGTTGTGATATTGATTTTATGAAAAGATTGTACGACGCAGGAATGAATGTAGTGCGCATGAATACTGCCCACTTAACCGAAGAAGGTTTACATAAAATTATATCGAATACCAGAGCCGTGTCCAAAAAAATAGCCATTTTAATGGATACCAAAGGGCCTGAAATAAGAACAACGAAAACAGCCGATGGAAATGATTTGAAAATTTCAACCGGAGATAGGATAAAAATTGTTGGGAATCCTGAAGTGTTAACTACAAAAGATTGTATAGGAGTGAGTTATCCATTTATTGTTAGAGATGTGGATCTTCAGTGCGATTTATTGTTAGATGATGGTGAAATCGATTTAAAAGTGATTGATAAAACCGATGATTTTTTACTTTGTGAAGCTCAAAATGATGGAGTGTTGGGTAGTAGAAAAAGTGTAAATGTGCCCGGAGTTCGAATAAATTTACCTTCTTTAACCGAGAAAGATAAAATAAATATTGATTTAGCGATTAAGTACGATGTAGATTTTATTGCGCATTCTTTTGTGCGAAGTAAGCAAGATGTACTCGATATTCAACAGTTGTTAGATAAGCAAAATAGTGCTATCAAAATTATTGCAAAAATTGAAAATCAAGAAGGAGTAGATAAAATAGATGAAATTCTCGAAGTAGCTTACGGAATTATGATTGCACGGGGAGATTTAGGAATTGAAATCCCACAAGAAAAAATACCGGGCATACAGCGTTTGTTAATTCGTAAGTGTGTTGCCGCTCGCACACCTGTAATCGTTGCCACACAAATGCTACACTCCATGATTAAAAATCCTCGTCCAACCAGAGCCGAAGTAACTGATGTTGCTAACGCTATTTATTATCGCACAGATGCTATTATGTTAAGCGGTGAAACTGCTTATGGAAAGTATCCTGAAGAAGCGGTGTCAACCATGGCTAAAATTGCTCAAGAGGCTGAAAAAACTAAAATACCGGATAATGACATTAAGATTCCTTTTATAAACAACCCAAACGGTCCGGATATTACTTCATTTTTAGCGATGGAAGCTGCGGAGGCAGCAAAAACGATTGGTACTAAAGCAATTATTACCGATAGTTATACCGGACGTACAGCCCGCCATTTGGCGGCCTACAGAAGCACAAATCCGGTGTTGGCTATTTGTTATAACGAAAGAGTTATGCGCGAATTGGCGCTTTCTTATGGGGTGTTTCCATCGTATCAAGCAGAATTATCTACTACCCGCGAGTATTTATTTAAAGCATTGCAATACCTTTTAAATAAAGGATTGATTTGTAGAGAAGATTTTGTTTCTTTTTTGAGTGGAAGTTATGGCCCCGGTTGTGGTTCAACATTTATAGAAATAAATTGTGTGGGGAAAATAATGGATACACAAGAAGGCTATTCCTTGCCAAGTTTTTAATACATTGTATAATTGCAAAAAAAAGGTGTTCAACTGTTGAAGTTGAACACCTTTTTTAATATATACGTTTGTTATTATTCCATATTTAAAGTAATGCGTTTAAAAGCAGTAGCAGTAGCATTGTTTTGTTTTAAATAGTGAGCCACTGTAATTTTATTGTCTTTTATAAATGCTTGTTCAACCAAGGTCGATTCTTGGTAAAATTTATTCAAACGACCTTCGGCAATTTTATCCAACATGTTTTCAGGTTTACCTTCTTCACGGGCTTTTTCTTTACCTATTTCTAATTCTTTAGCAATAACATCAGCAGGAACCGAATTTCTATCTAAAGAAATTGGATTCATAGCAGCAGCCTGCATGGCTACATCTCTAGCAACTTGAAAATCTACATTAGCTTCGGCAAAAGCAACAATTGTTGCTAATTTATTTCCCGGATGGATGTAAAATACAGTAGAAGCTCCGCTAACCGTTTCATAAAAATCAAGTTCCATTTTTTCGCCGGTTATACCCGATCTTTCTGCCACTAAGTCTGAAATTTTTTGTCCATTTAAACTTAAAGCTGATAAATCTGCTAGGGTAGAAGGTTTGGCTTCGAGAGCTTTATCTAAAATTGATTGAGTTAAGGCTACAAAATCTGCATTTTTTGCCACAAAATCAGTTTCACATTTTAGTGCTATGATAGCAGCAAAGCCATCTTTTGATCCGGCTAAAACACATCCTTCTGAAGCTTCTCTATCGCTACGTTTTGCAGCTATAGCTTGACCTCTTTTACGAATTAATTCTACCGCTTTATCAAAATCTCCGTTCGATTCAGTTAATGCGTTTTTGCAATCCATCATACCGGCTCCTGTCATGGTGCGCAATTTGGATATATCAGCCATTGTAATTGCCATAATAGTATTTTTTAGTTGTTGTTATTAATATTAAAAAAAGCGCTACAAACGAATTATGCTCATGGAGCAATTGTTTGTAGCGCTAAATTCGTTGTTTAAATTTACTCTTCTGTATCTTTAATGAATTTAAGAGCTACATTTGCATTTAATGCCTCTTCGTCTTCTTTTTTGGTACGTTCCTTTTTAATTCTTGGTTTTTTATCTTTAGAACTAAGTTCTTTTGATTCATCCATTTCGGCTTCAGCTTTATCAGCTTTTCTTTCTTGTAAGCCTTCTTCAATAGATGCAATCATTACAGATAAAATAATATCGATAGATTTTGTGGCGTCATCGTTAGCCGGAATTACAAAGTCAATTTCGTTTGGATTTGAATTTGTGTCAACAATACCAAATACAGGTATTCCTAAGCGTTTAGCTTCTTTTACAGCAATGTTTTCTTTCATCACATCTATAACAAATAGAGCGGAAGGAAGGCGTGTTAAATCAGCAATACTGCCTAATGTTTTTTCTAATTTAGCTCGTTGACGGGTAATTTGTAATTTTTCTCTTTTCGACATATTTTCAAAAGTGCCGTCTGTAGCCATTTTGTCGATAGTTGTCATTTTTTTAACAGCTTTCCTAATGGTAGGGAAGTTGGTTAACATACCACCGGCCCAACGCTCGGTAATGTATGGCATTTGAACTGTTTGTGCTTTTTCGGCAACTACGTCTTTTGCTTGTTTTTTGGTGGCAACAAAAAGAATTTTTTTACCGGATTTTGCAATTTGTTTAATTGCAGCAGCAGCTTCATCTATTTTATCTACCGTTTTATGTAAATCAATAATATGAATACCGTTACGTTCCATAAAGATGTACTGAGACATCGCCGGATTCCATTTTCTCTTTAGGTGTCCAAAATGACAACCTGCATCTAATAAATCTTGAAAATTTGTTTTTGACATTTTTAGTTATTTTTCGTTTACCTTCTTTTTAAATTTTGCAACCACTAAGTAGTCTCAAGAGGAGAGTCTTAATAGTTTAGATACTAAACGCGACTAATATAATTTCAGATTATAAATTTCAAATTTCAGGTTTATAAAGTAGTTTGAAATTTGAAAAAGTAATTTGAAATAAAAATTAACGCTTGCTAAATTGGAATCTTTTACGAGCTTTTGGACGACCCGGTTTTTTACGTTCCACTTCACGGGGATCGCGAGTCATAAATCCTTCACTTTTCAAAGCTGATTTATCTTCCGGATTGATTTTTACTAAAGCACGTGCAATAGCTAAACGTAATGCTTCTGCTTGTCCTTTAAAACCACCTCCGTCAAGATTTACTTTAATATCATATTTGTCGGCAACACCTAATTTATTTAAGGGTTGTTTTACAACATATTGCAAAATAGATGATGGAAAATACACATTAATATCAGCTTTATTGATGGTAATTTGTCCTTTTCCTTCACTAACGAAAACACGAGCAACTGCTGCTTTTCTTCTTCCTAATGCATTTACTACTTCCATATTCTTATTTAAGAGCGTTTAAATCAATTGTTTTTGGTTTTTGTGCTGCCATAGTATGCTCTGCACCGCTAAACACATATAGGTTATCTAGTAATTGTGCTCCAAGTTTGTTTTTTGGTAGCATGCCTTTTACAACTTTTTTAACCAATTTTTCAGGACTATTTTTCAATAGTCTTTCTGGTGTTGTTTCTCTTTGTCCTCCGGGAAAACCTGTGTGTCTGAAATAAATACGGTCAGACCATTTGTTGCCTGTTAACTTTACTTTTTCAGCATTAATGATAATTACATTATCACCACAATCAACGTGAGGAGTAAAACTTGGTTTGTATTTACCTCTTAATATTTTAGCTACTTTTGAGCCCATACGTCCCAATATTAAATCTGTAGCATCTACTACGACCCATTCTTTTTGAACGGTTGCCTTATTGGCTGAAATTGTTTTAAAACTTAATGTATCCACTATAATTGATTTTTTATTAGTAAAATTTGTTTCCCATTTTTATTTTTCACTCTTGTGTAGGCTAATCCACGTAAGCTATTAGATAAATTTGGAATAACGATATTACCGGATAATAAAAACGGACTGCAAAAATACGTCTATTTTTCGAAACACAAAACAATTAATGGCTTTTATCTCAATATTTTTTAAAATTTTGAGAATATCTATTCTTTAATTTTAATTTGTATTTTTTTTAACAACTTAAATTGGTTCAATTGTTGGTTTTTTATAGCTTCAATTGTTTTTTCTTCTGTTATTTTTTAATTGTACACTTTCTTATTAATTTTATTCTTGTTTATATTTTTTTTCTTTTCAATCACATATTTTTATTACACTATTTTTTTATGGCAAGATTATCATACGATTTTTTTCAGCAAGATGCTTTGGATATAGCTCCATTGTTACTGGGTAAAAAACTTGTTAGAGTTTTTGAAAATGGAACGCGATGTGCATCCATTATATCCGAAGTGGAAGTGTATAGGGGAGAAGAAGATACTGCCTGCCATGCTTGTAAAGGGCGTACCAAACGCACCGATACCATGTATTATGCAGGTGGAGTTTTGTATGTGTATTTAATATATGGTATGTATTGGATGTTGAACATTGTAACAGGCAAAGCTGATAATCCTCAAGCATTATTAATACGTGGTGTCGACGGAACTTATGGCCCCGGCAAAGTGGGTAAATTAGTACAGTTGGATAAAAGTTTTGATGCTGAAGATCTAGTTTTATCTCCAAGAATTTGGGTGGAAGATATGCCGGAAGTAAAGCACTATATTACTTTGCCAAGAGTTGGAATTGATTATGCTACGGAAAAATACCGCACAATTCCGTGGCGATTTGTTATTAGTAAATAAAAAAGTAAGGGGCTGTCCAAAAAGACAGCTCTTTTTTTGTGTCTTATGCAGCCAGATTATAATTTTCAGAAGTGTTTATCTTAAAAATATTA
>JAFGVL010000021.1 GCA_016938015.1 Paludibacteraceae bacterium
TGCCGCTATGGCATCGTGTGACATCAGCCGTGAGGATGATGTCGCTCGATGCTGACACCAAAGGTGTCAGCCAACACCGACCATAGCTGATAAACTTCCCGAAGGCTGTGGCATATGTGCGATAGCGGTTGTTAGCGGTTCGGCATTTTTTCTTTTTGTTTTAAGTTATCTTTTAGCAAACTATCTAAATCGTCAAAATTATATTTCAATGTGCTAGAAGTTATTGATAATGGTGTTCCATACATATTCATATTTGCTTGCATTAGTTTTCGTTTAAATCCATTTACTCTTTTCAAATATTTGTTAGGATTACTTATGTAAATGAGTATAAACTTTGTGTACTTAAAATGTTCTGTTTTAATCTCAACGATGTCATTCCATTCAATGAGACCGACACTAGATGCATTTGAGTTGTCTGTTATTCCATTTTCGTCAATTGACAGTCCTATTCTTTTGTCAAATAGCTTTATAAATCCATAAATACTAGCAGCGCCAAAAAATAAAACTGCAGCAATTCCAATAATCAAAATTGTCTGTGGATTCCTATAGAGTGATGTTGTAAATTTTTCTGGAGTCAAGATAAAAAGAGCTCCAATAATCACGAATATCAATCCTATTAATAATATTAATGAAGTTTTTGTCTTACTAATTGGAATTTCTATCTTATTCATATTAATCGATTATTAAATATCTGTCTGTGTGTTGTTCTTATGCTGACCGCTAACTAGTTTATATGTACAAAAAAAAACATATACCACCTACCAATATGCGTAGGTATTTAAATATTGGTGCTATTATTTCCCCTCAAATCTACAAAAACCAAAGAGAAAACCAAAGAGTTTGTTGGATTTTAACAACAGGTAGTGATTTTGTGTTTCTTGCTTGCATTTGGTTAAAACTAATGTTCATTCGTGGAAAACTGACCTTCATTTATGAGAAACCGGCATGCAGCAGTTAAAAAAAGTGGAAAGTGGATAATTGATAGTGGAAAGTTGAAAGTTGAAAGTGAAAAGTGGAAAGTTGTCTTTATTCTTTTGTCTTGGCTCTTGGCTCTTGGTTCTTGACTCTATTTTCCGATACAGAACCTACTAAATATAGTACCCAAAATTTCCTCAGTGCCTATACTTCCAGTAATCTCACCCAGGTAATGCATACACTCACGTATATCTTGAGAAAGAAAATCGCCGGCAACATTTATTTTCAAGCCCTCTTCTACCCTAACAATGGCTTCTAAAGCTTTCACAAGCGCTTCATAATGACGTATATTAGATACTATTACTTCTTGCTCATTCACTTGCGAAAGATGAGCCGAAGCCAACAACACTTGCTGTAGTTTTTCTGCATGAGTGCCAAACTTAGCCGAAATAAGGATTTTTGTTTCTACTAAATCGAATGCGTAAGTTTCCAACGCATTTACTTGTGCTTGAGAAAGCAAATCAGTTTTATTACACACCAACACCGGCTTTCTTCCTTGAAGCAGTTCTTTGATATGGTTTATCTGCGATTTAATTAATTCGAGTCCGGTGGTGGCATCAACCAACAACAAGACAATTTCTGCTTGTGCAATTTTTTCGTACGTGCGCTTAATACCTAAATTTTCAATCTCGTCGGTAGTCTCACGAATTCCCGCTGTATCAATAAAACGAAAGGTAATGCCGTTTAGCACCACCGTATCTTCTATGCTATCGCGGGTGGTACCATGTATATCCGAAACAATGGCTTTGTCTTCGTTCAAAAGCATGTTCAACAAGGTAGATTTCCCGACGTTTGTCTCTCCTACAATGGCTACGGGGATACCGTTTTTTATGGCATTCCCTACACTAAACGAATCGGCCAAACGGCTAAGCTTTGTTTTAATACCCGTTATTAGTTCGTTAAGTTGTTTACGATTAGCAAACTCTACTTCCTCTTCACTAAAATCGAGTTCCAACTCAATAAGCGAAACAAAGGTGAGTAAATCGTCGCGTAGTTTAACCAATTCGTTAGAAAAACCGCCACGCATTTGTTGCAACGCTATTTTATGTGCAGCTGCCGATGAAGCAGCTATTAAATCGACAATAGCTTCGGCTTGCGACAAGTCCATCTTTCCATTACCGAAAGCACGCATGGTAAACTCCCCGGCTTGGGCTAACTCGGCTCCATTACGTACCAATAATTGCAGTATTTGTTGTTGAATATAGTGACTTCCATGACAAGCAATTTCTACCGAATCTTCCCCTGTAAAAGAATGTGGCGCTTTGAACACGCTCACAAGCACCTCATCAATTAACTGTTTATCGTTAAAGATTGAACCGTAATGGATAGTATTGGGCGCAACGGATACTAATTTTTTTCCGGCCACGACAGAAACAAAAATCGTATCACAAATGGAAATAGCCTTTGATCCGGACACACGAATAACAGCAATGGCTCCTTGTCCGGAGGCGGTAGAAATGGCGCAGATGGTTGGGAGATGGTTCATAATTCAAAATTCAAGCCTCTCCCCAACCCTCCCCGAAGGGGAGGGAGACTGTATGCCAAGGAGACAATTATTACTTTTAAGTTTCTCATATAATATACTAAAGTTAGTACAAACACCCTCCCTCCCCTTCGGGGAGGGTTGGGGAAGGGCTCTTATATTCTCTCTAACACCTTCTCAATCAACTCCAAAATATACGGTTGATAATTGGTATTTGTAGCTTTTACTCTTCGGTTAGCAATCACACAACACACTGTCATGGCTTTATGCCCCATCAATTTTGCCAACCCTGCAATAGCCGAACCTTCCATTTCGTAATTGGTAATTTTATAGTTACCAAATCGGAAGGATTCAATTTTATCGTTAATCTGCATATCATCTAAGTTAAGCCTCAATACACGTCCTTGAGGACCATAAAAGCCGTTTGCAGAGATGGTTACTCCACGAATCATATCGTTTTGCGTGATGCGCTCTAATAATTCTTTATCAGCAGCTACAACATAAGGCGATGCTTTTAAAGGCGACCAGTTTAGGTATTTCTTAAAGGCTTCTTCAAAAGCCAAATTGCAAACGCTATCTCTTTCAGCATAAAAATTAAGCAGTCCATCAAACCCCACAGATAATTCGGAAGCTAAAAATGAACCAAGAGGAATATCGGGTTGCATGCCTCCACAGGTTCCTATTCGCACAATTTCAAGTTGCGTGCAGGTATTTTTTTCGGTGCGATTTTTTAAATCAATGTTCACCAAAGCATCCAATTCATTCAGTACAATATCAATATTATCGGTTCCGATGCCGGTAGATAAAACCGCAATTCGCTTTCCTTTATACGTTCCGGTTATGGTACGAAACTCGCGGTTGGCAACTTCACATTCACGGCTGTCAAAAAAAGAAGCCACCGTTTCCACTCGGTTGGGATCGCCCACTAAAATAATTTTAGAGGCCAATTGTTCCGGTTTTAAGTGCAAATGAAAGATGCTTCCATCGGCATTTATAATGAGTTCAGATTCTGAAAAAGTTTTCATATCAAATAATGAATTATAAATCAACAACTAAAAGGAGTTAATTTAGAATGAAAAACCAAAAATACGTATAAGTAATTAATAAACCATATCGAAAACAAAAAAGCCGAAGAAAAAATCTTCGGCTTTCACACTATGCTAGTTGTTATTTATTTATAATCTTTCAATGATTCTTGTAATCGTTGACGGGCAAAAAAGATGCGACTCTTAACAGTACCTATAGGTAAATCCATTTTTTCGGCTATTTCGTGGTATTTAAAACCGGAAACATGCATCGAAAAAGGCACTTTATACTCGTCTGAAAAGGCATTAATACATTTATTTATTTCGTTAATGGAATACGCTCCATCAGGAGTATCAAAACCCGATTCTTGCGGAATGTTAAGGTAATACGAATTATCGGTATGATCAATAATTGTTTGATCACGCACAATTTTTCGGTAATTATTGATGAAAATGTTCTTCATTATTGTCAATACCCATCCTTTAAAATTGGTATTGTCAACAAATTTTTCTTCATTTGTCAACACTTTTAGTGTTGTTTCTTGGAGTAGGTCTTTAGCCTCTTCCCTGTTAATTGTCAAAGAACACGCAAAATTATACATGTTTTCTTGTAAACTTAAGAGCTTGTTCTCTAATTCTAGATTTCTCATAACAAATAAAAAGTTTAGGTTGGTAGATTCTTTTTTATTTTTTTGAGTGCTTTTTATAGTATAACAAAAAAGATTTCAAATTGTTCAAATATTTTTTACACTTGTGATAAATAATCTTACATAAGAAATATTCTAAACAGGATATAAAATTAATATTTATTTTGTTAATTTTCACATACTATGTGTAAATTTTTTACAAAAAAAGGAAGAAAATTACTTTTCGTACTTTTTACATTATCTACACCTTCGATTAATAAAATGTTTGCACAAAAAAGTTGTAATTTCATGTTTAAAAACAGTGTTTTTTAATTAAAAACACGGTTTTATTATTTATAGTATTGATTTACTGTGATTTAAATATATTTAAAACAAGCAAACTATTTTAAAAAAAATCTACATAGAATAAAAACCAATCAACATTTGGCAAGATAAAAATGAAAAAAAAAAAGAAATAAGAAAAAACACATAAAACTGTATTAATATGAAAAAAATAAAAATAACATTTATTGGAGCCGGAAATGTAGCTACACAATTAGCTCTTGCGTTCAAAAAAAAAGGGCATCAAATTCAACAAATATACAGTCGAAGTACACTATCTTCAGAGATTTTAGCTAAGCGATGTAACACAATATACACAACAAACATTACCGAAATACAAAACGATGCCGATGTGTACATTTATGCAGTAAAAGACAGTGTGCTACAAGACCTAATACAAGCTATGCCTATATGCAACGGATTACATGTGCATACAGCCGGAAGCATGCCAATAAACCTATTTGAAAACTCGCAAACTAATTACGGAGTGTTTTATCCGTTTCAAACTTTTTCTAAAAACAGAGATATCAACTTTGAAAAACTACCTCTTTTTATTGAAGCCAATACCGAAAAAAACAGTACCTATTTATGTAAAATTGCAAAAAATATAAGTGAAGAAGTAATTTTTTGTAGTTCGGAACAACGAAAAGCCTTACATTTGTCGGGAGTTTTTGCGTGTAACTTTACCAATCACATGTATGCCATTGCAGAAGAATTACTTACGCAAGCAAATATTCCCTTTCGACTAGTATATCCGTTAATTGCTGAAACAAGTTCGAAAATTAACGATTTACAACCCAAAGAAGCTCAAACAGGCCCTGCGGTTAGATATGACAGGGAAACTATTGATAAACACTTAAAAGCATTAAACAATTTGCCACTTGAAAAAGAAATTTACCGGCTTATAAGTAAAAATATTCAGCGTTATGGCTAACTTTAAAGAACTATTACCCAAAGTAAAAGCAATGATATTTGATGTAGATGGGGTGCTTTCTACAGCTACAATTTTACTATATCAAAATGGAGAACCCATGCGCACCATCAATACTAAAGATGGCTATGCCTTGCATTATGCGGTATTAAAAGGATTTCCTGTTGCAATTATTACCGGAGGTAAAACTGAAGCGGTACGCATTCGTTTTGAAGATTTAGGTATACAAGATGTGCATACACATGTACATATGAAAGTGGAAAAATTTAACGAATTTATTGATAAATATCAGCTTAACCCCGATGAAGTTTTATATATGGGAGATGACATACCTGATTATGAAGTAATGAAACTGGTAGGAATACCGGTTTGCCCTGCCGATGCCGTTCCTGAAATTAAAGAAATATCGTTGTATATTTCTCCAAAAAATGGCGGAGAAGGTTGTGCCAGAGATATTGTTGAACAAGTACTAAAAGCTCAGGGTAAGTGGATGGACGATAAAGCTGCTTTTGGCTGGTAGTTTTTACTTTATACAGTTTATTATTAATCTTACGTTGTCAGCAAAACACAACTAATTAAATAACAACCAATTATGATGACCTTTTTAAATTTGATTCGCTATAAAAACCTTTTATTTATTATTGGCCTACAGTTTTTAATTCGCTATGCTATTATACATCCTTTGTTTAAAACATGGGGATTAGAAACTTCTTACTTACTACCAAATTGGCAATTTTTTTTACTTGTAGCGGCTACTGTTTTTATTGCAGCGGCAGGATATGTTATTAACGATTACTTCGATACCAGAATTGATGCCATCAATAAACCCGAAAAGGTAATTGTTGGACAAACCATAACCAAAAAACAAGCTTCCCTTATTCATCAACTATTTACAGGTATAGGTATTGCAATGGGTTTATTTGTAGCTTATTTATGTAAAAGTATTTCATTAGGATTGCTAATTATTATGGTTCCGGGGTTATTATGGTTTTATTCGGCCAGTTACAAACGCCAATTTTTAACCGGAAATATTATTGTTGCCATCAACGCATCTTTTATTCCATTAATTATTGGTATAGCCGAAATATCTTACTTAAGTTTAGATCAAAATTATGGCAATTTACTATATCAAACACCAATTTCGAAAACAATTTATGCATGGGTATGCGGGTTTGCTGCTTTTGCGTTTATAGGCACTCTTATACGTGAAATAATTAAAGATATGGAGGATGAAAAAGGAGACCGAGAAATGGAATCGCGTAGCATGGCAATTGTATTAGGTATAAAAAAAACAAAGCTGGTTGTTTATGTCCTAATAGCTCTCACACTTGCAGCTATCTTGTATCTCCAATTCAATGTTATAAAAGGGTATGCGTTGATAGAAACTCCTGAAGAAAATACCCTATCGTTACGTTATATTATTTTTGGCATACTAATTCCTTTCGGATACTTGGTTTTCTTATTAATCAAAGCAAAAAACAAACTTGATTTTCATCAAGCCAGTAATTTTATGAAATTTATTTTAGTTACCGGCAGTTTGTATGCTTTTATTTTTTATTTCTTGCTTTGTAGAGCTCAAGGCATGGCCATGTTCGATTTGTTTATTATAAAATAAACCCATCAGTTACATCTATTAATGCTTGATAATTTAAAAAAATACAACATCATTCTGGCTTCAAAATCTCCTCGCAGAAAGGAACTTTTAAAAGGCTTAGATATACCTTTTACAGTTGAAACAATGGATACGATTGAAGAAAAATATCCAAACAACTTAGTTGGAGAAAAAATACCCCTTTATTTAGCTGAATTAAAAGCGGAAGCTTACACCAACAATTTGAGCGACAACACCCTTCTCATTACTGCCGACACAATTGTTTGGCTCGAAGGCAAAGAACTGGGAAAACCAACCGACTTGATTCACGCAAAAAAAATGCTTCAACAGCTTTCGGGAAAAGAACATGAAGTAATTACGGGCGTTTGTTTGTTATCCAAGCAAAAAAAAGTGCTTTTTTCCGCTACATCAAAAGTGCGTTTTGCCTCTCTTACCGAAAACGAAATAGACTATTACCTGGAACATTACAGCCCATTAGACAAAGCCGGCTCTTACGGCGTACAAGAATGGATTGGGTATATGGCAGTAGAACACATAGAAGGTTCTTATTTTAATGTAATGGGCTTGCCTATACAACGACTATATAAGGAATTAACACATTTTTAAACTAACTGTTGAGTTACAACTCTATCTGCAAACCATCCCACGCAAAAAATACATTTTCGGGCAAGAGCTGTTGTTCTTCATTGTGCAAACCCATTTCATGACTTAAATGCGTAAAATAAGCTTTTTGAGGTTTTATTTTATCGACTAATTGCAAAGCTTCGCTCAACATAACATGCGCTGGATGCGGATATTTTCTTAACGCATCTAAAACCAATACTTCTAAGCCTTCCAGCTTTTTTAATTGCGTTTCTTCAATACTACTAAAATCAGTTAAATAGGCAAAATTTGCAATTCTAAACCCTAGTATTGGTAACTTGTGATGAAAAAGACGTATGGGTTGTATCTCAAAACCGGGCACCTGAAACAAATTGGTATCGTTCTTAATTTCAAGCAGATTTATTTTTGGAGCTCCCGGATAAGGATGAGCATTAAACACATACGGTAGGTTTTTCTTAACTACTTCCAATACACGTTTTTCTGCATAAACAGTAACTTCACGCAATGGACGCACTTCATCCAAACCCGACACATGATCATAATGTTCGTGTGTTAATAGAATGCTATCAATATGATGAATGGTATGTTGCAAAAGTTGTTGTCTGAAATCAGGTCCGCAATCTATCAACACATTATGTTTTGCATTGCTAACAAGCACCGACGATCGAAGGCGTTTGTCTTTAGGATCTGTACTTTTACACACCTTACAATTACAGGCTATTTGTGGCACTCCTGTAGATGTTCCTGTTCCTAAAAAAATGATTTTCATCCTATTAACATTTAATAATCTCAAGTTCAACAAAACTAGTTGCAACTACATTGTTTCGCACGTTTAAAAATTTACATCTTCAACACTGTGCGAAGTTTAGAAAGTTTTATTCGTGAAGTAGTTTTGATAAAAAGCTATTTTCTATTGCATCCGGTGGTATAGTCATTCTAATACGCCATTCAGAAGGGTATAAACTATTACACCTATTACCTAAATTTTTTACCCAACCCAAGGCTTTATTTTTATAACAAACTAATACAAAACCTTTTGGAGAAGATGGCAACTGGATATTTTCGTTACGCAAATACAACAAAGCTGTATGCCAATCGAGCGCTGCCGTTTCGCAGTTAGTTCTGTTTAAAGAGACAGAAAGGGCTAATCCGGCTTGTGGAATTAAGTCTTTACCTTTGCACTCCATCAAAAAAATTCCAACTTGTAATACCTGCAATTGTTTTAGTAAAAATTGAATACTATCAGCCTGATAAGAAGGAAAAGCAATTATTTTATTTCCGAAATTTTGAAACACATAATTCTGTGATTGTACAATAAAAGGCTCAACATCCAACTGCTGTTTAGTAAAAGAAATCTTCTTTTTATCAGTTTTTATACGAAGACATTGTTCGGTGTTAGTTTTTCGTAATACAGCCATAAAAAGGCCTTCTCCCTTAGTTTTGTGCGGATAAAACCTATAACCAAAATCGGTAGGCGTAACACCCCAAGCCTCATCAATTTTTACCGATAGCAACTCAGCTCCCAACTCCTCCATTATCCATTTCACAGCATGTTCATTCTCGTCGCGATTATACGTACAAGTACTATAAATAAGAATTCCCTCATTTTTTAACGAAGGCCAAACATCTTTTAACAAGCTACGCTGGCGTGCCACACATTTTTCTACATTGGCAACCGACCACTCTTCAATGGCACCCGCATCCTTCCGAAACATGCCTTCGCCGGAACAAGGGGCATCAACCAATACGGCATCAAAAAATGAAGAAAGAGGGGTAAAATCTTCGGGTTGATTGTTAGAAACCAGCACATTAGAATGTCCCCATTTCTGGATATTTTCGGATAATATATAGGCTCTTGAACGCACATACTCATTGGCTACCAACAAACTATCGGGATGTAACAACGAAAGCAAATGAGTAGTTTTTCCTCCCGGGGCAGCACAAAGGTCGAGCATTTTTACCGCTTGGGGTATGTATAATTTAACAATCTGTTCTAAAAACATAGAACTGGCTTCCTGCACGTAATAGGCTCCTGCATGCAACAAGGGGTCGAGCGTAAAAAGTGGGCGTTCGGGTAAATAATACCCCCTACTACTCCATGGCACTTGTTCCAGCTGAGGTGTGTGAAAAATTTTTGCCGGATTAATACGGATACTTGTTGGGGCAGGCAACTGTAATGCATCTACAAATAAAGAGAAAGAATCGCCTAACAAAAGAGCTGTACGATTGATAAAAGCCTGCGGAAGTTTCATGAAAATAAATTTGCAACAAATTTATAAAAATAAGTCGTACTTTTGATGCATCATATATCCTTAATGCATTATGGCCGGAACTTTATACCTTATCCCCACAACTCTAGGCGAAAGTGATTTTGCAAGCGTTTTGCCCGAAAAGAACACTGTTTTATGTAATAAAATAAGGCATTTTATTGTAGAAGACGTACGTACTGCACGCCGTTTTTTACGCAAAATGAATACCGGCTTTCCTATTGATGCGTGTACATTTTTCACATTAAACCAACACACTTCAGCGCAAGAAACATCAACTTTTTTACAAGCTTTAGAGCAAGGGTACGATATGGGCATCTTATCTGAAGCTGGGTGCCCCGCTATTGCCGACCCGGGTGCCGACATAGTACGGTTAGCTCAAGAAAAGAACTATACCGTTGTACCCTTAGTAGGACCATCGTCAATTATATTGGCACTAATGGCTTCAGGGTTTAACGGACAAAGCTTTGCATTTGTTGGTTACTTACCTATCGAAGGCAATGAAAGAATAAAAGCACTTAAGAAGCTTGAAAACAAAGCGCTGCTCGATAACCAAACACAGCTATTTATTGAAACGCCCTATCGTAACATGAAAATGTTAGAAGACATATTAAAAACCTGTCAGCCAAACACAAAGCTATGCATTGCAGCAGACATCACTTTAACAAGTGAGTTTATTAA
>JAFGVL010000022.1 GCA_016938015.1 Paludibacteraceae bacterium
ACCTAGTTGTTTAGCAATTTTCCGAATAGAAGGAATACGCACACCTAAGGCCAATGTTGTATCTATCCCAAAATGCTGCATTTTTAAGATAAAAAAGGGTTCTGCTTCTTTTTTGAGCAGCGTTATAACATCGCTAGCAGACATGATTAATTTACGATAGGAAGATTAGATAGTCGTTGGCGGGTATCCGTATCGAAAACCCGCAACAAAGAATCTTGAGCTTGAGGAATAGTTATAGTTAATCTATTGGAAAGATAATCTGCCGTAGGCAATAAATAATACTGGTAGTTGCCTTCTATTTCACCTTTATATACATAAAATGGAGTGTATCCGCACTTTTTAATTGTATGAGATTTAGTATCGATAACTACCTTCGCTAATATGCCCCCATTGGTATTGCGTTTGGTTTGGTTAGAAATAACATTACCCAACGAATAATAAACAGGTACTTGCGTACTATCCGGCTTATACACATAATCGAAGTTTTGTACTACATGCGGGTGGGAACCTATAATAAGATCAATATCTAATGAGGCAAAATATTGAGCAAGCATTTGTTGCTCAGCATTTGCCGAAAGCATATATTCTTTTCCCCAATGGATGCACATAATAATAAAATCGGCTTTACGTGTTTTTGCGGTAGCTACATCCTTACGTATTTGAGCCGTATCTATCAGATTTACAAGTTGTGGAGGCGTTACAGGGTTGCCATTGGTATCGTAGGTACAATTCAATAAAGCTATTTTTACTCCTTTTACATCCAACAATAAAGGATACAACGAGTCACGATGAAAAACATCTAAGTAAACTCCTGCAAATTTAGACTTGGCGCTAACTGTTTTTATGGTTTTTTCAATACCCGATTTTCCCTTATCGGCTGCATGGTTATTAGCCAACAGCATTACATCAAAACCTGCTGAAATTGGTGCTTCAAATAACTCATCCGGACTGGAAAAATTGGGATATCCACTGTATGGTTTTCCGGCAAGAGGAACCTCTAAATTTGCCACCGCTACATCAGCCGATTGTATATAGGGTTTTATAAACCGGTAACAAGGTTCAAAATCGAACGTATCGGAGTCTTTATTATAGGCCGCTTTTATTTGGGGCATATGCCCCATAATATCACCTGCGAATACTAATTCTATGCTATCAATAACAACCCATTCGTACGGCTTAATTTGCTTATTTTCAAACTTATAAGGAGTATTCCCAAACAAGATAGAAAATACAACCGTAAACACTATAATAATAGTTGTTTTTTTCATTTTACAACTGTATTTATTCGTGTATTTCTAACTTACCTATAATATCGGTAATTGATTTATAACCATTATTATCTAGGTAGTCATTTATACCATTTACTATCTTTACAGTTATAGTGGGGTCGATAAAATTAGCAGTTCCTATTTGAACAGCAGTTGCTCCTGCCAAAAAAAACTCAATAGCATCAGTTGCATTCATAATACCTCCTAACCCAACAACCGGAATTTTTACAGCTTTAGCCACTTGCCAAACCATGCGCAAAGCTATTGGTTTAACACATGGTCCCGAAAGTCCACCGGTTACAGTAGATAATATAGGTTTACGAGTGTTGGCATTGATCGCCATACCGAGTAGTGTATTGATTAGAGAAACCGAATCAGCACCCGCAGTTTCAGCAGCACGAGCTATTTCGGCTATATCGGTAACATTTGGCGAAAGCTTTACCATGAGGTGTTTAGGATAAACCTTTCGTACAGCAGAAATCACCTCCTCGGCAGAAGCTGCACAGGTACCAAAAGCCATACCCCCTTGTTTAACATTAGGACAAGAAATATTTAATTCAATTGCGGGTATATGCTCTAAATCGACTAGTTTTTCGACAGTTGCCACATAATCTTCTATAGTAGAACCGGATACGTTTACCAGTATTGCTGTATCTATTTTACTAGTTTGAGGGTAGATGTTTTTAATAAAGTAATCCACTCCTTTATTTTGAAGCCCCACTGCATTTAGCATACCCGAAGGAGTTTCTGCCATGCGTGGATAAGAATTACCCTCACGATGATGCAAGGTAGTGCCTTTTACAATGATAGCCCCTATTTTGGAAATATCAATAAAATCGGCAAACTCATCGCCATAACCAAAAGTACCGGATGCCGTCATTACCGGATTTTTCAATTGTAAACGGCCAATTGATGTTGTTAAATCTGCCATTTTAAATCTTTTATATTAAAAACGGGTCCATCAGTACACACACATTTATGCCCTTCTTTGGTATCTTCCACACAACACAAACAAGCGCCAATACCACAAGCCATCGAATTTTCGAGCGAAACCTCACAGTCAATGTTATTTTTTAAAGCATAAGCAGCAACCGCTTTCATCATAGGTGTTGGACCACAAGTATATAGTTTATCAAATTTCTCCTTTAATAGTGAATGGTGTGTCACATAACCTTTTTCTCCATGCGAGCCATCTTCGGTAGTAGTATATACTTTGCCATACTTTGCAAAAACATCCAACTCCAACAAATCGTTTTTACTGCGTGCACCCAATAAAAATACAGCTTGAATAGATTTCTTTTGTAACTCTGCTCCCATCATTAATAAAGGAGCTACACCTACTCCACCACCTATAAGCAGCACTTTTTGATGAGACGAAGGCATAGAAAATGAATTACCTAACGGAAAAAGTAAGTTTACGCTTTGGCCTACAACAAACTCACCCATTTTACGGGTACCATCGCCAATTTTTTGCACTAATAACCACAACTCATTGTTGGCTGTATCTACAAAATGAATTGAAATAGGTCGACGTAAAAAGGTGGTAGCAGAATTATCAACCAATACTTCGGCAAATTGCCCCGGAAGCATTTCCGGTAAAGTTTCTTTGCTAGTAAGTTTTAATAGAAAATACTGATTATTAAGCTGTTCGTTGGCCGTAACAATCAAATCAGACATGTATTTTTTCATGCAATACTATTTTGAAATGCAAATATAAGCATTTCTATAATAAAAAGGCTAAAGCAGATTGTTACCGAAGCAATATTAATGCGAATTAAGGGTCAAGATTTAAACCACGAAGTGGTGGTATACTTATAGAAATAGGTTCATTTTTTTGAATTTAAACCCTGAACCAACGGTCAGCCTATCTAAAGGGTGAAATAATAATGCCATCCCTTCGGGATTAAAATAATAAAAAAAATCTCAACCCTTAATTCGCATTATTAATTAGACGATATAAACTCTTCAAAGCTATTATCAGAGTAATATACGATAATTTTTTGGAGAGATTTTGACGGTTTTAAAACGGTTTCTTCTTTTGAAGCCGACTGTTCGGGCAACGATTCTATGGGTTTAATAGTAGAAATAGAAACAGATGGTTCTTTTACTTCCGATAATTCGGTAGTTGTTTCCAAAATATCTGTAGTTGTATCGAATAACGAGGGTGGTTGAACAGTGGCCGGAGAAATTTTTTCATTTCTGTACATAGAACCTATACCTAATATCAACCAATCAGAGCTTAATAAACGAAATGTATTAAGAATTTTAATAATAATTTCAGTACTTGGTTTATTTCGTTCATTTAATATATGCGAAATAGCCGAAGGATTAACTTGAATAGCTTTTGCAAATGAAGCAGGATTCAATTGTTCCAACTCCATTATTTTTTGAATGCGATTTTTGATGTTATTTTCCATGATTGATCTATCAAAAAGTGTTTGCAAATGTAATCACAATAAATTACAAATGCAAACATCTGATTTTACAATAAAAGTTACTTTTGTAATTTATCATAATTACAAAAGTAATTATAATCATAACCGAGTGATTTCAATAAAAACAAAGAGTTATTGGTTAATGCTTAAAAAACTATATGCACTACAATAAGTGCTTTAATCAATTATATAGCTGTAACTTAAAAAGCCTGTGAACAGCACTAAAATGAGCTTAAAAACAGCTAATAATAGTAGAATAAGGACTCACCTTTAATATAAAAGTATTACTTTATAAATTATTTGTATAAATATGGAATACAAGTAGTTAGTTATATAATTAACTTTAATAGATAGGATTTGTTAAAAATTTAGCCTGTAGAAATTTATTATTTAAAGTAGTGATTTACGTTTAACATTTATAATATTGATTTACAGCGTTTTGAAACTTTTATTATAACAATATTAAATGGGGCTATAATTGTATATAATACATTTGTAAATTTATACATTTGTAATTATTTGAAGTGCGTAATATGGGTCATGGGTCGTATTTACACTTGTAAATCACTCACAATATTATGTTTGTTTTATAATATTATTTACATCTGTAACTGATTTTTAGTGATTACTGGCTAAACTCCTACTTTGATTCGTAACGAACTAAACTATCTAATGTAGATCAAGTTTAAAAATAGTTTAACGAATTCATTTATAGAATGTTGAATGATTTTTTAGGCGTTCAGAATTGAATATTTGGAAAAAATAGTACCGTTTATCATAAATAAAACAAAAAAAGGCAGTCTGAAATTAATCAGACTGCCCTCTCCTTTTATATTAAGTAGGTGTTATTCTTTATTTACACCTGCAAGTTCGCTATCCACTAAAATACGACCGCAATATTCGCAAACAATAATTTTCTTACGTAAACGAATATCTAATTGTCGTTGAGCAGGAATTTTATTAAAGCAACCACCACAAGCATCACGTTCAACATATACAACGGCTAAACCATTACGAGCATTTTTACGTATGCGTTTAAACGCTGTTAATAAACGAGGTTCAATTTTTTCCTCTATTTCTTTTGCGTGTTCACGCATTTTTTCTTCTTCTTGCTTAGTTTCAGAAACAATTTCGTCCAACTCAGCTTTTTTCTGTTTTAAATCTTCTTTTCTTTCTTCAATAAAACTAGCTGCTTGTTCAAGTTCTTCTTTTTTGAGTTTTTCATCCACCGTATATTCTTTAATCTTCTTCTCGGCCAACTCAATTTCTAATTTTTTAAACTCAATTTCTTTGGATAAAAAATCGTATTCTCTATTATTTCGAACATTGTTTTGTTGCTCTTCATATTTTGCAATAAGCATTTTAGCCTCTTCTATCTCAATTTTCTTTCCGGCTATTTCGGCTTCAACCTGAGCAATATCTGATTTGTTTTTTTCGATACGAGTATCCAAACCTACAATTTCATCCTCTAAATCTTGTACCTCTAAAGGAAGTTCACCTCTTAATGTTTTAATTTTATCAATTTCAGAAGCTACTGTTTGCAATTCGTACAAAGCTTTTAACTTTTCTTCTATGGTAATTTCCTTAGGTTCTAATTCTTTTTCTTTTGCCACTGCTTTTGCCATATTCGTTATATATAATTTATCGGATTAGTATTAATCTCTGAAAAACGGATTGCAAATTTAGATAATTTTTTTGTTAAATGCTCAAAAATTATCTCTTTTGTAAATTGTTCCGATTCAAAATGTCCAATATCGGCTATTAAAAGTTTGCTTTCAGCCAAAAAATAATCATGGTACTTAAAATCGGCCGATACATAAACATCAGCACCTGATGCTATTGCCAAATTTGTTAAAGTAGCTCCACTACCACCACACATGGCTACTTTCTGGATTTTTTTATTAGTAAAAGAAGTGTGTTTGATGTAGCTTACTTTAAATACTTTTTTTAATTGTAATAAAAAATCTTTTTCAGATATAGGCTTTTCCAAATTGCCAATAACGCCATAACCTGCTTGAGACCAATCATTACGAATAGGAATAAAATCGAATGCCGGCTCTTCGTAAGGATGCGTTTGTAATAATATTTTTGTTATTGTTGTTTTTAGGTAGGCGGGTATACTAACTTCCAAACGAATTTCGTCTTCTGCATGTATTTCACCTATTTTTCCTACAAAAGGATGGCAACCATCTAAAGCACGAAAACTGCCTTTGCCTGTTGAGGTAAAACTACAGCAATCATACTTACCTATTTGTCCGCCACCGGCTTCAAAAATTGCTGTTTGCAAATTATTAAGATGCTTTAAAGGAACAAAAGTGACAAGTTTAAGCAAGGAGTCTTTCTTTGCTTGTAACACACGAGTTTGTGTTAAGCCTATTTTTTGTGCCATTCGGAAACTAACTCCTCCTGATACACTATCTAAATTTGTGTGGCATGCATAAATAGCCAAATTATTTTTAATGGCTAGTACAATACAGCGTTCCACCATATTACTTTCGGTAATTGACTTTAATGCAGTAAATACTAAAGGATGGTGAGACACTATCATATTGCAATTGGCTGTAATGGCCTCATGCAGTACTTCTTCTGTTACATCGATACAAATCAAAACACCCGATAGTTCTGTATTTCGGTTTCCTAATAGCAAGCCTGAATTATCGTAACTCTCTTGCAATGCCAATGGAGCCAATTCTTCTAAAGCCTTACAAACGTGGTTTACAGTTATTTTCATTTTATATTATACGCTATAATGCAAACAAAAATACAGTTTTAACTGATTGTTTTTGTATTTTTATAAAAAAAATAGCATAAATAATTTGCTCATAATAATAAAGTAGTTACTTTTGCAACCGATTAAAACAACGGGGTGTAGCGCAGTCCGGTTAGCGCACCTGCTTTGGGAGCAGGGGGTCGTGGGTTCGAATCCCGCTACCCCGACTTAATTTAATCAAAAGTAAATCAACGATTTACACAAAAAGCGAGTCGGTGCAATTTTGCGCCCCTCGCTTTTTTTGTTCAAAATCAACCTTATTTGATATCGTTTTAAGTCAAATAAGTGAACTTTTTCTTTGAACTATCTTTGAAGTGATACCAGTGCAAAGTTGTTTTTGTAATTCAAACACAAAAACAGCATCATGGCAACATTTAAACCTATTGTATTTCAAACACAAAACCATCAAAAATCAGATGGTACTACAAATATTAAAATTAGGATCTACCACAATGGTAAGTCTCAATACATTCCTACACCTTACTACATAAAGAAAGAGTATCTATCTAATGATGGTACTATATCAAAGTCCTATTCAAACGCTGAAATTCTTAATTTTGAATTGTGTGAAATGCTTCAAAAATATAGAGCTATTTGCATTAAGCTTGGCCATGCTCGATGTGCTCGTATGACAAGTATTGAATTAAAGGAACAGCTGGAGGCTTCCATGGTACCAGAATATGAATCTATTGATTTCGTACAGTTTGCAAATGATGTGATATCAAAGACAGAAAAAGACAATACAGCAGCCTGGTATGAAACAGCTTTATCTTCTCTTTGTTGGTTCTATGGTAGAAAGATTATTGATGTAAAAGACATCACCTCAAAGCGACTTAATGAGTTTATGGTTACGCTTGCAGAAAAAGGCATGAATGAAAAACCACTCGAGCCAGGGGCAATTAGTAATTATATCCGTGCCATCAGATCCTTATTCAACAAGGCAAAAGCAAAATATAATAATGAGGATTACGATATTATATCAATACAACACGATCCATTTAAAAATATCAAGATACCAATATATAGGAGAAAGCGTAAAAGCATTATTATTGATGATATCATAAGAATAAGAGATAAAGAGTTATCTGGTAGAATGGAAATTGCTAGAGATGTGTTTATGATGCTGTTTTACCTAATTGGTATAAATATAAATGACCTGTATAAATTGAGTGCTCCCATAAATGGACGGATAGAATATGAACGGTCCAAAACAAATACCGAAGATAATATATTTATGTTTGCTCTATCAATTAAGGTACAGCCTGAACTACAACTATTATTTGATAAATACTCCAGTACTGGCTTTCTTTCTGAACTAAAAAACAGATACTCAAATCATAAGAACTTCACTAAATCAGTGAATAAAGGATTAGAAGATATCACTGATGATTTAAAAATAACAAAAATAACAACAAACTGGGCACGCCACAGCTGGGCATCTATTGCTAGGAATAAAGCCGGCATATCTAAATCTGATATTGATTTTTGTTTAGGCCATGTTAATAATGACTATAAGATGGCTGATATTTATATTGATATTGATTACTCAATTTGTGATCGCTGTAATAGAGCCGTTTTGGATTTACTTTTGAAAGAAAAATAAAAAATATTCGTTAAAACATTTTTTTTTAACGAAATATGTCGTTATGTTTGTGCCATGATTTTAGCGAGTCGGATTTCATCGAGAGGTGGGGTCTGACTTTCTTTGTTTACACCCCCTTATTACTTCTACCCTTTTAAAGCTGTCATTTTATCAAGTAAAATGGCATCAACATTACCTCTCCCAAATTTAATGAACAGGTTCGGAAAATTATTCGACCAGCTTTGCTATATGCATGATTGTGTAATTGCAGGTAAATCTCGAAGAGATAACAGAGGACAGTTTTTTACTCCAGGAACAGTATGTGATTTCATGGCTCAAATTAATGCTGATGAGTCAATGACTGGAAAAGGATTAACTATATCCGACCCTACCTGCGGAAGCGGAAGAACATTACTTGCTTTTAATGCTATTGCACCGGGAAACTATTTATATGCTGAAGATATTGACCGTACATGCTGCATGATGACTGTTTGCAATTTTGTCATTCATGGAGTAATCGGTGAAGTTATTTGGCATGACAGTTTAGATCCTGGAAGTTTTTATGATGGTTGGTCCTTACGAAGAACTGAATATCCTTTTCCACAGATTTTTAAAATAAGCAAGGAAGAAAGCTATGTATGTATGATGTGGGAAAAAAGAGCAAAAGAAGTTTTTGAAGAACGAGAAACAAAGAAAACAGATATAAAAATAACATCAAATAATCAACAACTACAATTAACATTATTCTAAAACAAATCGATTATGGAATTTACAGTATCAAAAAATGCCCTATTAAGCAAGATGCTTATAGCAGGAAAAGTTGTTAATACAAAAACAAATCTTCCTATCCTTGAAAACTTCCTTTGTGAGGTTTATAAAAATCTAGAAGGTGGTGATTTAAAAATCACTGCATCAGATACAGAGTCATCAATCTCATTTAAAGTTGATATTGTGATGCAAGAAAATCAAAACATTGACTTTGATAAATTCACATTACCGGCTAAGTTAATTATCGAATCCCTTAAATCCATTCCGGAACAACCAATCACATTTGAGATTAATTCTTCATCAATAAGAGTTAAGTATAACGGTGGTCACTTCGAATTAGTTTCACAGGATCCTGCGGAATTTCCAATTATGCCAAAGGCTGAAAAAGCACAAAATTTTGAGATTAGTTCTGCCTTACTTCATGAAGGTATTGATTCCGTGAAAGCTTTTTGTGAAGAAAATGAATTAAAACCTACACTTGGTGGAGTATTTATTAAGCAAGAAAATGACAGTATTTCATTTGTAGCTACCAATGCAACCTATTTAGCATTGTATGAATATTATTTAACTGAAGGATTAACAAAAATTACTTGTCTTCTTTCAAAGAAAATAATCAACATTCTAAGCAATATTTCTTCAACAGATGAATTTATTACTTTCATGATAAGCGAAAAAAACATAGAAGTTTCTGTTGGTGGTTTTGAAATCACCTCACGACAAATTGAGGGTAATTTTCCAAACTACAAGAACGTAATCCCTACAATAAATACCAATATTATCAAGGTTTCAACAAGCGAAATTAAGGATGCCATACAGAGAGTGTCAATTTTTGCTAATCAAAATTCAAAACTCATCGTTTTTAATATTTCTCCTAAAGAACTGAAAATAACAGCACAAGATATTGATTTTAGTATATCAGCTGAAGAAAGTGTAGGTTGTTTAGAATCAAATATTAAATCACTTAAAATCGGTTTTAGAATGGATTTCATTCTTCAAGCTGTTAGCCATATTAAAACGGATGAGTGTATACTCGAGTTTAGCGATGAAACAAGAGCAATACTTGTTAAGCCTACAGCTGAGGAATTTTTGAAACTTCAATATTTAGTAATGCCAATGTTAATTAATTCTTAATACTATGAAATCAACAGAAACTTTCAAAAAAACGGTCCTGGATTATCTTCAAAATCGCGCGCAAACAGATGCCCTATTCGCTGAAAAGTTTAATAATCAGGAAAAGAATATTGACGATTGTATTACATACATTCTCAATAAAGTACAAAAAAGTGGTTGTGCTGGCTTTACTGATGATGAAATCTTTAATATGGCTGTTCATTATTACGATGAAGAAAAGATTGAAGTTGGAGAGCCTATCAGCTGTAATGTGGTGGTTAATCATGCAGTTGAATTGTCTGAAGAAGAAAAGCAACAAGCCAAAGCAGATGCGATTAAAAGAGCACAGGATGAGGCTTATGCTTCGATGACAAAAAAGCCGGCAAAAGCTAAAAAAGAGAAAACCGAAACAAGCTCACAACCACTTTTATTTTAACCATGAAACCAAGAACTAAACTACAGCATGAAGTTGTAAACAACTCAAAACAGCTAATAAATATTGAAAACAAGATGCTATCTTGGGCTAAAAAGCATGTGTTAGAGCATAAAGGATTTGCCACAAAGAACCGTGTTATCTGCATGGATTGCGCCGGCACATTTCCAACTACTTTGGTAAAAAGGAAGCGTGCTACTTGTTCTCATTGTAAAGCAAAATTAACCATTGAGGAATCAAGAAAAACAACACTTGAGCAACATATTTATGTAGCCATGGCCGAGATTTATGGTGAGTTCCAAGTTATTAGAAATTTTGAAATAAGGTCTTACCATAACAAATACAGGCAATATTCCAAAGAGCCTGTAAGATATTATGTTTCTGAAATATGCCAACATTGGATTCTACCTAATGGTAAAATGGAAATATACGCACAGCTTCATACTAGTAATATGTTGTGTGATTCATGGAGTGGAGAAATGGCCATAAGAGATAAAAGCCCCGGATGGTATGGGAATAAGTATGATTTCTATGTCAATAAATACCATCCGGACTCTGTCTTTCAATCTCAATATAAAAAGATGGGAATTGATAAGGATCTTGAAAATATTTCATTTCTTGAGGTAATTAAAAAAGTGCCACTCCGACCACAATACGAAACCTTATTAAAAGCAAAGCAATACGACTTATTAGGCTATTTTATTGATAAAGGAAATGTTCATCAATATTGGCAATCGGTTAAAATATGCATGAGGAATAAGTATAAGATTACTGATGCATCGATATGGTGTGATTATATTGATTTGCTTCGATACTTAAACAAAGACACCCACAACGCTCACTATGTATGTCCTAAGAATCTCAAGAAACAGCATGATATCTATGTGGCTAAAAAACGCAGAGAACAGCAAAAACGAGAAGATGAACGAAATCGAAAACAAGCTCTCGAAAATGAGAAATTATTTAAGGAGCTTAAAGCTGATTTCTTTGGAATCTGCTTCGGTGACGATAAAATAATGATTAAGGTACTAGAGAGTGTTCAAGAGCATTTGGAAGAAGGAGATAAACTACATCACTGTGTATTTACTAATCAATACTTTTTGAAGAAGAAATCTCTTATTCTATCGGCTAGAATCAATAATGAACCGGTTGAAACCATTGAGGTAAATATTGAAAAGTTCAAGATAGAACAATCCCGGGGATTACAGAATAAAAATTCAGATTATCACGATCGGATTATTGAGTTAGTTAATAAAAACATGAGTGTGATTAGAAAGAGAAAAACAGCAAAGAAAAAATTATTAACAGCGTAAATATGGCAAAAGATACATTCTATTTCCCACACGATTACAATCCTAGATCTGATGATAAGATAAAGCCATTAATTAGAAAATATGGCATGACAGGTTATGGTGCATTCTGGGCTATTGTGGAGGATTTATATAATAATGCGAACGCATTGCGAACGGATTATGAAGGAATCGCTTTCGAACTTCGTGTGGAAGAATTAATGATAAAATCAATTATAAATGACTTTGATTTATTTGTAATTGATGGTGATTATTTTGGTTCAATATCCGTAGAAAGAAGATTGGAGGAAAGAAATAAAAAGTCATTAAAAGCAAAAGAATCAGCATTTAAAAGATGGGGTAAAAAAAATGAAAGTATGCCAACGCAATGCGAACGCATAGATTTTGAATGCGAATGCAATGCTATAAAAGAAAAGAAAGAAAAGAAAGAAATAAATATACCTCCTCCTCTTATACCAAAGAAGGAAAAAAATGAGGAGGAAAAATTTGAATTTAAAGATGGAATAAAAAGAAACACAAAATCAATAATTCAATACATGGATAACTATTCAATTTTAGGAATGGACCGTCAAACAATTCTTGAATATACTAATTACGGAGAAATTGGAGGTTACGGAACTAAGATATTCATGAAATTAATAAATGATATCAGAGATTCAAAAGGAAAAATATTAATGCCGGATCAATTTATCATGAAACGAATAATGAAAGATTTAGTGGCCGAAATCGAAATCGGTAAAAAATAATGCTATGAGTATAGAAGAAATAACTCCTTTTGATATTTTCTGTTGGGGTGTTGATTATGGTCAACTTACAATGGAAGAAGAGCGAGATAATGAAGATTTATTTCAAGGATTTCAAGGGATGATAATATCCAATAAATTTTCAATGCCGGCAGCGGATGTACCAAGAAGAAAACCGCATAGTGAACAATGGAGAGCTGCAAAGAAAGCTAGTTACTATAAATTTTTAGAATATCAATCAAATATAAAAACTACCAATAATATGATACCATTTAGCAACGGAACAGAATCTATGGACTGGTTAGCCATGAATTGCGAAAGATGTAAAAGGTACGGATGTTCAGCAAGTAAGAATATCAAACTTGGATTTGTTTGCGGAGAAGTTTCACAGCGTACAGCTGACTATGTAGGTGGATTCGATAAGCCATGTCAAAACTTCGTGCAATATCCAATCAAACGAATTAAGAAAATAAATGAAGATATTAATCAAACAAAAATTGAGTTATGAAAACTTATGTAATCACAATATCGGAAAGATTTCCAAAAACGCACAAGCGAGCCGGTGAATTAACAATGTTTCCAACAAGCATAAATAACGGAACTAAAATACATACTATCCGTTCTAATTATGATTTTTGGGAAAAAAGAATTAAAGAAATACAGAAAGGAAACGCCTATTTATCTATTCGTGTATGGGAAGGAAAACCTTATAATTCAAAGCAAAAAGAATTGTTTAGAATAACAAAAGAGGCTGGAATAGGAATAGAAAAAATAGTTATACCATGTATGGAAAATCAATTAGAGCAAATTAAACTTGCAAATAATGATGGACTTGAATTTGATGATTTTGTTTATTGGTTTAGACAATATGATTTATCAAAGCCTATGGCAATTATTCACTTTACCCCATTTCGTTATTATTAATTATCATGACCGAAACAGAACAAACAGCCATAGACCTGTTTACAGAAAAGTATGGTAAGGACCTATTCGCTCGATTCGACAAATTGGACGAAGAATATAATGAACTCAGGGAAGCTCTCGAAGATTATAAAAATCATCTTCCTGGTTCCAGAGAGCATTTAATAGATGAGCTAAGTGATGTAAGCGCAGTTAAAACACACATCTGTGGACTATTAGGAGTAAGTAATGATAAACTACTTACAAACGCAATTATTAAAGTTAAAATAAGAGAGGTAAACCCATATTATATGAAAGAAATAAAAGAAGAGAATGTTATCCCTGAAAAGAAAGAGTTAACGCTAGATTATATCCTTGAAAGAACATGTAGCTTTTATGGATATGAGGATATTGCTGATTGCATCACTGATAGTAGAAAGAAAGATGTCGTTAAAGTAAGACAACAGTATTGTTACATTGCCAAAGAAGCTACCACTAAAAGTTTAAGTGTAATAGGTTCTAAAATAGGTAATCGCGACCATGCAACTGTAATGCATGCAATTAAGCAAGTAAACAACTTACTACAAACGGATAAGAAGTATAGAGATGAATTTATAGAGCTTAGAAACAAAGTACTTGGTATTACTCCGGTAGTTTTTGAACCGATGTAACGTAACGTAGTGGAGTTTCTTCTAACGGACAGGTATAGCCTTAGTGGCGTTACAATCAGATATCATTTCAAAGTGCGCATCTGCCAGCCATTAAGGCTATACAGTGTTAGCGGTATTCATTTGTTCACAATAATCACCCGTTCATTGCCAATGAACACTTATAAATATTGAACATGCAAAACGAAGAGGTATTAAAAGGTCTTGGATTCAAGTTAATGGATGATTCAAGATGGCATTATCAAGGCACACATCAACACTTTATTGCATATGTGTTAGAATCTAGTTGCAGACAACAATACGTTGAATTATTACGAATTTGTCCCAAAATTGACGAAAGACCAATATCAACTAATTTTGGTAAAAACTATATCCACAAGATAAAAGACTGTTGTTCTGTCGGTTCTGTATTTTGCGCCATCACGCTTTATGATGTTCCAGAATCAAAGCTTCAGGATGTTTGCGGCGGTGTCGTTCTTTTATGATTACCGCTAAC
>JAFGVL010000003.1 GCA_016938015.1 Paludibacteraceae bacterium
AAATAACCCGGGTTCGCGCTCGGTGAATTTCGACGAACTGGTAGTAGCCTATCAAGAGCAGATGGAAGTATTGCTAAAAGGGGGTATTGATGCTTTTTTAATTGAAACCATTTTTGATACACTGAATGCTAAAGCGGCAGTTTATGCAGCCGAAGAAGCTATGAATAAACTGAATAAACGGGTTCCCCTTATGCTTTCGGTTACTGTAGCCGACAAAAGCGGACGAACACTTTCCGGACAAACTTTAGCTGCTTTTATGGCGTCTTTTTCACAAACAAACCTCCTATCAATAGGTCTAAACTGTTCGTTTGGAGCAAAAGATTTAAAACCCTATTTAAAAGAAATAGCCTCGCAAGCAGCTTGTTATGTAAGTGCATATCCTAATGCGGGTTTGCCTAATCAGTTTGGCGAGTACGACGAAACTCCCGAAAAAATGGCAGAGCAAGTTAAAGAATACATCGACGAACAACTGGTAAATATTATTGGCGGTTGTTGTGGTACCTCTCCGGCTCATATTGCGCAATATGAAGAGCTTATTAAAAATGCAACTGTACGTAAAACAGCTCAAAAATCGAACATTACCTGCTTGTCGGGTTTGGAGCTATTCGAAATTAAACCCGAAAATAATTTTGTTAATATTGGCGAACGCTGTAATGTAGCCGGTTCACGTAAATTTTTGCGCTTAATTAACGAAAAAAACTACGAGGAAGCCTTGCAAATTGCTCGTAAACAAGTAGAAGATGGCGCTCAAATTATCGATATCAATATGGACGATGCCATGCTGGATGCCAAAACAGAAATGGTTAACTTTTTAAACTTATTGGCTTCAGAACCCGAGATTGCTCGTTTGCCTATTATGATCGATTCTTCTAAATGGGAAGTAATTGAAGCCGGACTAAAGTGTATTCAAGGCAAAGCGGTAGTTAATTCTATCAGCTTAAAAGAAGGTGAAGAAGTCTTTTTAAAACATGCTTCACAAATAATGCGTTATGGAGCAGCGGTAGTTGTAATGGCTTTCGACGAGAAAGGGCAAGCCGATAGCTTTGAACGTAAAAAAGATATTTGTAGCAGAGCCTATGCGCTTTTAACCCAAAAAATAGGGTTTCCGCCTCAAGACATTATTTTCGACCCCAATATTTTAGCCATTGCAACGGGTATCGAAGAACATAATAACTATGGGGTAGATTTTATTGAGGCTTGCAAATGGATTAAGCAACACTTACCACACGCAAAAATTAGCGGTGGGGTAAGTAATTTGTCTTTTTCGTTTAGAGGAAACGACCCTGTACGAGAAGCTATTCATTCCGTATTTTTATTTCATGCCGTTAAAGCCGGAATGGATATGGGCATTGTAAATGCAGGATCGTTGCAGGTTTATGATGAAATTGACCCTGAACTGCTGAAGTGTTGCGAAGACGTAGTGCTTAACCTAAAACCCGACGCTACTGAACGCTTAATTGATGTAGCACAAAAAATTAAAACCCAACAATCGGGCGAAAAAGAAGAAAAAATTGACGAATGGCGCAAAGGTTCTGTACAAGAACGCTTAGCTCACAGCCTCATCAAAGGCATATCTACTTACTTGGAAGAAGATTTGCAAGAAGCCTTACAGCTATACCCTACTGCATTGGATATTATTGAGCAACCTTTAATGGATGGGATGAACACCGTAGGCCAATTATTCGGACAAGGAAAAATGTTTTTGCCGCAAGTGGTTAAAACGGCCCGTACCATGAAACAAGCAGTTGCTTTTTTACAACCTATTATCGAAAGTCAAAAAACTGTAGGTCAAAGCTCTTCTGCCGGAAAAATGCTTATTGCCACGGTTAAAGGAGATGTACATGATATAGGTAAAAATATTGTGAGCGTAATTATGGCTTGCAATAACTACGAAGTGATTGATTTAGGAGTAATGGTGCCTACCGAAAAAATTATTGCCGAAGCTATTGCCCACAAAGTAGATATGGTAGGCTTGAGCGGACTCATTACTCCTTCGCTGGAAGAAATGTGTCAGGTGGCAACACAAATGGAAAAAGCAGGCTTAGAAATACCTCTGTTAATTGGAGGGGCTACTACATCAAAAATCCATACTGCAGTTAAAATAGCCCCCAACTACCATGCTCCAGTAGTGTATGTAAAAGACGCTTCGCAAAACATTACCATTTTAGCACAATTACTCAATAAAAATACCCAAGCTAACTTTATTTCGAGCCTCAACCAAGAATATGAGCGTTTACGTAATAAACGCGAAGCCAAACAGCCCTTAACCGGCTTAGACCAAGCTCGAAAAAATAAACCTAATTTATTTTAGTTCATTTAAACTAAAAAGAGTACCTTAACACATCCACTAATTTTAAAAACCATTGCGTATGAAAACCTATCATGTAATTAAAATTTCTTTGCTTGGATTAGTTAGTTTATTTTCGTTTACGGGCTGTTCGAACATACCCGAAGGTGTCGTTGCAGTTACTCCCTTTGATAAAGCTAAGTACTTAGGCAAGTGGTACGAGATTGCACGCCTCGATTTTAAATTTGAACGCGATTTAAACAATACAACTGCCAATTATTCGGTAAACGAAGATGGCAGTATTAAGGTAGTAAACCGAGGGTTTAACTACAAAACCAACGAGTGGAAAGAAGCTATAGGCACAGCTAAATTTAGAGAAACCGACAATGTGGCCAAGCTGAAAGTGTCTTTTTTCGGCCCGTTTTATTCGGGATACAACGTAATTGCGTTAGATAAAGAGTACAACTATGCCCTTGTTGCAGGCAAAAACACCGATTATTTATGGATTCTTTCTCGCCAAACTACTATCCCCAACGATGTGAAACAAAATTACTTGAAAATTGCCGAAAACTTAGGCTTTAAAACAGCCGATTTAGTGTGGGTAGAACATACCACACAACAATAAACAAAATTAGATACACTTCAATCCATCTATTTTACAGGCGAATCTTTTCTGATTCGCCTTTTTTTACCAATCAATTTTTCTTAGAAATATTTAATTATATTTGGAGAACGTAATGTTTCAACACTACGTTCTTTTCATTTACATACACTTCAAAATAAACTAATTATGAAATGGAAGTTGGTTTTCCTTTGCATGTTGTTACCCTCGCTTTGTTTTGCTCAAACTTTTAACATCCTAAAGTTTGGGGCGCATCCTGATAGCCTTTCTAACACAAAAGCTATTCAACGAGCAATAGATAAAGCTGCTGCTGAAGGAGGCGGTACGGTGTATATACCGAAAGGCACTTTTAAAACCGGAGCTTTATTTTTTAAACCCGGCACTAAGCTTAAACTAGCTAAAAATGCAATGCTTTTAGGCTCGGATAATATTAACGATTATCCTTATGGGCCATCTCGTATGGAAGGCGTTTCGCAACCTTATTATGCAGCGTTAATTAATGCTGATGGGGTTGATAGCTTTAGCATTACAGGAGGTGGCACAATAGACGGAAATGGACTTACCTTTTGGAAAGCTTTTTGGGCTAAAAAAGCCGAGAATCCCGCCTGTACCAACCTCGAAGTTAGCAGACCGCGCTTGCTGTTTATTCAAAACGCTAAGCACATAACAATCAAAAATGTTCGTTTACGAAATGCCGGTTTTTGGACAACCCACTTGTATAAATGTTATTTTATTCAGATAGAAAATTGCGATATCCGTTCTCCCTTTGAGCCCATAAAAGCGCCCAGTACAGATGCCATTGATTTGGATGTTTGCTCCAATGTACTTATCCGTAATTGTTATTTTTCGGTAAACGATGATGCGGTAACTATTAAAGGTGGAAAAGGGCCTTATGCAGATGCTCTACCCGAAAATGGAGTGGTAGAAAATGTAGTGGTGCAGAAATGTACCTTCGGGCGTTCTCATGGATGTGTTACCTTAGGTAGTGAATGCATTCATGCCCGTAATATTGAAATAAAGAATTGCCGTTTTAAAACGGATAACATTACGCCATTACTCCGACTTAAACTCCGCCCTGATACGCCTCAAAAATTCGAAAATATTAGCGTTCAACATTGCAAAGGCCATGTAGGAAAATTAATTGAGGTGTTACCTTGGACTCAGTTTTATGATTTGAAAGACAAAAAGGAACCCTTGCATGCAATCATCAAAAATATTGTTATCAAAGACATGCATCTTTCTATGGAGCGTATTGGATATTTTGAAACTAATCCCAACGATTCCGTTCAAAATATAAGGATAGAAAAATCTGTTTTCATAGTCAAAAAAGGGAATAATAACTTTAATCCCTCTCATAAAGAAGCCTTTAATATGTCATTTAAAGTGATTGAAAAAGAAGAACAATAGTTCTGTTACAAAACTGAAAACCACAAAAAATCGTTGTATATTTGTTTTCCAAATTACCAACTCATGAAAAAAATAGTTGTTGTTTTTTTATTCCTTTCTTCATTCTTAACTGCCTTTGCGCAAGACATAGTGTATGTTTCCGTACAAGGAGAAAATAAGATTTCTGTTTATTCCCAAAACACTACAGATGGCAGTTTAATAAAGGTTGAAGATGAAGCTGTTTCCGGAGGTCCGGCATCCATAGCCATCAGTCCCAATAAAAAATACTTGTATGTATCACAGCGTACAAATAAAACATTTTCAAGCTATACTATTAATCAAACTACCGGTGCATTAACCTTTATCAATACGATTACCGCGTTGGATAATCCCGTAAATATTGCAACCGACAATACCGGACAATATTTGTTAAGTGCCTATTATGCTGCAAGTAAAGCGGCAGTTTATAAAATCGATACCGTTACAGGGGCATTAATAGCGGGAGCCCTTTCTTCTTTTACAACTGCGGGCATTAATCCGCATGCTATTAAAGCAGATCCGAGTAATCAATATGTTTTCATATCCAATATGACCGGTAACCGCATTCAACAATTTACCTTTAATGTAAATACGGGAGCGTTAGCAGCCAATACGCCGGCTGTAATTATCCCTACCGACTCTATCGGACCCCGACATTTTGTGTACCATAGCACTAAAAATTTGGTGTATTTCTCCAACGAAATTCTTAACAGAGTAACCGTATATAGTTTAAATACCTCTACAGGCTTGCTTACATTACAACAGGAACTATCTACCTTACCCAATGGTTATGTTCAAACAACAGGAGTAGATAAAGCGGCAGACATACATATTACTGCCGATAATAAGTTTTTATACGTATCTAACCGCGGGACCAATACCTTGGCGGCATTTAGTGTGAATGCAACCACCGGTTTGCTTACAGCCATCGACTATTTCCCGACACAAACTTCACCCAGAGCTTTTGATATCGATGCTACAAGCAGTTATATCTATGCCGCCGGCGAAAGCACGGGTAATATGGATTGTTTTACCATAAACAAAACAACAGGCGCTCTCAATCTAACAACAACCTATCCCGTAGGCAGCAACCCCACTTGGGTTAGATGCCTAAGCTTTACACAAACACCCACTATTGTTTGTTTAGATTTAATAAGCATTGCTATTAACTCCTTGCCTACAACCGCTGCCTATAGTCTGGTATTGTATAACCAAAGCGGCTCTACACAAATAAAAGTATTAGCCGAAGGTATTTTTAATGCAGGCGACAGCAATTTTTGTTTCCACAAAGGCAGCCTTGCCCCCGCCACCTATCAATACCGCTTATTAAGCGGAGCTACAATTATTAAACAAGGCGAAGTAGTAATTAATTAAGAATAAAAATCAATCAGTAAAAAACAGCCTGTCATTCCGAATGTAGCGCAGCGCAATGAGGAATCGCCGATAAAACAAAACAACGCACAATTAAAAAAAACAAAAATGCTCCTCTTCGACTTAACAGATTCCTCTCTTCGTTCGGAATGACAACATTCATCACCTGCTGGCGCAGATATGTATCTGTGACTTGTTCGTTAGAACAATATTGCTTTTCAAGCAACACACGGATATATATCCGTGCGAGCGGGGCCTGTCGGCACACACTCTTATATTCTTACACTTCCTAAGAGTCTAGCAGTTTTTGTATTATAAATTTTTATATCTTTGAACGCTTATTTAAATTTTAAACTGTAAATAGTTATACAAAAACATAGATATGAAACCCACATGTTTTAGGAAAACACTAATAAATAAACCGTATGCATGTGGGTTACATCTAGCCTTAATTATAATTTTATTCTGATGAAAAACTTTAAACTACTAAACAACCTTTTCGGTTGGATTGCTTTTGCTGTTGCGGCAACTACATATTTATTAACAATGGAGCCCTCAGCAAGCTTTTGGGATTGCCCTGAGTTTATTACCAATGCTTATAACCTTGAAGTAGGTCACCCTCCCGGCGCACCATTCTTTATGTTGTTGGGGAGGTTCTTTACATTATTTGCCTCAGATGCTACACAAATAGCCGCAATGGTTAATGCCTTATCGGCACTAGCCAGCGCATTTACCATTTTGTTTTTATTTTGGACCATTACCCGCTTGGCACAAAAAATAATTGTTCCAACGGATGGCAACTATTCAATTGCACAAACAATAGGTATTTTAGGCGCCGGTTTAGTAGGTGGTTTAGCATTTACTTTTTCTGATTCGTTTTGGTTTTCGGCTGTTGAAGGAGAAGTATATGCTTCTTCGTCTTTTTTCACTGCCATTGTGTTTTGGGCAATATTAAAATGGGAAGGCGTGGCAGATAAACCTTATGCCGACCGTTGGTTGATACTTATAGCCTATTTAATGGGGCTTTCTATTGGCGTTCACTTGCTTAACTTATTGGCAATTCCGGCAATAGGATTAGTGTATTATTTTAAAAAGTTCAATGCTACTTCAAAAGGAACAATCATTGCGTTAATTGCCTCTCTAGGTATTTTGGGTATTATAATGTATGGTCTTATACCGGGAGTAGTAGAAGTAGCTTCTTGGTTCGATTTATTTTTTGTAAACAGCCTTGGGTTTAGTTTCAATACCGGTGTTTTGTTTTACTGTGCACTGCTCTTATCAACTCTAGTATGGGCTATATACGAAACGTATAAAGGAGAAAACTCCACTCGGATGAAAGTATCTTTTATCGTTGCAATTGCTTTGCTCGGTATTCCTTTTATCAATGAAAGTCTTATTATAGGATCAATCATCATAACAGGATTAATATTATTGTTTTATTTCTATAAAAGCATTAATATTCGGTTACTAAATACCATACTAATTGGGCTTACCGCTATTGTTATCGGTTATTCATCGTATGCTGTTATAGTAATTCGTTCGGCCGCCAATCCTCCGATGGATCAAAACTCGCCCGAAAACATTTTTGCCTTACAAAGCTATCTTAACCGCGAACAATACGGCGACAGACCTTTAGTTTACGGACCCTATTATAACGCTGAAGTAAAACGAAAAATTGAGGGAGACCGATGCGTTCCTGAAGTGAAAGAAGGAAAAACACTTTGGAGTCCGAAAGAAAAAATTGATCCAAATGAAAAAGACCAATTTATAAAAACAGGCAAGAAACAAGATTATGTGTACGATGAAAAATTCTGCACTATTTTTCCACGTATGTACAGTCCGCAAGACTCTCACGTTGATGCCTACAAAGATTGGGGCAAAGTAGTTGGCACACAAGTTAATTACAACACTTGTGGCGAAGAAGGCATTGCTACCGTACCTACGTTTGTAGAAAATTTACGGTTCTTTTTCTCCTATCAAATAGGGTTTATGTATGGCCGTTATTTTATGTGGAATTTTTCCGGCCGTCAAAACGATATGCAGAGTTATGGTCAAGTAGATAGAGGTAACTTTATAACGGGCATTCCTTTTATTGACGAAATACTTGTTGGCCCTCAAGATAATTTACCACCGGAACAAGCTGATAATAAAGGCAGAAATGTGTATTACATGTTACCTCTTTTGCTAGGAATTATCGGTTTAGTATGGCAAATAAATCAGGGGAAAAAAGGCATGGAAAATTTTTGGCTTACCGGCATTTTGTTTTTCATGACAGGCTTAGCCATTGTTTTATACCTTAACCAAACACCTTACCAACCACGCGAACGAGATTATGCCTACACCGGCTCGTTCTATGCTTATGCCATTTGGATAGGTTTAGGCGTTTTAGGCTTGGCTTCATTACTCGAAAAAGTACTTAAAAACAAAACTATAAGCAGCGCATTGGCAACTCTTGCCTGCTTGGCTGTACCGGCACAAATGGCTTCGCAAAACTGGGACGACCACGACCGTTCGGGAAGATATACCTGTAGAGATTTTGGCTACAATTACCTGGTTTCTTGTGCCCCTAATGCCATTATTTTTACTAATGGAGATAACGATACCTTCCCTCTATGGTACTTGCAAGAAGTTGAAGGTGTACGCCGAGATGTGCGTGTGTGTAACTTAAGTTATCTTCAAACAGATTGGTACATTGACCAAATGCGACGCGAAGCCTACGAGTCTAAACCACTTCCAATAAGTTGGAAAAGGCATCAATATGTACAAGGCACCAGAGATGTGGCGTATGTGTACAATGTGCCCGAATTCCCACGTATGAGAGTTGACTCTGCATTACGCGATTTTGTATTAAACGAAGAGCTTGTAAAAGTGAATGAAGGAGTAGCTATTTTCCCTACCGAAAATCTTTATTTAGATATTGATAAAGAACATGTTATTAAAACCGGCACCGTAGAAGCCAGATTTAAAGACAGTATATTGCCACAGCTAGAAATAAAGTTGAAAAACCGCGTGTTGAAACACGAAATGATGATTTTAGAAATGTTGTCGCAAAACAACTGGAACCGCCCTATGTATTTTGCCGTAACTGTAGGCGACGAATACTATATGGGATTAAAAGATAATTTTAATTTGGAAGGAATGGCCTACCGCATTGTACCTTATGGCATAAAAGGAGCCGGAGGCAATGTAAACACCGATTTGATGTTTGATAATATGGTGCATAAATTCCGTTGGGGCAACATTGGCGACCCCTCTATTTATTTAGATGAAAACATTCTTCGTTCTTGCAGAACTTATCGTTTGATGTTTTACCATTTAGTGGATGCTTTAATTAAGGAGAATAAAAAAGAGAAAGCCTTAGAAGCGTTGAATTACTGCATGAAAGTAATTCCTTCGAAAACGGTGAAACACGATTATTATTCAGTTTACCTCGCTTCGCAATACTATGTGCTTAACAAGCCAAACGAAGGAGATAAAATTATGGATGAATTGGCCGAAAATTGCTTAAAAAACATCCGTTGGTACAAATCTCTTACCAACGAACATATGATTAATGCATCGCAACGAGACTTAGATTTAAACATGCGTATTTTAGCAAGCATCTTATCTCAATGTAAAGAATATAACAGAGAAGCTATTTTCAATAAGTATTTACCCGCTTTAAACCAATATGGAAATTAATGCTTATTGAAAGACCTCATAAACTGTTTCGTTTATTTTACAAAGGAGCAATATGGCAGATTAACACCGATGAAAAAGTTATTTATCTAACATTTGACGATGGTCCAACACCTGAAGTAACTACAAAGGTGTTGGATATTTTGGATGCCTATAACATTAAAGCAAGCTTTTTTTGTATCGGTCAAAATGTAATAAATTATCCCGAAATATATCAGTTACTAATTTCAAAGGGACATACTGTTGGCAATCACACACACTCCCATTTAAAAGGGTTTGAGGTAAGTAACGAAGAGTATTTCGCGAATGTAAAAGAAGCCTCTAAATATATCCACTCGCAGTATTTCAGACCTCCTTACGGGCGCATTAAAAGGTCGCAGCTACGTGCTTTACAAAAAGATTATACCGTAGTGCTGTGGGATTTAATTACCCGTGATTACAATGCCAACCTAAGCAACGAATACATCTTGCGAAACATAAAAAGGTTGAAAAGAAACGGTTCCATCGTAGTATTTCACGATTCGAAAAAAGCTGAGAAAAGATTATTAGCCGTTTTGCCGGAAGCTATTAAGTATTGGATACAACAAGGCTACACATTTAAAAAGTTATAAGTTTACCTTTACACTAATCCTTTCATTTAAGCGATTTAGCATAATAACGGGTATCATGAACGAAAAATTTCTTCACTACATTTGGCAACACAAATTACTTGTTGCGAATCACTTCAAAACTGAGGATGGAGAAATTATTGAAGTAATTGACCCCGGAAAACTAAATACGGATGCCGGACCCGATTTTTTTAATGCCAAGTTAAAAATAGGGAATACCCTTTGGGCAGGCAATGTAGAAATACATGTACATGCTTCCGACTGGTCAAAACACCTTCACAACACCGATAAAGTGTACGATTCGGTAATTTTACACGTCGTTCAAAAAATTGATGCAGCCGTACACCGTACAACCGGAGAAAAAATTATTCAAGCTCAACTTGCTTATCCGACCTATTTAGAAAAAAATTACGAAGCATTGCTTGCAGACACACAGTGGATAGCTTGCGCCAATAAATTACAAGAAATAGATGCTATTTTCATTCATTCGTGGCTCAATGCAACACTCACCGAACGACTTACTAATAAAGCAGATTTTATACTTTCATTATTACAAGACACAAAACAGAATTGGGAAGAAGCATTTTACATTGTTTTAGCTCGAAATTTTGGATTTGGCACCAATAGCGACGCTTTCGAACTACTGGCAAAATCATTACCACAAAGCAATTTAAGCAAACACAAAGATAATTTGTTTCAACTAGAAGCATTGCTTTTCGGACAGTCGGGATTGCTACAATTACAAAAGAAACAACCCGATGAATATCAGTTAGCATTACAAAAAGAATATGCTTTTTTACAATCAAAATTCAATTTAACGCCTATTGATGGGAAGTTATGGAAAATGTTACGCCTCCGCCCCACCAACTTTCCATACATCCGCCTAGCTCAATTTGCGGCATTAATACATCAATCGTCAAAATTATTTTCGAAAATTATTGAAAACCCAAGCCTTAAAGAATTACAAAAACTCTTTAACTGCGAGCCATCAAGCTATTGGGGTTCACATTATCAGTTTGGTGAAATATGTCCGATGAAATCGAAAAAATTGGGAAAAGCAGCCATTGATATTTTACTTATAAATACAGTTGTTCCCTTTTTGTTTTGCTACGGTAAAAGCAAACAAAACGAAACTTTGCAAGATACTGCTATCACACTACTTGAAAAACTACCGGCAGAAAAAAATAACATTACCGAAAATTGGAAATGGTTAGGTATTAAAGTCCAATCAGCTTTCGACTCGCAAGCTTTACTTCAACTAAAAAAACACTACTGCGACGACAAAAAATGCTTACGTTGTAGAATTGGGCATAAGGTGTTAAGTAAAAACTAAAAACCTTTTTTAAAAATCATTACTTAGAAATGGTTGAGCAAGTTATGCAAATTGCTCAATATCATCAGCCGAAATTGTTTTATCACTCAATATAATTAAGCGTTCAACTACATTTCTTAGTTCACGTATATTGCCCGACCATGTTTTATTTTGTAAGTTTTCTATGGCTTTAGCTTCAAATTTTTTAAGCGCAATGCCTTGTTCTGAACAAATTTGTTCCGTAAAATGAGTAATTAGTAAGGGGATATCTTCTTTTCTTTTATCTAAAGGAGGAACATCAATCAGAATGACACTTAAGCGGTGGTATAAATCTTCTCGAAAGGTTCCTTTTTCAATTTCGGCTTTAATATTTTTGTTGGTTGCTGCAATTACACGTACATTGATTTTAATATCTTTATCGCTACCAACCGGAGAAATGACATTTTCTTGTAAGCAACGTAGCACTTTGGCTTGTGCCGAAAGACTCATATCGCCAATTTCATCTAAAAAAATAGTTCCTCCGTTAGCTTGTTCAAATTTTCCTGAACGATCTTTTACGGCTGAGGTAAATGATCCTTTTGTGTGCCCGAATAATTCGCTTTCGATAAGTTCGGATGGTATGGCGGCGCAGTTTACTTCTACAAAAGGATGGTTGGCACGTGAACTAAGTTGATAAATATGGCGAGCAATTACTTCTTTACCGGTACCGTTTTCACCGGTTATTAATACGCGAGCTTCAGTTGGTGCAACACGTGCAATCATTTCGCGCACTTTCTCTAAAGCTGCCGAATTGCCTATAAGTTCGTAGCGTTTATCTACTTTCTTTTTTAATACTTTGGTTTCGTTAATTAGCGTTTTTTTATCTAAGGCATTTCGTACTGTAATTAGTAAACGGTTTAAGTCTATTGGTTTTTCAATAAAATCGAAGGCTCCCTTTTTAATACAATCTACAGCAGTTTCAATATTTCCGTGTCCCGAAATCATTACTACAGGGGTATCAATATTTGCCTCTTTTATTTTCCCTAATACTTCAATGCCATCCATGCCGGGCATTTTTATGTCGGAAAAAATAATGTCGTAACTGTTTGTTTTTAAGAGTTCCAATCCATTCGTTCCTGTTTCGGCAAGTTCTACGGAGTGTTTTTCAAACTCGAGAATGTCTTTAAGTGTACTTCGAATATTTCTTTCGTCGTCTATTACAAGTATTTTGGCCATAGTAGTATATTTTTCATGCAGTTAGTAAATGTTTATTTTTGTAACGAAGTAATCGGAAATTTGGGGTTGATTATATTTTTAAGCATTACTTTGAGCGAGCCAACTCGTATTTTTGCTTCAATCATCATTGGTATTCGGTTAGGGTCGTCGGTAATCCAAATGGTCATGGCATCTTCTTGTTTAAATACATCTCCTTTAATTACCTGAGGTTTTAGTTTGATGCAATTGTATTTTTGTCCGTTACGCAATTCTATTTGTTCTTTTCCTAAGTAGGTTAGAGAAAGGTCGTATTGTTTGTCGTCATCGTCAAATAAAATAGAAAATGTAATCCGTTCGTTTTTCTTTAATTTGCTGAAATCAGAGTTTCTTACTTTGTAAATGGCCGTAACCAAATCGGTAACCGAATTATGTAAGGATAAAGTGTCAATATTTCTTTCTCCTTTTTTTCGTTTACAATCGGTAACTACAGAAACTTTGTTGTTGTTTAAGTTTTTAAACCAATACTCATCTTGTGCCCAATAGCTATCTTCTCTAACTATTCTTTTATAATAAGTAGGTAAAAAAGTTTCTTTGTTAATGATGCTTACAAAGGTATCTCGCACCAAAAAGAACTTGTCAAAACTTTTTAAACTGCTTCCTGTTGCAGAAAACAGGTAAGAAGGTTGATTTTTGTAGGTGGTGTGGTAGGCAGAAAAATGGGCATTTCCTGCATGTATCCATAGTAAACCCCAGTTATAGTATAAGTCGTAACTTATTTTTTCACCGGCTTTAAAAGCGATGGCCGATTCGTTGGCAATACTTGAAAAAAGAGCTATTTGAAACCCAAGAAATAAAATTACTTTTTTAATAAGAGGATGCCTAGTTTTCATACTGTTTCGAATTAATTGGGTTTTACTTTCTTTTTTTAATCAATGATTTTGGCTTTTGTTGAGTCCATGGTATTGATTTGAAGTTCCACTCTTGTTCGACATCCCAGTTGGCTCGAAGGTTTAATTTCGTATTAAAATAATAGACTTGTTCGGCTTGTTCTTTTTTGGAATATTTTCCGGCATCCCAAATGCCGTTGTTATTGCTGTCAATAAAGAGGCGTAAGTAGTAATCGCCCGGGTTCAAATAGTCAAATTCTGTTCCTTCTTGTAGGGCTTTTTGTTGTTGTAAAACAGCATCTTTGTTGTCTAGTAGTTGTATCACAGCCAAACTGTCGTAGTTAAGTAAGCTTACAATTAGTCGCGCATATTCATCGTCGGCTTTCACACTGAATGTGCTAGTTGCTTTTGTGACAGAAATGCCGTATCGGCTTTTAAAAGCTGCAGAATCGACGGTTATTTTATAATTCAGCTCAGGGTTCCATTTGTAATGGATGCCATAACAAAAACCAAACGAATCTTGTTTTTCAGCTTTTACCGAAAGTTCTTCCCAAATGCTGTCTTTTTCGTACTGCAGGTGTATTTTTTGTGAATCGACCTCTAAAATCGGAACAGTAAAATCGAACAGTAAAGGTTTATAATTATCTAGTTTTCCTTTTATATTGGTTTTAAATTGCACGTTATTGAGGACTTGTTTTTTTTGATTTTTTGATTTTTTGGTTGGTGCTTTAATTGTTGCAATGATAGTATCGGTTTGTATAAAACTAGTATTTGAGGAATCTTTCATTTCGTAAGCAACAGAAAAAGTCAAGCTGTCTTTTTGCCATTTAAGCGAGTCGGATAGCCAATAACAAAGTGTGTCTGCCAACAAATTTGATTGAATAAAATCTGTTTTGTTTGGTTCTATGTTAAGTGGCTTAATGACAGGTGCTTTTGTGTTAGGAGCATTAAAATAAAAGCTGATTTTATAGGGTTCTTTTCGTTCGGCTTTAATAAATTTTTGGGTAAATACTGTCTCTTTAAAAGCAAATAGCAATAAGCTATCGGGCAAAAAAATTGTTTTTTTTGTTTTTTGAACAATGCTGTCTTTGCCGGTTGAGTCGGGAGCTGTTTTTGCTGTATCGGTTAGTTCTATGTTTGTAATGCTCGGACTGATTATGCTATCTAAAAAAGCGAGTTCTTCGTTTGGGTTGTTGAAGTAAAAATCGCGGTTCAAATCGTTAAGGGCAAAAATACGGTACTTTCCTTTTTTCACACTTTTAATGCTGAAATAGCCTAGTTCGTTGGTTCGAGCAATACGAAGCGGTGGTGTTGTTGTAAAAGCGGTGTCGTGAAGATTATCGTAGATGCCAATTAATAAGTTTGCCAGTGGATTAAGGTTTTCTGCATCGAGCACTGTTCCCGAAATTTGTAAGGAATCTAATTCATTGCCTGTAGAAAAGCTGTAGGTATAACCTTCTAAACGGTTGTTTTCGTTTAAATCCATTATAGAATTCGTAAAATCTATACTGTAAGTAGTGTTTGGTTGAAGGGTATCGTTAAATGTTACTAATACTTTTTTGTTAGATGCTCTTATAGTAGCCGGTTCCATTTGGGGGGGAGAAACAATGATTTTTTCGCCTGGTTTATCTAATTGAACATATTCATCGAATTCAATTTCGAGTTCGTTTTTTTTAACATTCAATTCACCATTAACAGGTTTTGATTTTATAAACTTCGGAGGTGTAATGTCTTGAGGTCCTCCTTGAGGTCCTCCGCCACGGTTAGCACACGAAAATAACCCTAACAGTAAACTTATTAGTAATAATTGAGAATAATTTGTGATGTTTTTTTTTTGCATGGCAACTATTTTCCTAGTTGCAAATGTAATAAATAATATGCATTTCTGTAGAAAACAGTATGCTTAGTGATTAATAAAATGAGAGTTCTTTTTCTATCGATTACTTATAATAAACAGTAAAAATTAAGTATTAAGTTTATCTTTTGTTGTCCAAAGTCCGGCTGATGGGGTACTGATAAAATAGACTTCTTCGCCGTTTGGCAAGGTATTAAACCCGTCTTTCAGTTTTTCCGGATGATACATTTCGATAGCTTTGTTATACTCTAAATAGTTGAAGTTTACTTGTTCAATATCTTCTTTAGTTAGATGCCCGGGTGCATAGGTAATTTTAAATCTGCCTTCTGACGACCCATGGATAAGATGAGCTGTGGCATGTGTTAGGTCTTGAAGTTCGTAATTTTCTTTCCAAGCTTTCATTACTTTAGGTGTTCCGGAATAACCATATTTGCGTATAATGTCATCCACCTCATCTTGTTCTCCAAATCTTTTTAATCCGGGTGCAATAATTATAAGTTCGCCTCCGTCAGCCATTGCTTTACGGGTGCGATAAATAGCTTTGTTAGCTACCCAAGTACTAAAAAACTCATCACCTTGCATTACGGCAATTACCTTTTTTAAAGGAGGCACAATTGTGATATTCTCGGCTTTTGATTGTTCGGCAGCTAACAAGTAAGTATCCACATCGTTACCACAGTAAAAACCACTGTGAACTAATTTACCATTTGCATTGTACTTCATCACTACTTGAATAAATGCATCGGGAAGATGATTAAGAAATTCGGTTTGGGCTTTATTAAAACAGTGCCGTAGGGGAGTAACTAAATTTCCTAAATTATTTTCAATACCATAACAGGCAGCTGCCATGTGCGAAGCACAAATCATTTCTTTACCGGCCAACCCGATAAAGTAATTTTTGTTGTGATTGGCAAAACCTAACACTTCGTGGGGAACTACATGCCCTATATTGAGAATGATATCCCATTTTTCATCTACTAACCTTCGGTTTACATTTACCGGAATATCCCAGTTTGCTTTTCCTTCGGTAATTTTTGAAACATAATCGGCAGGAATAATTCCTAAGTGCTTACCATCTTTTATCCAATCGTGAACTAAAACCTTTTCTTCAGGAATATTACCGAACATCCACTTGTTTTGTTCGGGTGTATGCGGTACATGTTGCCCAAGTGTAGGCATTACATATACATCGGCTGATGCTGAAAAGAAGTGATATAAAATATTTGTGATTTTCCCTGCGCCGGAATGCGCCCGAGTAATATCGGGAGGAAGCAATAAAACTTTTTTTGGAGATGCATTAATGTGTTCTAAACATTTTTTAGCACTTAAGAGTGTTAACTCTTCTAATTGTTGTGCTGTAATTTCTTTTGATTTTTCGAAAAACCAAGCCATAATAATTGAATTTTGAGAGTTATTAATTGTATTCTACAAAATAGTGTTACTAAAATTAAAAAAGGTAACACTTTTTGCAAAGGTATAAATTTATTAGATAGTAGAACATTTTTTAATTATTAAATTTATTTTAGTTGTAAAGAGGGAATATTTTGTACGGCATAATAAACCAATCAACTACATTTTTATTAATAAGCCTTGGAGAAAGTTTTTAAGAGGAAAAAATATTTAAATAGGGAGTTTTTAAGATGTTTAAATTTGTTAGAAATGAGCCATAAATTTGTTTTTATGGCTCATTTTAAGAAGGAACTATTCTAAACTATAAGAGTAGGTTAGTTGTTTGTATGTTTTTATAAAAAACCGAAAGGGTATTTTATAGACAGACTAATATTTCTACCTTGATTGTAATAATTCAACGATTTTAATGTTGAAAGATGATCAAAATAGTGTGTGTCGAAAATATTGTTTATTGACAGACCCATATTCAATGTTTGTTGATAGATATGAAAGTCTGTATTAACACTTACATTAACAAGCGTATATCCATCTGTTGCAGTTTCATAAGGTGATGGATTATCTTGTTTTAATGCTGTTAAAGCAGAAAGTTTGATTGATGGTTTTTTGAAGCACCCAATTTTTTCATGTTCGGCTCTTATTTCATAACGAAACTTTTGAGCAGGGATAAACGGTAAATAATTACCATTTTCTTGCTTGCCAATAACTGAGGAATAAGTTCCTTCAATATGTAACCATGGTAATGATTTAGGATGAAAATGGATACCGGCTTCCCCTCCGTAAAGAGCTGCATATGTTTGTGAAAAACGATAAATACTTACACCGGTTGATGTTGTATCTGCGGTTGGAGAAATGAAAATGTAATTATTGATTTGATTATAAAAACCAGCCAAATCAAAGGATAGAAATTCTCCATGATAATGCATACTTACATCTGTTTCAAAAGAATTTTCAGGGGATAAATTTTCATTCCCAATTTCATATCTGTTTCCATGCATCCCATTTGAAGTAAGTTCGGATAAATTTGGTACACGATAGCCTTTTGCAAAATTAGTTCTGAACATTATTTTTTCATTAATATTATATGTTGCACCAATCGACCCGTTAAAGTTTGAAAAGTTTTTATTAACAGGCGCCTGAAAACTGCTTGACCCTTCTATACCCAATGCCGAAGTCTCAGTTTTATACTTGTCGAATCTTAAACCTCCCTGTATTTTCAGTTTCTTGAAAAAAGTATAATGTGCCAATCCTAAAAACCCTATATTATTAATAGTGGCATCAGGTAAAAATTGAGAGGCACGATTGTTACGATTTCTGTTATTTTGCGACATTCCTTGTAATCCGATAATATATTCCGATTTATTGTTGGATGGCAAATACAATTTTGACTCATAGGTAATGGTATTCAAATTCATTTCAACAAAAGGGATATCAAGTGTTGTTTCAAGTTTTCTTAGTGCATTTTGATACGAAGCATTAATATCCCATTTGAATTTACCTAAATACAGCCTGTTTTGAGAAGAAATCAGTTGATGTTCTAAATCCTGAAACCAAATTTCATTCTTCCGTTCTTGCTCTGTTATCAATGGTTTTACAGCAGGTACTGTCATGCCTAAATCTTGCTTGAAATAATCGTAGAATAGTTTAAAGGTTCCGATCTTCCCTGTATATCCCGTATTGGCATTGAAAGTTTTTTCGTTGAACCGTGAATTTGGAACATAATCGCCACCGCCTTGTAAATAATCAGCATGGGTTTTATGACTAAAACGAAAACCTCCAAAAAGATTCTTCGAAGCTCCTTTCAGTCCAATACTATTATTCAGTCCAAGTGTATTAGAATGTAATTGCATACGGTAGTCGCCAAGTATTTTACCAACAGGAGCGGGCTTTTCTTTAATGAAATTTATAACTCCACCTATTGCATCAGAACCATAAAGCAAAGAAGCAGGTCCCTTAATAATTTCTACCCTTTCTACATCGTTATCGTCTATGCCTAATGGGTGGTTCTCACTAAATTGGTAGTTTTCAACTCGTACACCATTATTCATAACCAAAACGTCGTTCATTGAAAGTCCACGAATTACAGGTTTTGAAACGCCTTGTCCTTTGGCTATCATATCGACACCCGGAACTTTGGTTAACGATTCCATGAAATTGGGTGTTCCGGATAAAGTAATATCCTTACTTCTTAATACGTCAATTTTTACAGCATTTTCGTGTTGAGAACCCACATGTCCACCTGTAATTACAACTTCTTGCGTTTGAATAATGGCAACAGTTAGTTGAACATCAATACTATTATCAGCTTTTGATATTTTTATTGATTGTATGTTTGTATTGTACCCGACATATGAAAATTGTATTTTTATTTTTCCTTTCGGAATATTGCTAATTAAATATTCTCCTGTTTGATTAGTTATTGTACCTTTATTAAGTTCGGGCAAAAAAACAGATGCTCCAATTAAGGGCTCATTATTTATATCTGTTACCTTACCTTTTATTTGATTTTGAGCGTTTACTTTTATAAAAAGAAACAACACAAAGAAAAACAAAACGATTTTCTTCATTTTATTACGATTTTAAAATTTACAAATAAATTTATTTATCTTAATTTAAGATGTTAGTATTTTATTTGTAAAAAAGGGGGTGCTCGTAATAAAAATGAGAATTTAAGATTATTATAACAAAGGAGAGAATCATTTTTTTTATTTTGATGTACGAGAAAATGTTGTTTTTGAGCAGTTTGAATTTGTTTTATAATAGAAAAAAATGATAGCTCAAAACTTAAAATTGGACATTTATCATGATGTTTATGAAAGTGTTTTTCGTTTTTTGCAGTGCAATGAAAATGGTTATGATGGTGAAAAAGACCGTCAGTCAATTTTATTGACATTGGTAATAATAGGATTATTACCAATGATATTGAGAATTTTTTTTTATGCTTTAGAAGCATTTGTATTAGTTGTTAAGACAAACCATTATACTGCTTTTCAAATTTAATTATTGTTTTTAACATAAATACCATTCAAGAAAACTATTCCTTGATTAAAAACAAAAAAGGGAGTTCTTGTAAGTTGTAAAATGATAAACTTATCACTTAGGTAGAGGAGTTTAGAGTAAGTTATACGTTTAGGTATTAAATATGGCGAAACTTATAACTAATGTCAATCATTTTTCCATTATGTAGCTCATATATATGTTGGTTTGAATTTTTGTTTCGTAAATCGCCTCGTTCTTCTATATATCCCCCCAGTTTGATGTATTGAAAATGTGATTTTTCAAATTCTACAGGTAATTGCTCACAACCGGAATACCAAGCCGTTTTTAGTTGAGAATAGGTGCAACGAATATATTTAGCCAAATTGGCAACTTGATGGGGATATCTATCTCCACCCATAAAGCAGAAACAAGTAATTGAAGAACCATATTTGCTTATTAAATTATCAATTACTTCTTTGTCTAAATATTCGCCTATGTCTTGTTGTAAATGTGGACTATGGCAACCTTTGCATCGATTGGGGCAGTTCGTGATATTAATAGCAAGTGTAACTTCGTCGGGTATTTCTTGAAATACAATATCGTAATTATAATATTTAAGCATTTACCAATTCTTTTTTATGTTGGGTTTGGTAATATCTAAGACTGGCTTCTTTTTGTCGTGCTACAGAGAAACTGCTTATTCTTTTCATATAACCAATAATTCTGGTAAGGTAGTCAATGTTTGTGCTTTTGCATTTAGAACAGGCTTTTAAATATCGCTTATCAATGTGTCCACAATCGTTACAAACGGTATTTGGAATATTAAAAGTAAAATAATTACACCCTTCTTTTGCAGCTACACGCAAAAGCTGTCTATATTGTTTTTCGCTTAGGTGTTCCTCTAAATTCAAGTGTAACGCCGAACCTCCTGTAAGATGTTCTATATATTTTTTGCCATGCACTTTAAATTTATCAATGATGTTTAAGGATTCGTCTTCTACGATATAGAAATAGCTATTGTAACACTCGCGAGGCACAAAATAACCATCTTCTTTGTCCCATTTTGAATGCTTTACGCCTACATTTTCTGCCGGAATCATTTCGCAGTTAAACAAAATTTCTTTTGAACGGTAATTCTTATTGTAGGTCTCAATAAGACTGAGTAT
>JAFGVL010000123.1 GCA_016938015.1 Paludibacteraceae bacterium
CAAAACTATCGTGTATAACCGTTACGGTCAATTAGTGTCCGAAAATATCGATAGCGGTTGGGATGGCACTTATAAAGGTCAGAAAGCCGATGCCGGAGTGTATTTTTATGTGATTGAATACAGAACAGATATGGGACTGAAACAAATTAAAGGTACCGTAGAAGTTGTAAAATAATAATTATAAAGCGCTATATAAAAAATGAGAAATAAGCTAATTACACTACTGTTTGCTACTACAGTAATTTTATCATCGCAAGCACAAACAATAGATGATAAGTATCGAAATGGCTATTATATAGTTCCTGCAACTATAAATACAGCCGCTAAAGAAAATAACATTTCGCTTTATAGAAACAACCAAATTATAATTTTAAAACCCGACCCTAAAGGTAAAAACACCAAACCGGTTCCATTTACTGCTATCATTAAAGAAAACGGTGATATTGGCAAACCAAAAATATCAAAAGAATTAAGCCTTCTTGGTTTATCGGGTACTGTAGCTTTTGACAGCATAAACGGTAAAATGTATTTTTCTAAATACAATTCCTTAGAAAAAAACTATGCGCTTTACGAATCGAAAGTAGAAAAGGGCAAATGGGGCGAACCTACAAAAATGATAATTGAAGGTGTTGGAGGACTTCGAAACAAAAACTCTTTTATGGTAAGTGCCGGTTGGAGTTATAAACCAACGGGTATGACAGGATTTAAAAATCCGGCCATAGCACAAAAAGGCAAAAGAATCTATTTTTCGGCAAATATTAAAGGAAGAGAAAATGGAAATGTAGGTGGTACCGATATTTGGTATATCGATCAAAACGAAGACGGTATTTCTTGGAGCCGCCCCAAAAATTTAGGGCGCAATGTAAACACCTCTTCAAAGGAAGATTATCCGTTTTGCGATGGCGATACTGTTTTATTTTTCAGTTCATATGGCAAAGGAGGGCAAGATATTTTTAAATCCATTTACAGAAATGGAGAATGGACAAAAGCCACCAACATGGACAAACCTTTTAACTCACCAATGAATGATTGTAATTTAGTTGCCAACAATAAAAATATCTTTTTAGTATCAAACAGAGTACCCCTAGGAAAAGATGATGTATTCTTGTTTAGATTAGAACCCGAAAAACCTATTGTACCCAATCCAATACCAATTGCACCGGAACCTGAACCGGATCCTATCTTTGTAAAAAAATTAGAATGGAATTTTGTTCTTTTCTATTTCGACTTTGATAAATATGTATTAACTGAAGAGTTTACCAAACAATTTAAAGAATTAGTTTCAGAGATGAAACAGTTCCCCAATGAAGTATTTGAGATTGCAGGACATACCGATCAAAGAGGCTCTAACAAATACAATGATAAATTGTCTATTAAACGAGCAAATTTTGTAAAACAATTATTAATAGCTGAGGGATTCCCTGCTAAAAATCTTATAACCAAAGGATTTGGAGAAACAATGCCTGTAATTGATGATCCAAAATCGGACGAAGATTTTGCTCAAAACAGACGTGTAGAAATTCACATACTTAATCCTTCGGAAACAACTAAACAAGAACCTTCAACTAAAAACACAACAGGTTCTCAATCTAATACAACTGAAGAAACTAACTAACTATAGTTCGTAGTAAACCATGAAAAAAATTATTGTAACACTGTCTATTGCGCTTATAAGCATTAGTTCTATATACTCTCAAAATGATCTTGGTCCGGCCTTATCATCGCAGCTGTTTTCTCGTATAAATTTCAACCCTTCGGGTATCGGTAACGATGGTGATATAAATATTTTCAGCATGAATCGTATGCAATGGGCAGGTTTTGATGGGGGTCCTACTTATAGTGTATTAAATATACACTACTTTAACGAAAGACTTAAATCGGGGTTTGGTGGAGCTTTTTCGTACGACCAACTGGGAATAGCAAACAAAGCTATCAACGCAAAATTTGTATATAATTACAGCGTAGATTTATCTGAATCGTCGTTGCTGTCTTTTGGTGCATCAGGAGGTATATTACAAAAAGGAAATGATTTTTCGTTAGGAGCCGGTCATATTTACGAGCCGGAACCCGGAATGCCTGAAGCTGAAAGTAAAATTAATCCAGATTTTGACTTTGGGATGGAATTTTCAATCCCTTATTTATTAATTGGAGCTTCACTTAATCATATAGGCATGTTATCTCCTGCAACAAGCTCTGTACCAACACAAACATATTATGGGTATGCAAGAGGAATGATTCCGGTATCGGAAGGTGTTGTTATTACTCCATCACTGTTATACATGAATAGTGGTTTAACCAATGTATTTGATGTAAATGCAGTCGTTTTCTTAAACGAAAAATATTGGATTGGCGCAAGCTACCGAGTGGGAGCTGGTATTGGAGCGATACTCGGTTTTGAATGGAATTTCTTACGTGTAGGTTACTCGTATGAGTATAGCTTAGGCGAATTAGCCATCAACCACAACACACATGAGTTAATGTTATCCTTTAAAATTGGAAAATCTAAAAAAGCTCCCGAACCAACAAAAGGAAAAGGAAAGAAAAAGAAATAAATTATAAAAAAGTAAGGGGCTGTCCAAAAAGGTACAGCCCCTTAATTTTTTATGTAAAAAGCCTGAACTTTGTTAAGCTCAGGCTTTTTTGTTCGCCCTA
>JAFGVL010000124.1 GCA_016938015.1 Paludibacteraceae bacterium
ATATATTGCTAATTATCTGACTGCTACAAATTTTCTTTTGTGTTGATTTGCGTCATTTGTGTTATTTGCGTTCAAAATAGTTACTTTTTGGACAGCCTCTTTATTATTTTTAGGTATTCATTTCTAAAACCTATTTTTTCAAATAACAGGTTTTCAAAACAATACTGCTACCGTCAATTTTACAATCTACCTCATCCGGATTTTCGGTTAAACGTATACTTTTAACTTTTGTTCCACGCTTAATTACCATCGAAGAACCTTTCACCTTCAAGTCTTGAATTACCGTTACAGCATCCCATGTAAGTAATTCGGCACCGTTGCTATCGCGTGTAACAGTATCAATTACAACATCGGCATCTTCGCTTACTGTACATTCATAATTGCAATCGGGACAAATATACATGGTGCCATCGAAGTAAATATTTACAGATTGGCAGTTTGGGCAATTCGATATTTCACTCATACTTATTGGGTTAATTAAATTTGTTGTAGAAAAAAAGAGCTGCCTCTACAGACAGCTCTTTTTAAGCAATTATTTTAAATTATATACTTTTACTCATGCGCACATAGCTGTTATAACGCCACTTCGCATTTTCTTCGGCAGCTTTAAACAGTTCTTCCGATTCGGCAGGGAATTGTTTTGCCAAAGAAGTATAACGCACCTCTCCTTTTAAGAAATCTTGGAACTTACTCCAATCAGGTTCTTTAGAATCTAGTACAAATGGATTTTGATTCTCATCTTCTAACTGAGGATTGTATCTCCATAAGTGCCAGTATCCACAATCTACAGCTTTCTTTTGTTCTGTTTGAGCTGCACCCATTCCACTTAATAAACCATGATTAATACATGGAGAATAGGCAATAATTAAAGATGGACCCGGATAAGCTTCTGCTTCGCGAATAGCTTTTAAAGCCTGAGCTTGGTTAGCTCCCATAGATATTTGAGCAACGTACACATATCCATAAGTTGAAGCCATTAAACCAAGGTCTTTTTTACGAATACGTTTACCCGATGCCGCAAATTTTGCTACAGCTCCAATTGGTGTTGATTTTGACGACTGTCCTCCTGTATTTGAATACACTTCGGTATCTAACACCAATACATTTACATCTTTACCTGATGCCAATACGTGATCTAAACCACCATAACCAATATCGTATGCCCAACCATCGCCACCAATAATCCATTGCGATTTTTTCACAAAATATTGTTGTAATGGTTTCAATTTTTCACACACTTCGCAGTTGGAATTGGAAATTAAAGGAAGGAGTTTATCTGACACCTCCCGAGTAATAGCCGTATTGTTTTTATTTTCAATCCATTGAGTATACAAAACTTTCATTTCATCGCTACATGAAGAACAGGTTAATCCTTCTTTCATAATAGCTTCCACTCTATCACGCATTTTTTCCACACCGATAGACATACCTAAGCCAAACTCGGCATTATCTTCGAATAAGGAATTTGCCCAAGCCGGACCTCTGCCTTTATCGTTTGTGGTATATGGAGTAGAAGGAGCTGAACCAGAGTAAATAGACGAACATCCGGTAGCGTTCGATACAATTTGGTTTTCACCAAACAATTGAGTAATTAATTTAACGTAAGGAGTTTCGCCACAACCGGCACAAGCACCTGAGAATTCAAATAATGGCGTTGCAAATTGTGAATTTTTTACATTTACCTTAAGGTCAACTAAATCTTGTTTCGATTTTACTTCATCGATACAGAATTCCCAATTAGCTTGATTCGCCATTTGAGATTCAATTGGCACCATTTTTAAAGCTTTGCCGTCTTTATTTCCCGGGCAAACATCCGGACAGTTACCACAACCCATACAATCAAGTACATCTACTTGTATACGGAATGCCATCCCTTCAAATGCTTTTCCGTTTGCTTTTAATAACTCCATATCTTTAGGTGCTTTTGCTTGCTCATCAGCATCTAAAACAAAAGGACGAATAGCAGCGTGAGGACAAACGTACGCACATTGGTTACACTGAATACAATTTGCGGCATTCCATACAGGAACCATTGCAGCCACACCACGTTTTTCGTATTTAGTAGTACCTTGATCCCATGTACCATCTTCTCTGCCTATAAAGGCAGATACCGGAAGATCATCTCCGGCTTGAGCATTAATTGGTTGCACAACTTTCTTTATAAATTCAGGCACATTGTTATTTGCCAACTCGTCGGATAATTTAATGGTTGCCCACTCAGCAGGAATATCTACTTTAATTACATCTGCACCACTATCAACAGCAGCGTAATTCATGTTTACAATTTTTTCTCCTTTTTTTCCGTACGATTTTACTATAAACTTTTTCATTTGTTCTACAGCTAATTCGTAAGGAATTACACCGGTTATTTTAAAAAATGCCGATTGTAAAATGGTATTTGTTCTATTTCCTAATCCGATGTTTTGAGCAATGTTAGTTGCATCGATAATATATAAACTAATATTATTTACCGCCAAATATTTCTTAACATTTTCCGGCAAGTTATTTTTAGTTTGTTCTACATCCCAAATTGTGTTTAATAAAAAAGTTCCGTTCTTTTTCAAACCTCTTGTTACATCATAAAGACGAAGATATGCTTGTACGTGACAAGCCACAAAATTAGGCGTATTAACTAAATAAGTTGATCGAATAGGATGGTCGCCAAAACGTAAATGCGAACAGGTAAAACCACCCGATTTTTTAGAATCGTACGCAAAATATGCTTGACAATATTTATCGGTATTGTCTCCAATAATTTTGATGGAATTTTTATTTGCACCCACTGTACCGTCGGCTCCTAAGCCATAAAATTTAGCTTCGAATGGAGAGTTTGGCAATTCTAATTCTTCTTTTAGTGGCAATGAAGTGAAGGTAACATCATCTACAATGCCAACGGTAAAGCCATTTTTTGGTTCGGGTAAGAGTAAATTTTCAAATACCGATAAGGCCGAAGCCGGAGTAAAATCTTTTGAAGACAAACCATAGCGTCCGCCTACAATTACAGGAGCATTTGCTTGTGAATAATAGCAATCTTTTACATCCAAATACAAAGGTTCTCCGGTTGCTCCTGGTTCTTTGGTACGATCAAGAACAGCAATGCGTTTTGCCGTTTTAGGCATGGCGGCTAAAAAATGTTTCGCTGAAAACGGACGGTACAAATGCACTGCAAGTACACCCACTTTTTCGCCTTTTGCGGTTAACACATCAATACATTCGCGAATAGCTTCGGTTGCAGAACCCATTGCAATTATAACTCGGTCGGCATCCGGAGCTCCGTAATAATCGAACAAACCATATTTTCTGCCTGTTATCTTGTTAAGTTCGTTAACATATTCTTCAACAATACCAACTACTTTATCATAAAATGGGTTACAAGCTTCTCTTGACTGAAAATAAATATCCGGGTTTTGAGCAGTACCTCTTGTAACAGGATGCTCAGGATTTAAAGCACGAGCACGAAATTCGGCCAATGCTTTTTGATCAATTAATGGCGCTAACTCTTCGGTTGTTAATGCTTCTATTTTTTGTATTTCGTGCGAGGTACGAAATCCGTCGAAGAAATGCACAAAAGGAATACGTGATTTAATACTTGCTAAATGTGCAACTGCAGCTAAATCCATTACTTCTTGTACAGAGCCCGTAGCAAACATGGCACAACCAGTTTGACGCACTGCCATCACATCTTGATGATCACCAAAAATAGATAAAGCCTGTGCAGCTAAAGCACGAGCACTAACATGATATACTCCCGGTAATAACTCACCGGCAACTTTGTACATATTTGGAATCATCAATAATAATCCCTGAGAAGCAGTGAAAGTAGATGAAAGAGTGCCTACTTGAAGTGCTCCATGCATGGTTCCGGCAGCACCGGCTTCCGATTGCATTTCTTCTACTTTTACAGTTTCACCAAAAACATTTTTTTTACCTGCAGCAGCCCATTCATCAACATACTCTGCCATTGTTGATGAAGGTGTAATAGGATAAATCGCAGCTACTTCTGTAAACATATACGCAATATGTGCAGCAGCTTGATTTCCATCACAGGTTAAGAATTTTTTTTCTTTTGCCATTGTAATAAATATATTAATTGATTAAAAAATTTGTAATGAGTTGTTAAAAAAAGAGTTAGATTCTTTTTTTGCCCTGCAAATATATGAAAATTTATGTTGTTTTTTAGTTAGTACCCAATAATTAATAGTTCAAAATAATTAAAAAAAAAGCCTCGTTTATGTTGAACGAGGCTTTTTCTACTACATAACTATTAACGCATTGTGTTTGTTGTAGTTGGCTTATTATTTAAACACCCTCCGGGTTTATTGGCACAACTTTCACCAACAGGGCAAGCATAAACGCCTGCTTTTTTAAAGGCTTCTGTTAATGTGTTTATATCTGTTTTCGCATCGTCGTATTCAACTTGTACAGCACCCATTTTATCAACCGCTTTAGCAGAATAAACGCCTTGTTGCTTTTTAATTTTTTTAATCACTTCTTTTTTTGCCTTATCAGATACCATCACATTAAATGTAATAGATTTTTTTGCGGCTACTACAGATAACGAAAATAAACTTAAAAAAAGAAAGGTTAGTAATTGCTTTGATTTCATACTGGTTCAATTTATCGGTTATATAATTTTTCTACAAAATAATTCACACTAAAATAACTAATCACAAATACGGGTTATGCATTTTTTCGTTGGCAATAGTGGTAGTGGTTCCATGTCCGGGATATACCACCGTTTGATCGGGTAGTATTAAAAGTTTTTTGGTAATGCCATTGATGAGGGTAGCAAAATTTCCTCCAAACAAATCGGTTCGACCAATACTTCCCTCAAAAAGTACGTCTCCCGTAAAAAGCACGCCCTCTTTCTTTTCGTAAAAACAAACGCTTCCCGGCGAATGCCCCGGCACATGTAATATAACAAAACTCATATTGCCAACTTGCACCATATCGCCTTCGTTTAAATAAGCGGCTATTTTTTGAGGAAACACGCCTGAAAAAAATCCAAATAATTTAGCCGAATCGAGCATATTTTCAATTAAAAACTCATCGGCTTGATGACCCTCGGGAAACACCCCATACTTCTCGGCCAAATAAGCATTACCAAACACATGATCAAAATGCGAGTGGGTATTTAATACGCACTTAAGATCTAATTTATTACGCTCAATAAATTGAGTTAACTGCTCCTTTTCTTGCGAGGTATAGCATCCTGCATCTATAATTACACACTCACGAGTATCGTCATAAACTACATACGTATTCTCTTGTATCGGATTAAATGTAAAAACTTTTATGTGCATAAAAAATAAAATCTATCGGCCAAAAGTTAACCCAAGCATAAGTTGGAATACATCAGCTCCAAATTGAGGAAATTTTGTTAAATCTTGCAGAGCGTAACAATAACGAAAGCCTACTTCCATTTCCGAGCTTCTAGTCCAGCTATTGGATATTGTTTTACCTACACGGGTTCCGAAAATTAGGTTGGATGAGAAAAAATTAACATCCACCTTACCTTCATTCGAAGTGGACATTTTTGAATAAACATTCATAGTAGGCTCAAATCCAAGATCAAAAGCAAGAAAAAAGTTACTTCTACTGTATCGCAAATCAAAATTATAGGTAAAATACAAAGGTACCGCTACATTAAATAAAATAGTTCTTTCTTTTGTGGTACCTGCATTTGTATAGGTAACAATCGAATCTCCATTATCATCTATATATCCACCCATACCGGTTACACCACCCACATCTTTAAAAATAAATGTTTTAAATCCTAATCCGGAACTGAAATTGGTTCTTCTATTTAAATTAAAAGTAGCACCCGCTTCAGGGTAAATAAAAAAAGAAGAGTTATCTCCCAACATAATTTCACTACTATATTTAGGAAAAGCAACTCCGGCTTTAAAATAATAGTTAGTTTGAGCAACTAATGATACAATACAAAAAAGAAATGGCAAAAAGAGTAGTCGTTTTTTCATATTTCATGTTTTTGTATGTTTATACTTGAAATTTTAGGGACAGATAAACTCTTTCATTCTTATAAAGGGACGTATACTGCTTTTTTTGTTTTAAAAAATTCCTCATCAAACCAATCGCTCACATTATAAAGAGAGGCTTTATTTTTAACCGGTTGTATTTCGTGAGCTAATTCTCCTCCTTTAAGGCAAATTAGTCCATTAGGGAGCGCATTTTTTTGTTCGCTAATAATGTTTTTCTTTGTTAATCGCACCAAATCGCTTAAGGGCATTACGGCACGACTAACCACAAAATCAAATCTACCCTTCTCCTCTTCTACCCTGGCGTGTCGGCACGAAACATTTTGCAATCCTAATGCCGCCGAAACTTCGGTACAAACTTTAATTTTTTTTCCTATAGAATCTATTAAGTGAAAATGTACTTGAGGAAACATAATTGCCAACGGAATACCCGGAAAACCACCACCACAACCAACATCCATTACGGTTGAACCGGATTTAAATTTTAATACTTTAGCTATAGCTAATGAATGCAAAACATGGTGCAAGTACAAATTTTCAATATCCTTGCGCGAAATAACATTTATTTTGCTGTTCCAATCTACATATAAACCGTAGAGCGCCGCAAATTGTTCAATTTGTTTATCGGTAAGAGAAGAAAAATACTTGCTTATGCTATCCATAGTTATTTTTTAAGCAATTCTTCTATCGGGCTATCTTTTTTCAAACAGCTTTTCAATTTATTAAAAGGGATTAAAACTTCTGTTTGACCCATAGAATAAACGGCAATTTCGTCGGGATTGAACACATACGAAATACCATTTTCGGTTACATTAAAATTATGGTTAGGCACTATATTCATGGCGAAAAAATAACCGTTATTAATCATTTGCTCTTCGCTTTCAAAACCATTATCGAGCATTATTTGTTTTTTCAATAAATCAGTCACTTTTGCTTCGTAACCATCTTCAAATATATCCCGCTCCGAAAGCTTCTTGCCTGTTTTTAAATCGAATACTAAATACTGTGTAATGTTTTTCCTAATATCTCTTCCAATTCTCTCGTACTTGTTTATTTCGTAAGAAAGGATTCCCATATCGTTAAATAAAATAAGGGTATTTAAAATCCATTCTTGATTATTTAATAACAACACCGTATTGCTATCTGTTTGATTAATAAGAAGGGTATACTCATCAAATCTTTTTTGAACAAAATCATTTACAGAGGCTTTCGGATTTAAATCAACAGAAGTGGTATCAAAAGCAAAAAGCAGTAGTGTATGTTGAATCTTTTTCAATACAGAATCTTCCACTCCGGCTATCGGATACAAAAATTGAATATCTACTTTGCAATAACCTTTTGTAGTATCATTTGCCAAAGGAGAACGAAGCACTTTGGTATGATCTACTTTTAGAAACTCCAAAGAGCAGTTTTCTTTGCAAGAATTAAAAAAAAACAAGAGTGAAGAAACTGTTAATAAACTGACAATTAATCTTTTCATTTAAAAAGTGTATTTAAATATTTGTTAATGCAAGTTTAACAAAAAACTTTTACTTTATTATAATTGTTATTAAATAAATATTAGTTAACTGTTTTATTCACTAATTTTGCACTATGATTAAAAAATGGCTTACATATTTAACCGTAGCTACATTGTCTGTGCTATTTTCGTATGCTGCATGTGGATATAACATTGCTAAATACTGTTGCAATATATGCGAAGCCAAAGGTATTGAAGCTTTAATGGATGAACCTTGTCATAATTTAGAGAAGAATACTTGCTGTTCTAATCATCACGACGAACACAAAGCAGGTGTAAATACCAATGATTGCACTGAGAAATCTTGCCAACTTATTCATTTAAAGGTAGATGAATCTATTATCGCTTCAGAAGCAGAAAAACTTTCAACCACCCAAATAGCACACGTAATTCTCTATGCAACTAATGTATTGCTTGCTAATTCGACGATTGACTTAGTAAATCATACTTTAATCCCTCCGGATAATCCTACTTACAAAACAGGAAGAGTAGTGCTCAATTCTAATTGTATACTCCGCATTTAATTTTAATTGTATCTAAAAGAATCTGATAAACTCTTTTTATCAGACTATTAAGCTATTTTACAATTAAAATTCATACACTCATGAAAAAAATAGTGTTAGGCTTATTGTTTACAATAGGTCAACTAACATGCTTCGGTCAGCAGATTGAAGGCATTGTTACAGAAGAAAACGGGCAAGCTATTATTGGAGCTTCTGTTTTACTGAAAGGCACAAATACGGGAGCTATAACCAATAATCAAGGTAAATTTACACTTCAAATAAACCGACAACACCACACTTTAGTTGTTTCGGCGGTGGGTTACAAAACAACTATAGTTACAGTTGTTGACCCCACAAAACCAGTTGCCATACAACTTAATGAAGGTGTAAATCTTTCTGAGCTAGTAGTAACTACCAGTACTCCCGGAACGAGTTACGACCGAAAATCGATAAGTAATTTACAAAACATAACCTCCGGCGAATTATGCAAAGCCGCCTGTTGTAATTTATCCGAAAGTTTTGAAACAAACCCTTCGGTTGATGTAGCTTACAGCGATGCGGCAACAGGAGCCAAACAAATAAAACTTCTAGGCTTGGCCGGCAGCTATGTGCAAATGTTAAACGAAAATGTGCCCACCTTAAGAGGAATTGCCTCTCCTTATGGATTAGGTTACACCCCGGGTCCGTGGATGGAAAGCATTCAACTTTCAAAAGGAGCCGCATCGGTTATTAATGGCTACGAATCAGTTACCGGACAAATAAACGTAGAATATTTAAAACCATCGAATAGCGACCGTTTGGGAATAAACAT
>JAFGVL010000023.1 GCA_016938015.1 Paludibacteraceae bacterium
ATAATTTCATTTTCTTCCACATGATTTTTTATCAGTTTCAGAAAATCTTCGCCGTATCGTTTGGCTTTACCACCACCTACACCGGGTATGTTTTGTAATTCATCCATGGTAATAGGGTAGTTGGTAGCCATTGCTTCCAACGAGGGGTCTTGAAAAATTACAAAAGGAGGCACTCCCAGTTTTTTGGAAAGGTTTTTACGAAGGTCTTTAAGCATAGAAAACAATACTTCGTCTGCAGCACCACTTCCACCGCCTCTTATTGGAGCTTCGTCTTCGTCTTCTTCCTCAAAATCGTTGTCTTTGGTAATCATAAACGATTGAGGTTTATCCATGTATTTTTTACCTTCGGGTGTTATCTTTAATAAGCCATAGTTTTCTATGTCTTTATCAATAAAACCGGAGAGCATGGCTTGTCTGATTACGGCATGTAAAAAGCGTTCATCTTCGTCTTTATAAGCGCCAAAAAGCTCTAGTTCATCTTGTTCGTGGGACTTAATATCGGCTGTTTCTTTGCCTTTTAACAAATCAACAATATGTTCTGCTTTAAATCTTTCTTTAAGCAATACAATTGCTTCTAAAACAGCACTAACAAATTCTTTTCCTTCAACTTGTTTTTTTGGATTCATACAGTTATCGCAACTTCCACAATTTTCTTCGGTGTATTCTTCACCAAAGTAATGTAACAATAATTTTCTTCTACACACAGATGATTCGGCATAAGCAGCTGTTTCTAACAGCAGTTGTTTGCCTATTTCTTGCTCGGCAATAGGTTTGCCTTGCATAAATTTTTCTAATTTTTGTAAATCTTTGTTGGCATAAAAAGTTAAACAATGTCCTTCTCCGCCATCTCGTCCGGCACGTCCGGTTTCTTGGTAATAGCCCTCTAAACTTTTAGGGATATCATAGTGTATTACGTACCTCACATCGGGCTTGTCAATTCCCATGCCAAAAGCTATTGTAGCTACAATCACATCTACTTTTTCCATCAAAAAATTATCTTGATTTTCTGATCGGGTAGGGCCATCAATACCGGCATGATAAGGGAGCGCTAAAATACCATTTACCTTTAAAGTTTCGGCTAATTCTTCTACTTTTTTTCGGCTAAGGCAGTAAATAATTCCTGATTTTCCGGCTTGCGATTTGATATATTTTATTATTTCTTTATCAATGCTTTTGTTTTTAGGGCGTACTTCGTAATAAAGGTTAGCTCTATTAAAAGACGATTTAAATACCTTGGCATCTTGCATAGCCAAGTTCTTTTGGATATCGTGTTGTACTTTTGGGGTAGCAGTTGCAGTAAGTGCTACCAGAGGAGCCGTACCTATTTCGTTAATTATTGGACGTATTCTGCGGTATTCCGGTCTGAAATCATGTCCCCATTCAGAAATACAATGAGCCTCGTCTATGGCATAAAAAGAAATTTTTATGTTTTTTAAAAACTCAATATTTTCCAGTTTGGTTAACGATTCGGGAGCTACATAAAGAAGTTTGGTTTTGCCCGATAGGATATCTTCTTTTACTTGATCGATAGCTTGTTTTGATAGGGAAGAATTAATGAAATGCGCAATGCCGTCTTCTTCGCTGAAGTTGCGCATGGCATCCACTTGGTTTTTCATCAAAGCAATGAGTGGAGATATTACTACGGCAGTACCTTCCATTATTAAAGAAGGGAGTTGGTAGCATAATGATTTTCCCCCACCGGTAGGCATAAGTACGAACGTGTCATTTCCATCCAGAATATTTTGGATAACACTTTCCTGATTGCCTTTAAAGGTATCAAAGCCAAAGTATTTTTTTAGATGAACAGAGAGTTCTTGTTTTTTTGCCATGTAAGATTAGTTGCAAAAGTTAATTGTTTTTTTTGCGTTGATAGTTAAACAAATTTATAAACAAGTTTATTATAAACCACACCATTTTCAGGTTTTTTTTAATAAAGATGTATGTTTTAAATGTATTTTTTCACTTTTTGCGTTATTCTGCAGAAAATCGGGTAAGATTTGCTTTCTCAATTTTACTTTTGGCTAAATTGAGGGTTATTTCAAGTTGTTGAATGTTTTTAGAAGGTGTTTCGTACATTTCGTCGGTTATTATTGTTTCAACGATTGAACGTAAGCCTCTGGCTCCTAGTTTAAATTCGATAGCTTTATCTACAATATAATCTAACACTTCGTTATCAAAAGTAAGTGATACCCCATCCATCAAAAATAATTTGGTGTATTGCTTGATGATAGAGTTTTTTGGTTCTGTAAGAATTCTGCGTAAAGCCTCTCTATCAAGTGGATTTAAATAGGTGAGTATAGGTAACCTACCGATAATTTCGGGAATAAGTCCAAATGATTTTAAATCTTGAGGAGCAATGTATTGCAATAAATTATCTAATTCAATATGGTCGGAGTTCTTACGGGCTCCATAGCCTACAACTCTGGTATTTAAGCGATGAGCTATTTTGCGTTCGATGCCATCAAAAGCTCCCCCACAAATAAATAAGATGTTTTGAGTGTTAACCGGAATCATTTTTTGGTCGGGGTGTTTACGCCCTCCTTGGGGAGGTACATTTACTACAGCTCCTTCTAATAGTTTTAGCAAGCCTTGTTGAACTCCTTCTCCACTTACATCTCTTGTTATAGAAGGGTTGTCGCCTTTGCGGGCTATTTTATCAATTTCGTCGATAAATACTATACCTCGTTCGGCTTCTTCTACATTATAATCGGCTACCTGAAGCAAGCGGGTAAGTATGCTTTCTATATCTTCGCCTACGTAGCCGGCTTCGGTAAGTATGGTAGCGTCTACAATGGTAAAAGGAACGTGTAGTTTTTTTGCAATAGTACGTGCCAGTAAGGTTTTTCCGGTACCTGTTGAACCTACTAAAATAATGTTTGATTTTTCTATCTCTACATCATCGGCTTTGTTTTCTTGCATCAAGCGTTTGTAGTGGTTGTAAACAGCTACAGACAGGTATTTTTTTGCTTCATCTTGACCAATTACGTATTGGTCTAAATAGTTTTTAATATCTACAGGTTTGGGTAAATCTTCTTTTTTAAATTTGAATTTACCGGTGGGTTTGTGAACGGTATTTTCTTTTAAAATTTCGGCAGCAGCTTGTACACAAAGATTACAAATATTCACTCCGTCGCCGGTAATCATCAACCCCACTTCATTTCTTGTTCTACCGCAGAAGTTGCATTTTTCGCTTTGTTTTGCCATAATATTTTATTGCTGCGTGCTTTTTTACAATGTTTTCTTTTCTCTGAAAAGAATTTCGTCAATCATCCCGTATTCTTTTGCTTCTTGAGCAGTCATCCAATAATCACGATCGGAGTCTTTCTCTATTTGCTCGAAAGGTTTGCCTGAGTGGTCGGAAATAATAGTGTAGAGTTCTTTTTTAAGCTTTTGTATTTCGCGTGCGGTAATTTCGATATCGGAAGCTTGTCCTTGTGCTCCTCCCATAGGTTGATGTATCATTACACGCGAGTGTTTTAATGCGGATCTTTTACCGTTTTCTCCGGCAACAAGTAATACGGCTGCCATAGAAGCGGCCATTCCGGTACAAATAGTAGCTACTTTGCTACTTATGTATTGCATGGTATCGTAAATGCCAAGCCCTGCATATACAGAACCTCCGGGAGAGTTTAGGTAAATCGAAATATCTTTTCCGGGTTCCGAAGAATCCAGAAAAAGCAGTTGTGCTTGAATTACATTGGCGGTATAATCGTCTATTTGAGTTCCCAAAAAGATAATTCTATCCATCATTAAACGAGAAAAAACATCCATTTGAGTTACATTGAGCTGACGTTCTTCCAAAATAGAAGGCGAAATGTAATTGCTAGTGATGCTTGTATATTGATCGAGCGTTAAGCCATTCATGCCTAGATGCTTGGTGGCGTATTTGCGAAATTCGTTAAGGTTGTTCATGGCGTTATATTTTTGCGTTTATAAAAAAAGACTAATGATACTTGGTTGTAAAAGCAAACAAATTTATAAAAAAATAGTTTGCATTTAGTACACTATCAAAAGTCTTTTTTTTGAAAGAAGAAATTAATTATTAATTTGCTTCTAACAATTTATTAAAATCTTCGATACTTATTTTAGTGGTATCCAGTTTTACGTTTTCTTTAATAACATGCACTACTTTATCGTTCATTACGCCTTCAATTATGTTTTTAATTGATTTTTCATCTTTTACCATATCTTTTACGTAATTGTCAAGGATATCGTCGGGTACATTTGGCATGCCGTATTGAGCAAATTGCGCTTTTGCAATTTTTCGCGCATAAGCATTTACATCTTCGGTTTCAACTTGAATGTTATTTGCTTTTGCAATTTTATCTTTTATTAAATGCCATTTTAGGTCTTCAATCATTTTTGAATAATCTTCTTCTAACTTTTCAGGGATAATATCAGTGTTTGTAGCCAATACCCATCGTTTTAAAAAGCCATCGGGAAAAACCACTTTATCCAGTTTTTTGATAAACGTAGTACGAGCATCTAAAGCAAATTTATAATCGCTGTCTGATTGCAAGTTTTGTTGAATGCTTTCTTTGATTTTAGCAATAAATTCCTCTTCCGATTTTACTTCTCCCTCGCCAAAAACTTTATCAAACAAGCTTTGGTTAATTTCGCTTTCTTGATAGCGAGTAACTCCCGTTACTGTTAGTTGAAAATCGGCTGTTACGTTTTCGGCTTCTTCTTTTGTAATTTTCAACATCGAAGCAATTTCAGCAACATTTTCGAAGGCTTTTTTAGGATTGAAAATAATAGTATCGCCAATTTTTTTACCGATAAACAATTTTTTCTGTTTAGCGTCTTTTATGTAAGTAGGGCAAAGAACTCCGGCTTCGCCTTTAATGCCGTTTTCGTTTGTTTGTTTATCGGCAGTTAGTTCAACTAAATCTACCTTTACAACATCTTTTTCTTCAATTTCTTCTACTTGAATATATTGACCGAAGCGTCCGGTATATTGTTTTACTTGGTTATCCACCATTTCATCGGTTAAGGTAATCTCGTAGTGTTTAACTTTGTCTTTTTTATCCAACGAAATTTCAAAATCGGGAGCAATGCCAATATCAAATTTAAATTCAAAATCTTCCAAGGCATCAAAATCTATGGGAGCTTGCTCTGTTTCGTTAGGAAGTGGTTCGCCAAGGATATTGATATCGTTATCTTTAATATACCCGTAAATGTTTTCAGAAACAAGCTTGTTAATTTCTTCAGCCAAAACAGCTTTTCCATACATCTTTTTGACTAAACCTATAGGAACCATGCCCGGTCTGAAGCCCGGAATAGAAGCTTTTTTACGGTAATCGCGTAAGGTTTTTTCTACTTTCTCTTCGTAATCGGCTTTGCTAACTTGTAAGGTTACAAGCGCATTTACAGCATCAATGTCTTTTCTAACAATATTCATATTTTTTGGGTCTAAGTTTCTGATAATTTGTCTTTAACGGGCTGCAAAAGTAATGATTTTTTGATTATTCGCAAATTAAAATAGTGGCAGAGAAACACGAATTACACAAATTACACAAATTTTCACAAAAGACAGAAAATAGTTTTTTCAAAACACCCATATTTAGGCAGAAATAATAACAAAGTGAATTTTGTTGCGTTTAGCTTGTGTAATTTGTGTTCTAATTTTATTTTTGTACAGCATGGAAAAACAAATACTCTCCAAATTCATAAAATCCGAAGCTCTAAAACTAGGTTTTTCGGCTTGTGGTATTGCCAAGGCCGATTACCTTGCCGATGATGCAACGTATTTGCGACAATGGCTTTCGGAGGGTAAACACGCCGGAATGAGTTATTTAGAAAGAAACCTTGAAAAGCGTACTGACCCACGACTTCTGTTTGAGAATGTACAATCGGTAATAGTTGTATTGATGAGTTATTCTCCTGAGAAATTACAAAATCCGGCCTTGCCCCAAATTGCAAAATATGGCTATGGGAAGGATTATCATCCGATTATAAAACAAAAATTAAATTTGCTGTTGAAACAACTAAACGCTTTGCCACTAGAAAAACCGGTAAATGCCCGAAGTTTTGCCGATTCGTCCGCCGTATTGGAAAGACGTTGGGCTCAACGAGCAGGATTGGGGTGGTTAGGGAAGAATTGCACATTGATACATCCTGATTTTGGTTCTTTTTGTTTTATAGGAGGACTAGTTGTAGATGTTGAATTGGAGTACGATACGCCAATGGATGAGCAATGCGGAAAATGTAATCTTTGCATGGAAGCTTGTCCCACCAAAGCATTAGAAGACCCTCGCCATATTAATGCTTCGAAATGCTTATCGTATCATAATTTAGAGAGCAAGGAAGATATCCCGCTTGCTTTTCACTCCCTGCTTTCCAATCGATTGTATGGCTGTGATAGTTGTCAGGATGTTTGTCCGTGGAATAAAAAAGTACCAAAAACGACCATTGAAGAGTTTAAACCGAACGAAAAAATACTTAATTTAAGTACCAGTGATTGGTTACGTATGACGGAAGAAGAATTTGCGGTAATTTTTGCAGAATCAGCCATGAAGCGAACAGGACTTAAAAAGATACAAAAAACAGCCGGTATAATTTCTAAATCGATATAATAATAACAATCAACAGCCATGAAAACTCGTAAATTAACTTTAAAATTAGTTGTTTTATTTCTAATTCCTATTGCGTGTATTGCAGCCGAAAAAGTAGAAGTGGGCAGTAAAATTCCTTCATTTAGTTTAAAGGATCAAAACGGAATGGAATTTAATATCGATTCGGTGATAGGCAAAAATAAGTTGGTTATTTATTTTTATCCAAAAGATGATACGCCGGGGTGTACCAAACAAGCCTGTACTTTTCGCGATCAATTCGAGGCTTTTAAGGATGAAAATGCATTGGTAATTGGCATTAGCGGACAGTCGGTTGAAAGTCATAAAGCTTTTGCCGAGAAGAATAGGCTAAGCTTTACTCTTTTAAGTGACGAAGATAATGTAGTGCGAAATTTATTTGCGGTACCAACAACTTTGGGAGTGTTGCCCGGGCGAGTTACATATATTGTTGATTTATCGGGTAAAGTGTTGTTTGTTTTTAATTCGCAAAACGAAGTTGAAAAACACGTTTCCGAAGCAATTAGGGTGTTAAAGGAGATGAAGTAAGCAGCTTTTTTTTACAAATTGTCTACAAAAAACGCTGTAATCTTTTCAAATAAATCTACCCTCTCTTTTCCTTGTACATTGTGTTCGTGTTTTTGGTAACGAATAAATTCTACCTTTTTACCGGCTGCTTTTGCTGCATCTAAAAAACGCTCGGTATTGATAATACGCACAACGGGGTCGAGTTCGCAATGAATCATCAGAAAATGTCCTTGTAGATTTTTAGCATAATTAGTCAGGTCATTTTCTTCGTAACCTTTAGCATTTAATTGGGGAGTTTGCATATAGCGTTCGCCGTACATTACTTCGTAAAGTCGCCAGTCAATTACAGCACCACCGGCAACGCCTACTTTAAAGAGCTCCGGTGTTTTAGTCATTAATTGTGTACTCATAAACCCACCAAAACTCCAACCATAAACACCCATGCGTGTGCTATCTACATAGGGTAATTTTTTTAAAAAAGCTATTCCTTGCAATTGGTCTTCTAAAGGAGCTTTGCCAATGTTGCCATAAATAGCTTCTTCAAAAGCTTGTCCTCGGTTTGCAGAACCTCGCCCATCTACCGAAAAACAAATGAACCCTTCTTGTCCCATAAATAATTCCCAGCCCTTAGAACCTCCCAACCAAGTGTTTTGAACCAATTGTACGTGAGGTCCGCCGTATACATATACAATAACAGGGTATTTTTTATTCTCGTCAAAATCGACAGGAAGTGTTAGCCGATAGTACAAATCGTTCTTTTTATCGGCACATTTTATGGTTCCGAGTTTTATTTCGGGCAGTGTATAACCGGCATATGCATTGGTAGCTAGCAGTAAATTTGTAGTAGCTTTTGAATGAATATTTATCAGATTAATACTGCGAGGAATGGTAAGTGATGAAAAATTGTCGACAATATAATTAGCTGTTTCACTAACTAATACTTCGTGTTGTCCGCCTGTAGCACTTAGCTCTTCTATTTTGCCTGAAGCTAAATCCAAACGGTACACATTTTTCTCCAAAGCACTATTTTTGGTAGCGCTGAAAATAAGGAAGCCTTTTTCTTTGTTATATCCGTTCAATTCCAACACATCCCAATTGCCCGATGTAAGCGTTTGGCAGGTGCTGTCTGTTAAATTGTACCTATACAAATGATTGTGACCGGAGCGTTCGCTTTGCCAAATAAAGTTATTATTGTTGATAAAAAGAGGCGTTTTTTCCGGTTCTACATAAGTATTACTGCTTTCAGTAAAAAGCATACGGCCTTTTCCGGTTTGTATATCATATGCTTTTAGGGTACAACTGTTTTGATTCCGATTGAGCTCTGCCACAATCAGTTCTTTTTCGGTTGGAGTCCAGCAAAGATTAGTAAAATACCTGTCCAAAGGTTCTCCTGTTTTCAAGTAGATTGTTTTCCCTGTTTTTATCGAATAAATTCCGATAGTAACTTGTTCACTTTTTTCGCCTACAGCCGGATATTTTATGTTTTTAGAGCTAGGAGGTTTTTTGCTGTTATCGGTAAGAATATAATCAGCCACCAAGCTTTCGTTTTTACGGTAGAATGCTAAATAATTTCCTTGCGGACTCCAAAAAGTTCCTTTTGTAATCCCAAATTCGTTGCGGTGAACCGCTTGCCCGTATGTACTGTTTTTCTCCCTTTTATTCGTAATTTTTAGCACTTCTTTTCCTGAAATTACCAATAATCCATTTCCAGTAGTAAAGGCAATGTTACCTGTTTGGGAACAAAAATCTTTGTTTCTCCAATCCTTTTTCAGCTTAATAAGTTGTTGTATTTTTTTTGATGTACAATTATAAAATACGAGTTGCTTTGGAAGACAAAAACAGAGTGTGAGATTTTTATCCGAGCAAAAAAATGGAGGAATATTTTTTTGTGGTTTAATACTAACTGCGCTCAGGGCTTCATTTAAATCAGAAAGCGAGCAAATAAGGGTTTCTTTTTGCGTAGTTGCACACCATTCAATACAGCATGAATCACGTACAAATAGAAGTGTGTCGCCACACCATTGAAGCTGTTCGAGTGTTTTTGGCTGCTGCTTTTTATAGCCTGTTCCTCCGGGAGTAACATCATCCAGCGTAAGTTTCTTTTGTGCGATCATGGTTGGCGTGAGTAAAAGAAAAAAGAGTAAACTAAAGATAAGGATTTTTCTCAAATCATTTTATTTTAATAGAGATATAGATAGGCAGGATTCAAATGTAGCTGATAAAAACAATAGTTAATTATTTTTTTGAACTCTTGAGGAAAAACTTAGTTTGAAGAGTGTTATGAGTTTTTACGAAGAATATTTAACAACCCTAATACTTCAGTATTACTTCATTATCTACCGTAAATCTAGCTGTAGCTCCAATCAATAATGGTACATTGCTATCAATATGCCCTGCCGGAAAGTTGAAGCAAACGGGGTAATCGTATTCGGCTACTGCGTCGGCAATTAATTCATACACCGTTTTTCCCATTAGCGGGTCTTCTTCATAGTCGGTAAACTGACCCACTATTAAGCCATCAATACTTTCTAAAATATTACCCATTTTCAAATTGTGAATCATTCTATCTATATGGTAGGGTTTCTCTCCAATATCTTCGATAAAAAGGATTTTTTGGTATCCATCCATATCGAAATGAGTTCCACGCAAACCATATAACACCGAAAGATTTCCTCCAATAACTTCTCCTTGAACTGTTCCTTTTCTGTTTAAAGGATGAGGTGCTACTGTATAACTGGGCAATTTCCCGAAAAGAATTTGTTTGTAATTACTTAAAATAGTAGAATCGGCTGGTAGTTCAGTAACTTGTTTGGCCATGCCTGCGTGCATCGAAACTACATCCAAATTAGTCGCAGCTGCATGCAGTACCGTTATATCACTATATCCAATAATCCATTTAGGGTTAATCTCGAACTCGGTAAAATCGATGAAATCGATAATTTGCATCAATCCATAGCCGCCACGAGTACATAAAATAGCTTTTATTTCTGGATTGTTTAAAGCCTCCTGAAAATCGGATACCCGCTGTTCTACCGTTCCGGAGTATCGGCCAAATTCACCACGAGCAAACTTGCCTACTATTGGTTGCAAACCCCATTCAAAAAGCACTTTTATTGCCCCTTCAATGTATTTTTCTTCTATATGCCCCGAAGGCGAAACCAAGGCAACTTTATCTCTAGCTTGTAAAAAAGGTGGTATCATTGTGTTCATGTTTTAATGCCTTGCAAAAGTATAAAAACCGACAGAATAACAAGCTCTATGTAAAAAGAATTCGCAAACATTCTTGCTTATCTGTTTGAAATTGATATTTTTGTTTGCATTAAACTATTAAAAGGCATGCCTATGTCTTTAAATTTATAGAGTTGGAATGAAAAAAGATATACTTTTAGTTGTGTTCGTTGCGTGTTTTTTACTCCCATTCAGGGGTGCTTTTTCGCAAACCGTTGAGGTTGAACTCCAAGACTGGAATACCTTTCGGCAGTTATCGCTTCCTCGTCAAGAGAAACTGTATTTGCATTTTGATAAGCCTTACTATGCTGCAGGAGAGCGTATGTGGTTTCGTGCCTATTTGTTAGATGCTTCGAGTTTGTATACCGATACCTTGAATAATGCTATTTATGTAGAACTTATTAATAGCCGCGACTCACTTATATACCGACAAAAGCTGAATAAAATTGAGGGTGTATTTAGCGGCAGTTTTTTCTTACACGAAACTCTTTCCGAAGGAACCTATCGCATACGTGCCTATACAAATTGGATGCGTAATGCAGGCGATGCCTTTTTTTACCAACGACCTTTTTTTATAGGCAACAATCTCTCGAGCGAAATACGCACAAGCGTAAAATATTCCTTTTTATCGCCAAAAATGGCAATGGCCGAAATTAAATTCGCACAAAAAGATAAGCCTTTAAAAATTACAAACATTAATTACAAACTCACTTCTAATCATAAAAAGAAATCTAAAACTTCATCGATAGAAACAACGGTCGATGGGCTATTTCGTTTTGAATACAATCCACTTAAATTTAAAGGGAAGAAGCCTACTTTAACCGTTTATTACGAAGATACCATTAATAAATACGAACGCACATTTATACTTCCAATAAAAAATGAGTTTGATGTGCAAATTTTTCCCGAAGGAGGGAAAATAATACATGGTGCCACTAACTGTATTGCTTTTAAAGCAATAAAAACTGACGGATTATCTGTCGATGTAGAAGGAACTCTTTACGATGAAGAGGATAAAAAAGTAATGGATTTTAAGAGTGAACACTTAGGTATGGGTAAGTTTTGTTTTTTAACGGAGATATTTAAGCGTTATCATATTATTTTTAAAACAGCTACCGGCGAAACAAAACGTATCGATTTGCCAAAAGGAGAAAAGGAAACTTTTGCTTTAGGAGCCGTAGTTAAATATGGACGCATTTTGGTGTATGTAAAATCGGAACTTAATCGTATGGTAAAAGACTCTCTTACGCTTATCGGGCATATGGGAGGAACTGTATTTTATAATGAGCCAATTTCAGGTTTTACTCCTGCAGTAGTGTTCAATACCAAAGATATGCATCCGGGCATTGCTCACTTTGTGTTGCTCGATAAAGACGGAATTCCTATCTCCGAACGACTTGCTTTTGTTCGACCCAAGCACCCTACGGCTATAGCGGTAGATTTTTCGAAAGCGGTACATGATAAAAGGGAAAAAGTGTATTGTGTAATACAAGCCAAAGATTCGAAAGGCGAACCGATAGTAGATGGTTCTTTTTCTGTTGCTGTAACCGATGCCAATGCGGTGCAATTAGACGCCGGTAACGATAATATTATGAGTAATTTATTACTTACGTCCGACCTTAAAGGATACATTGAAAAACCCGGATTGTATTTCGACCCTTCAAATAGAAATGCCGAAGAAGACATCGATTTACTGCTGATGACTCAAGGCTGGAAACGATTTAACTTTCAAGCTGCGTTTAATAAAGAAATGGATCCAACTCCTCATCCGCTCGAGAAAGGCTATGCTTTAGCCGGAACGGTTCAAACGGCAACTAAAAATAAAGCGCTTTCTAATGTGCAAGTGTTGGTATATTCGCCCTCAATACAGTATTTTAACGAAGCAATTACAACCGACGACGGCGCCTTTTCTTTCGATAGTATTCTCTTTCCCGATAAAGCTCATTTTACTATTGAAGCCAGATTAAAAAAGCCGGTAAAAGATAAAATAAGTATTCAGGTATTGGAGCAGGTTTTTCCGGATATTGACAACAGTATTTTTCCTATTAACGCACCAACACCAATTACAGAAGAGTATATGGCAGTTACCAACGAAAAATATTTTAACGAAAACGGCACCCGAAATATTTATGCCAAACGAAGAGGTTTAATTGCTATTACTGCCCAAAAGATTGTGGAAGAATCTAAAAACGAACAGTTCTTATTTAGTCAAGAAGAGTTTGTTTTAGAAGGACTTTCTCTCTCAAAGCGCAATGCAAAGGACTTGCCTGCTTTGATTAAAACATTGCCCGGATTAGAAAACTGGACTGAAAACGTACAAGCAAAGCCTTCGGCAGAGATTAATGCTCACCAACAAGCTATTTCGGGTCCGCGCTTTGCTATCGATGGTATCATTTATTCGTACCACGAAGTAAAGAATATTAAAATGGAAGAACTGGAGTCTGTTAGAGTGCTTAAAAAGAACCTGCATGCCGAAAATGCCGATGATTTACACAACACCTTAATTGCCTTGGCGTTTAAAAAAAATAATCCCGTATCATCGAGTGCTGATAAGCAAAACATTGCCACTGTTATGCCTTTGGGTTATGCCGATAATGTGCTTTTTTACGAGCCCAAGTACGAATTCTTTTCCGAACGCACCAACCCTATACCTGATTGGAGAAGCACCATTACGTTTATTCCGGAAGTAAAAACAGGCCTTAACGGAAAAGCCATTTTTTCTTTTTATACCAGCGATAGAATTTCGCCTTACAACATTGTAGTTGAGGGTATATCGCAAAAAGGAGAACCTTGTAGGGTGGTAGAAAAAAGAATGCTATTGTACAAAGACCAAAAACACTTAATTGAGAAGTGAACATTCGGCTTTTTATTTTAATTACCTCAACTCCCTCAAATTAAAAGCTGCTCGCCAATACAAAGTCCAGTTGTTTCTTTTCTAAATTGGCTCGTACAACCTTTACGGTTATTTCGTCGCCTAGCTGAAATTTTTTGTGGGTGCGGCGGCCAACTAAGCAATAATTTTTTTCGTCGAATACGTAGTAGTCGTTGTCTAAATCACGAATAGGAATCATGCCTTCACATTTATTCTCATTCAATTCAACATAAATACCCCATTCTTGAATGCCCGAAATTACACCATCGAATACCATTCCTACTTTGTCCGACATAAATTCTACCTGCTTGTATTTAATAGAAGCACGCTCGGCATTGGCAGCAATTTGTTCCATTTCCGAACTGTGTTCGCATTTTTCTTCGTACACATCGGCGCTTACACTTTTCCCTTCGGCCAAATATTTTTCTAACAACCGATGCACCATCATATCCGGATACCGTCGAATGGGCGAGGTGAAATGCGTATAAAAGTCGAATGCCAGTCCGTAATGCCCCACATTAAAAGTGCTGTAAACAGCCTTCGCCATAGAGCGTATGGCGATTGTTTCTATCAAGTTTTGTTCCTTTTTACCTTCTACCTCATCGAGCAACTGATTGATGGAGGCTGATATTTCGGTTTGTTTACCGCTTATTTTAAGTTTATACCCAAATCGGCGGATAAAATCAGAAAAAGTTTTCAGTTTATCGGGGTTAGGCACATCGTGAATTCTATATACAAACACCTTTGCTTTTTGACCCTTGCCCGGTTTACCAATATGAGTAGCCACCGTACGGTTAGCCAATAGCATAAATTCTTCTATCAGTTTATTAGAGTCTTTGGCTTCTTTAAAATATACGCTTAAGGGTTTTCCTTTGGCATCAATTTCAAAACGCACCTCTGTGCGCTCAAAAGCTATTGCTCCTTTGATAAAGCGTTGAGCGCGTAAAATTTTAGCTAACTTGTCAAGTACCAGTATTTCTTCTTTTAAATCGCCTTCTTCGGTTTCAATTATTTGTTGGGCTTCTTCGTAAGTAAAGCGCCTGTCCGATAGAATTACCGTTTTACAAATGTTGTATGCTTGCACCTTAGCTGCATCATCTATGTGAAAAATTACCGAGAAACAAAGTTTTTCTTCGTTGGGGCGTAACGAACACAGTTTATTACTCAATTTTTCGGGCAACATAGGCACTGTTCTATCAACCAAATAAACGGAAGTTGCCCTTTTGTAGCCTTCTTTATCAATAATACTGTCCGCCTTTACATAATGCGTAACATCGGCAATATGCACCCCTACTTCCCACAATCCGTTAGGCAGTTTGCGTATAGACAGCGCATCGTCAAAATCTTTTGCATCGCGCGGGTCGATAGTAAATGTAGGCACTTTGCGCATATCTACCCGATTGCGTATTTCTTCCTCACTAATTTTTTCGGGTATCAAGGCGGCTGCATCTTCTACCTCTTTGGGGTACCTGTACGGTAAACCAAATTCCGCCAAAATAGCATGCATCTCTGTGTTGTTATCGCCCACATCGCCCAGCACATCAACCACCTCGCCTTTAGGATTTGCCTCTCCGGCGTTCCATTCTGTCATTCGGGCAATGGCTTTTTGTCCGTCTTTTCCGCCTTTTAGTTTATCAAGTGGGATAAAAATATCGCTACTCAAAATGCGGTTATCTATGCGTAAAAAAGCGTAGTTTTTAGAAACCTGCAATATGCCCACAAAATTTTCTTGTGCCCGTTTTAAAATTTCTACTACCTCGCCTTCGGGTTCAGTGCCTGGGCGGTGTGCATATAAAAATACCTTTACGCGGTCTTTGTTCATAGCCTGCCTTAATCTGCGTTCTGCAATAAAAATAGGCTCTCCGCCATCATCGGGCAACAGGTAGTTTTTGCCGCTCGATTGTCGGTCTATGGTTCCTTCTACATATCCTCCGCGTGTATTTAGTTTGTATTTGCCTCGTTCTACCTCAACCACCATTTCTTGCAAAGCCAAATCGTCTAAAACGGCCATTAGCAGTTGTCGTTCGGGTATGGTGCTTAGCCCAAGTGCCGATGCTAACTGCTTGTAATTATACAATTTATAGGGAGATGCCTGCATGGCTTCGATTACCAAATTAAACAAGGCATTCTTTTTTATGCGTTGCGGTTTTCCAAGGTTATTTTTTTTGTTTCTGGACATATTGTTGAGGGTTTTAATCGTATGCTTGCTCTGCAAACAGGTAGAGCTACTATTTCTACAAATATATAAAAAAACAAAGAATTTAAACCATCCGAAAGCAGGTAAATTGGAGTGGAGGTAAGAAATATAAAAAAATGTTTGTAGGTTGAGTTTTTATGAAAATTTAACAATTAATTTATTGTGTATTAAACAATATGGTATTTCTTTGCCGTTTTAAAAAATAAAGTATAATATAAATAAAAAACGTATGAGTAGTTTTATTGAAAAGAAGATTTGCTTTTCCCTTTTATTAATTATGGTTACAAGTCACATCTCTTTATTTTCGGCAAATGATTATGGCTTTGCATACGATGCATCGGGAAACAGAACACAACGCACTATTCTAGTGCGTCGCTCGGGGAAACTTACAGAAGATAATGTTCCAAGAGAAAAAGAAGCTGTAACAGATTCTACTTTAGTTAATCATGTAATTAGTATTTATCCTAATCCCACAAAAGGGCATTTAACTATTGATATTAAAAATTTAATAGAAAATCAAAAAGCCTCATTAACTATACATGATATCAGAGGACAGTTGCTTATAACCAAACAAGATTTGCAGGCAACAACTGAACTTGATATTTCATCTTTTCCATCAGCAAATTATATTTTACGAATAGTAGTTGATGGAAAAATTACTGAATGGAAAATAATTAAACAATAAATAAATTTAATAAAATGAAAACAGTACAAAAAATCACCTTTATCTCTTTAATGTTTATAGTAACAAGCTTTACATTTGGAGCTCAACCTAAAAGTGTAAATGCGAAAGTTACATCCCAAAAAATGTTGGAAAAAATTTGTAAGGATGTTCAACTTACCGATAGTCAGAAAATAGCCATACAGAAAAAAGCAGAAGTTTTTATTGTAAAGTTACAAGAAGCAAATAAATTGACTAACCCAGAGGCACAGGAAATTCAAAAGATACAAATTAAGCAAGCTTATAAAATGGGAGTAGATAGTATCCTTACTGAATCGCAAAAAACAATTTTACAAGAGAAAAGAGAATTACGAAAAGCTGAATATGTATCTAAACAAAAAAAATAACTTTTTAACACATCATTATTCAAACATACAAATACTAATATTATGAACTTAAAAATATTTTATACAATAGGGCTAGCTTTATCTTTTATGGCATTAGGAATTGATAGTTATGCTCAACAAAGTGGAACTATATCATTAACAACAGGGTATATTGATGATATGCAGCAAGTATGGGATATTAATACCGGAACACCCGAAAAACCAGTGCTTATAACATACACTGTTGACACAGAAGAGGAATGTGATTATGTTTGGATTTGTTCTGTTGACAATGCAGGAAATATGAACATAGTAAAAATATTAACTGGTTCTGCTACTGGAACTGTGTCAACAATCCTTCCAACAGGAAAGGCAAAAGTACTGTTTTTTTCTGATGGTAGTGTATGTTATGCAGATGGATATGCTGGGTTCAGTTTAAATTATGCTGTGGATAATACCCCAAGAACATACAACGAAAATACGTATACTTCAAGTAATGCAATAATTGGAGGTAAAGTAGGTATTGGAACAATAGACCCTAGAGAAAAATTGGATGTAAATGGCAATGTAATATTTAGTGGTAGCGTAGGTATAGGTACTATTGCTGAAACTAAAAATAAATTAAATCTTATTCAAAATCAAGCTTCAATGAGTCCAGTTTATGGAATTCTATCGAGAACATATAATCATGGTAATGGAAATGTATATGGAATATTCTCATCTGTTGTGGGACCTGTTGGTAAAAGATGGGCAGGTTATTTTAATGGAGGAGACGTAACTGTTTTAGGTGGAAATATAGGTGTTGGAACAGCTACTCCTAAAGCAAAATTCGAAATTGTAGCAGAAGGAGATCCTTTATTTAATGAAGATAATCCGAATAATGGTATTCAAATAAAAGGAACAGATCAGGTACTATATATGGGTGTAAAATCGGATACACATGTAGGATATATTCAGTCGGTGGATTATGGAACAGTAGTAGCTCCTCTTTTATTAAATGCCCGAGGAGGTAATGTTGGTATTGGAACAACAACTCCTATATCTACTTTGGATGTAAATGGAGATATTCATACACCTGAGAATAGTTCTTTATGGATAGGTGGCTATGGGGATGAGGGCGGCCCTAGACTTCGTTTGCATCATAGTACTAATGCATATATTGATTATGTAGACCATTTATATTTTAGAGCTGGTGTTGATGAAGTATTTACTATGACTGCCTCTGGCAAAGTGGGTATAGGTACAGTAAACCCCCAAAATGCGCTAGATGTTAATGGAACTATCCATGCAAAAGAGGTGAAAGTAGATTTAAATGGATGGGCTGATTTTGTTTTTGAAAAGAACTATAACCTTCCAAGCTTAGCAGAAGTAAACCAATTTATTGAAGATAACGGCCACCTTCCTAATATCCCTTCAGCTCAAGAGGTAAAAGAAAACGGAGTGAACTTAGCCGAAATGCAAGCTAAACTGTTGCAAAAAGTAGAAGAACTAACCCTTTATTCTATTCAACAACAAAAAGAAATTCAATCGCTTAAGTCAGAACTTGAGAGTTTGAAAAATAAATAAAGCTATAATCTCAGAATGGGATATATTTTAATTTCAATAATTATTTAAAGGAACTTGACATTAATCTAACCGATTAAGATTATTGGTAACAACAATATATATTATGCGTATCATTAAATATACAGCTTTGTTTTGTCTGTTGGCAATACAAACAATTTCTTCACAAACCGTCATTAATCTTAGTGCACCGCCTACTGCTACTCAAAACCCTTCAATAGCAAGAGATAGAGTAACTATGAATCCGGGGTTTGTTTATACTGCTACGTCAGGAAACAGCTTTAGAGCGGCAATAGACAAGACTGTAGTGGGCGACCAGGATTATAATGGTTCTACAACTGAAGTTAATAATGATGAACAAGGACTTGCTGTACGAGAACTTAACAAAAACCTGCAAGTGGGTACGGTAGCCGGAGGATTAAACGTATCGGCAAGTGGTAGTGCTACCTATCAGATTCCAATAGCCGTGCCTCAAGGTATTATGGGTATGCAACCTGAGGTTTCTTTGGTTTACAATAGCCAAGGGGGTGATGGTATTATGGGCATAGGTTGGAACTTATCATGCACATCAGCAATTAGCCGGAGTGGAAATAGCATTTATCATGACGGTATTTCTTCCGGTTTATTGCTAGATGCCGACGATCCATTGACCTTAGATGGTATGCGTCTGTTATGTAAAGACAACGGTTATAAAGGATTGGCAGGAACTAATTTCGTTACCGAAGTAGCCAATAATGCCAAAATTACCAAGCAAAGCGGTGGCGGGTTTATCGTTTTAACTCCCGATGGCAAAACCCTTGAATACGGCACAACCGATAATTCCCGTTTTGATGTGCCAAACGGGGGCACTATTAGTTGGATGTTGGCAAAAGTAACCGATGCGAATGGCAATTTTATGACCTATTTCTATCAAAAAAACACAAGCACCGGCGAGTTTTATCTTTTATCTATCGACTATACAGGCAATGTTTCTCAGGCTGCCTCTAACAGAGTGCAGTTTTTGTATATGGAAAGAACGGATAAATGGTCGGGCTATTTGCGAGATAATACCATCAACAGAACGGTGTTATTAGAAAAAATTGAACTCTATACCGATAATACCTTGATGGGGAGTTACGATTTAAAGTACAGTCAAGAGAACAGTATCTCGCAACTTACCGAAGGAACTCAAACCAATCAAGAAGGTCAGAGTTTAAATCCTACTTTGTTTAAATGGTCAAAACCCAAATATACAGCGCCTCAGGCAGGTTCATGTGGTATTTATTTCTTAGAATCAGATCAAATCTTTAATGGTGATTATAATGGCGATGGTTATAACGATATAGTTGTATATAGAAAAGAAAATTTTAACCCTTGGGGAGATATAAATAAAACGCCAGTATGTTTTAAGTATGATTGGGAAGATCGTAAGGCATACCACCATAAGTTGCTTTTCTATAAAGGTAGTCCAAATGGATTATTATTGATTCCAGATGCATTCTTATTACCTCGTTGTGGCTTGTATTATTTATATTCTGAAGAATATGAGAATCTAGCATATGATATGTATTATGCTTACAATGACATTGTTAATCAGAATGGGTCTACTTGTGAGGATAATGTTGATATTGGACATATTATACCTTTTGAGATAGAAACGATGAAAGAATATATGAAAGACATATTTTTAGTTTCGAGTGGTGATTTCAATGGAGACGGGGTAAGTGAGATTGTTGTTGGAACTAAAGAACTAGAGTATGACATTAGCAAATGTTGTCAAATAGTACATGCATGGAAAGATATTCATCAGTCAATCGGTTTTGACAAAGGTTGTTATAGTGAATGCAATAATTTTAATGATCTTTTTTATAAGGCAAATAATTTTAATTATTATTTTTATAATATAAATTCATCTGATAGATTTCAAGAAAATATTCCTACTATAAGTTCAATTATTGAAATGGATGATGCTAATGTTGATTTTAATCAAGATGGGAAAACCGACTTTAAAGATTCTAAGACGGATGTTAACACAGGTAATAAATTTTATTCTTTCAACTTAGCAACAAATTCTTTTGAATTTATAAAGGAAGCAAATCATGGAGATAACATCTTTGTGAAAGAAGATAAAATGATGCCATTGGATTATAATGGTGATGGGTTGATAGATTATGCTGATTGTGTTAATAATTCCATTTACAACAAAACAATAGATGGGGATTTTACTAAAACTTCAGTACCTGATTATTGTACAATGGGACTAACGGATTATAACAACGATGGTACTTCTGAACTTGTCGTTGCCTTGGCAAATAAAGAGACAAGAATTATTCATTACGAAGATATGGAAGATCGGTTTAATGGGTATATTATCTTCTCACCTCCTAGTACAAGTATATATTCAACAAGACCTTTGAAGAAGTTTGAAGCATTTTATATTCAAATCATAACGTCAACTGGGCGGTTAGAACATAGGTTTGTAACCTATAATCAATTATTTAATAGTGATGGTGTCATTATATATCCAAATGTCACTTTTATAAAAGATCTTTATATTGATTATCCTGATCAATATACTGTGTTTGAAATAACATATGGTTATAACATTAGCCTAGAAGATAAAAACACGTATGGAACTAGTGATAAAAATTTGAAAGTGTTAGAATATATTACAGCAACAACACAACCATTTTTATTTTTCCGATCGTGCGATGTCAATGGTGACGGATTGCAAGACTTACTAAAGTTTTATAGTTCATCATTAAAAGAAATATGGATAAATAAATCAAACTTGCAATACGATACAATAAATGTAGATATTGGTGTTGCTAGTAATTTCCAATTAGGCGATTTTAATGCAGATGGTAATGTAGAACTATATACTGGAAACGGGGCTGTTTATAAGTTTAACCAAGGCATGCCAGGCTATCATATAGCTGAAGTTATTGACGGCCTAAATAATCAAACCAAAATTACCTATAAAACGCTTTCCGATGCAACCGTATTTGAAAAAGAAGCAAGTTCAACTCCAAGCTATCCGCTTGTCTCAATTAAAGCACCACTCTATGTAGTAAATGATGTAAAAACCTCTACCGTATTAAAAGGTGGAAGTGATAACGAAATATGGAGTACGGAAAAATATGAATACAGAAACCTATTAGTCCACCTGCAAGGGCGAGGTTTCCTTGGTTTTGAGAAATTCATTACTACTTCGCTTACTACAAATCAACGGTTAATACAAACCTTTGAGGTGAATACTCCTTTTTACAATACGACATTAAAGAAAACCGAAGTCTTTTTAGGTGATACGGAGCTGCTAGCATCAACTGTAAATACCAATGCTGTAGAAAGCTCACAAACAAACAGTTTGTTATTTGGCAAACAATTCAGACCCTATGTGAGCAGTTCCGTACAAACTGATAATTTAAAAGCAGTTACTATTAATAGCACTTTCTCGTATGATGAAGAAGGAAAATTAGAAGAAAGTCAGATTCAATATGGCACTGATGTTACAGAAAGAAATAATCTTACATACACATCTATTGGTTCATCAGGTATTTTTTATAAAGTAGCTGAAAATACTAAAACTAAAACATATGGTAATCAACCAGCTTTTGAACAAAAACAAACCTATACTTACGATAACAAAGGAAACCTTTTAATGCAAGTTGATTTTGCCAATACGGATAAACCTATAACTACTACTTATTCAAATTATAACTCTATTGGAATTCCATTAACTGTACAAACAAGTGCTTCGGGAGAAGAAACATCTGTAAATACAATTACAGTGGATAATCAAGGTAGGGTTTTAAGTTCTACCAATGCTTTAGGTTTTACTTCTTTTAAAACATATGATCCTATTTTCGGAAATGTTTTAACTGAGAAAGACCATTTGGGCAATATCGTTAAATATACGTACGATGCTTGGGGAAAAATTGTATCAAGTATTTCTCCAACAGGAATAAATAAATATTCTACTACAAATTGGGCTACTGATGGAAATCAACCAACCAATGCTCTGTATAAGGTAACTGCTTCGGGTGATGGTAATCCTAATGTTATAACCTACTACGATGCTAGAGGCAGAGAACTCCAAATTATTTCGTATAATGCGTTTAATCAAAAAATAGTAGCCGACAAAGAATATGACCCTAAGGGTAGGGTAGCGGCAACAAGCGAGCCTCGATTTGAGAGTGAAACACCTCGATGGACAAGTTATACCTACGATGATTATGGAAGACAAAGCACTATAGCAAGTCCTACTTCTACGGCTTCGGTAAGTTATAACGGCCTTACAATTAATAGTATAGTTAATGGACGGACAAGTTCTAAAACACTAAATGCTATAGGGGATGTATTATCGGCTAAAGATGCCATGGGAAATACAGTAAGCTATACATATCATAGCTCAGGGCAACCGGTAACAATAACAGCTGCAGGTGCAACTACCACTATGACTTACAATGCCAAAGGACAGCAAACCCGACTAACCGATCCCGATGCCGGGACTACTCGGTACGAGTACGATGCCTTTGGACGACTTAAAAAACAAACTGATGCACGTGGTTATGAGTTTAGTATGACTTATGATGTAGGTAGCAGACCGTTAACTAAAATCTGTCCTAATAACATTACGTTAAACTATGCCTATACAGCAAACGGATTAACCGATTACATCCTTTCTACCGAAACAGGGAAAGGCTATCATAAGCAAAGCTTTAGTTACGATAGTTATGGACGAACCATTTCCGTAACAGACGAAATAGCTGCAGGCGAAACTTATACCTCAAGCTTTGTATACGATAACTTTAATCGTGTTACTCAGAAAACGTATCCATCGGGATATCAAGTTAAGTATACATACAGCCCTTATAATGGTGAACTCTATAAAGTATTAAAATTGACCAATGACGTAATTTGGGAACTAACCGAACAAAACAGCAAGGGGACAAGGTTTAAACAAGGAACCGGTTTGTTTACAAAAAATACCTATTCTGAAAATGGCTTTTTGGAAGGACAAAAAACGGGAACTACCTTGGATGCAGGTAATATTCAGAATTTTACCTACATTTTTGATGAAGCAAAGGGTAATTTGATGTTTCGTTCGGATGTTATAAATTCACAATCCGAAGATTTTGAATATGATAATCTGGACAGATTAAGATGGATTATACCTTATACTGGTCTTAATAAGGAAATTATCTATGCACCAAACGGCAATATAACTTATAAATACGATGCCGGAACTTATCAATATAATTTACCAGAGCATCCTCATGCAGTAAATGCGGTATTAGGTAACACAAATATACCTGCGTTTCAACAAACCATTACCTACAATGCCTTTGGTAAAGTAGCTACCATAAACGAAGATGTGAATAATATGAGCATACGTTATGGTACTGACCAACAGCGCATAGAAGGTAAATGGTACAACAACGGTACGCTGGTTAAAACCAAGAAATATCTCGGTGATTATGAAATCAAAATCCAAGGAGGAGTTACTAACTATTTTCACTATATTTACACACTGAGCGGACTCACAGCGGTGATTATACGCACAGGCAGCACCGATAGTTTGTTTTATGTTTGTACCGACCATTTGGGAAGTTTAACTGCGTTAGTTACAGAAGGAGGTACGGTAGTAGAACGCCACAGCTTTGATGCTTGGGGGCGTGAACGTAACCCAAACAATTGGAGTGAATATGTAACCAGTTACAATCGGCTTGAACGTGGCTATACCATGCACGAGCATTTGTATACCTTTGGTTTAATCAACATGAACGGCCGTGTGTACGACCCTATCCTTGGGCGTATGTTCTCTCCGGATAATTATGTACAAGATCCATTTAATCCGCAAAATTATAATAGGTATGGGTATTGTTTGAACAATCCGCTTATTTATACTGACCCTAGTGGAAATACGTGGAGAAAATTTGGTAATTGGCTCAATAGAAATTCAGACAATATTTCACTTGCAATGGTTAGTCCATTATTTGGTCCCGGTTTGTTGATGTCTTCTGATACAGGATATGAATTGCAAAAATTAATTTCTCCTATAGCAGTTAAAGCAAATTTTAATTTTGGTTCTGATATGAGTGGAATTGGATTTGACATATCTATTGGAGCCCCAACAATTTGTCCGATAGGTGCTCGAGTACATGCAGGTTGGTCTTACTATTCGCGATATTATGATGATTCATATACCGGGTTTGCAGGTAGATATGGATATGAATTATTTGCTGGTGATGGTGTAGGAGATAATTTGTCATATTCAGTAACAAAATGTAATATGAAAGGGCCGGAATTAGATCAAAGTATAGTCAAAGTGAGGTATGGAAACCCTTTCTTTAATATAGAATATGAAAATGACTATATGTTTGGCTTACCAGGATGCGATAATGGAGACAGATGGAGAACTGGAGCAGCAAAAATAAATGTGGGAGGATTTACTTATGGCTTAAACATATTTACGGGAGACCCTGGTTTGAATAAGAATGACAGAAAAATCAATCTGGATATAGGAGGTAAATATGGTTTATATGAAGCTAATGCAAACGGAGATGATCCTAATGAATACAGGGCAGGTATTGGGTATGTTGGATTTGGGCCATTTAGAGTTGGTCAGAATTCTGAGAAATTTAGAAATTTTGTTCAAAATGAAACACTACATGACAATGTATCACGTAACCCACATTTTTTAGTTCTTAACAGAGAGCCAACTTTTTATTGGAGTTTTGGTACAGGCAGTGGTAATACATTATGGTAATACTTAAAATAATTTTGAAAATCATGAAACACAAATTAATATTTATACTAAGTATGGCAAGTATTCTTTCATTGTTTAGTAATTGCGAGAATAATGCTAGTGATATGCCATTTGCATTGAAGAAAAGGGACTTTTATGGTACGCAATTTCGTATTGACGGTTATTATTATCAGAAGTATGGCACTCCGGAGAAGCTAACTATTTATTTCTTTTACAGAAATGGAATCCTACTTCATGCTGGTGATGGATATACTATTGATATAGAAGCAAAATTTGAAAATGGAGAGTTATACGAAAAACTTAAAGAAAATAAATACTGTTGGGGCTTATTTAATATTGATAGTAATATAATTCAATTTGAGAGATATTATAATTCCGATGATATTTCCAAAGATGCTTATATTCGTTCAGGAGAAATACTTAATGATTCCACATTTAGAATAACTAAATCAATGCGATCTGATGGAAAAGAAGTAAGCGATGAAAATGAAATGTATTACTTTAAGAAGTTTAGTCCTAAGATAGATAGTACCAATGTTTTTGTGAAATAAGTCTTAGTACATGACAAAAAATATTTTAAAAGCATATAAGGAACACAATAGGTATCACATGAACACCGACGAAGTCGGTTTTAAAAATTCCTTATACGACAGGGTGCTGTTTGAACGAAGCTGACTGAAAGGAGGCGGAGTGAGTTCAGCCTGTCATATTTTCTTTGTTTCGTTTCTTTTTAAAAAGAAATGAAAGAAGATAATTTAATGAACAAATCAATGTATGGAGCCTTTGTATTGTATTTTACTCGTTTTTAATTATTTTTTGTCCTGTACTAAGAAAATAAGTATAACAAAGTAACAATAAAAAAACCTGCCAAGTAATTTTACACTTGGCAGATTCTTTTTTATTTCATCTTAGTAATAACCACTTCTCCGCTAAGTGTAGCGTGTTAAAATAGCAAATGTTCGGCAGTTCGGCATAGCGTCTCGCTATGCCGAAGCTAGAAGCAAGGCTTTGCTTTGCAGAAGGCACAACCACAAACGAACTTGCACAAACGATACGCTATAATGAACGGGAGCTCTTTAATTATTTAGTGAACGCAACGCCTTATTGGCAAACCTTTTTATTTTATTATTCTTCTTTCATCGTGGGACTCTTATGACATTTTGCGACATCTCTACGGTCACCCGGTTCGCTTTAGCGTATCAAAATAAAGGGCAGGGTTCGGCTGAGGCTCTGCCTCAGTTGTATTTAAAACGATAGCTCCTGCTATCGGCAAAGCCCCGATAGCACCAATGTATTTGTAAAGTAATGAAAAAATACTTATGTTAAAATGCACATGAGAAATGGAATTACTGCTAATCGAACGGTTGTTTCTATGCTGTCTTCTAACATCATTCGCTGCAGCGAACAAGTTGTGCCACAGAGGTTGTTAGTCCATCGTAATTTTGTTAATCAAGATCAAGAATTATCAGAATGTTTTCTTTAACCGTATCAACCAATTCTAGTGGTAATTCACCAAGCTTTTTTACTAGTCTTTTATTATCTATTGCTCTAATTTGGTCAATAAGAATATCACAGTTCTCGTGTAAATTTCCCATTCCCTTTTTTAAATGTACCCTTAAAATATCTGCGTCTTTTTCAACATTAGTTGTAATTGGGCAAATAATAGTTGATGGATGAGGAATTTTGTTTAATAAATTCGTTTGGATTGCAAGAACTGGTCTGGTTTTTCCCGGTTCTGTACCTATTTGTGGATTTAAATCTGCTATCCAGATTTCGAATTGTTTAATCGGCATAATCTATCCTTTCAAAATCTTTTAGCACAGTTAAAGATTCGTTTTTTACTAGGTTAGACTCGTTTTTAAGCCTTTTTTCTAGTATTTGTCGTTTTTGAACTTTGTTGTAAAACTCGATAGCTTCATTGATGTATCTATTTCTAGGAATTCTAATGCTACTAAGAATTTTCTCAGTTTCTCCGAAGATAGAGTCGTCGATTTTTAATGATACAGTTTTCATGATTATTTAGTTTTAGTATACTACAAAGATATATCTTATAAGTATATTAAACAAGTATATGCTAGAAGGTTTTTATTTATATTTACCTCAGTTAAGCGTAACGTGGTAAAATAACCCCTTCTAGTCGAAGTAGCAGACTTGAACCAAGGTAAACGCATTAAAAGAGCAGGTTCACATATTACAACATATTTTACTCAATGTATTGAGTAAAATACTGAAATAACATTACCCATAAAGAAGAGGCTGCCTTTTTATAGGGCAGCCTCTGCATTTTTATTTCATTTTAGTAACTACTACTTCTGTTCGTCGGTTTTTGGCTCTTCCTTCTTCGGTATTGTTATCGGCAATCGGTCGGTCGGGGCCATAGCCTTTGTAGCTTAAGCGGTTGGCAGGCACGCCAATTTTAATCATGTGGTCGTACACCGCTTTTGCTCTATGGGTAGAAAGGTTTAAGTTATATTCGCGCGAGCCTATAATATCGGTATGTCCGCCCATTTCGAGGTTTACCTTTGGGTTGCTTTTTAAAAATTTAGCAACGCGCGATAATTCGCCATACGATTCTTTTTTTAAGCCTGCTTGGTCAAAGTCGAAGAAAATATTTTGCAAGGTAACTTTTTCGCCAACGGCAATTTCGTTTAAGCTTACAACTTTTGGGGTAGAGCGTAGGCTGTCTCGTTGTTCCAAGGTGCCCGAAACAAACATATAGCCTTTTTTATGAATGTTGTATCCATATTTATCGTCCACCGGCAAAAAGGCCTGAAAATCACCCGTAAGCTCGTCGGAAACCGATTGAAAAACGCTTTTATTATCGTCCAGTTTAAACACTTCTATATGCGCTTGTATGGCTTTTTTAGATTTGGCATCGTACACTTTCCCGTCGAAAAAATCCATTCGTTCCGGACGTAAATCTTCGGGCAAGCTAATTTCATAAATATCTTTTCCTCTACCATTGTTTAAAATACCGTTGGATGAGAGGTAGGCTTTATCTCCTTGTGCGTTTACGCAGAATCCAATTTCGTCGCGGTGAGAGTTAATCGGGTAGCCAATATTTCGTGGGCGTAAAAAAGTTCCGTCGGGGTTTTTTCGGGCATAAAAAATATCGTATCCGCCCAAGCCCGGGTGTCCGGTAGAAGAAAAGTACAATGTTTTGTTATCGGCATGAATAAAGGGAGAAAACTCGTCTTCGTCGGTGTTTACGGGAGCTCCTAAATTGCGTGGCTCCGAAAAAGAGAGTCGTCCGTTTTCTTCGATAGTAACTTTACTTACCCAAATATCCTTGTTGCCTTTCCCTCCGGGGCGGTTGCTCGAAAAATACAATTCGTCGCCGGCAGGAGAGAACGAAGGATTTGTTTCCCAGAATTGCGAATTTAGGGGGCGTCCCGGGTTAATAGCCAAACTCCATACATTGCCCGATCTGATAGAATAGTAAATATCACAGCCGCCAAGACTGGTAGAGCGGTCGCAGGCAATAAAAAACATGTATCTTCCATCTACCGAAAAACTTTGTGCTCCTTCATTTTGTGCTGTATTGGTTGGCGGTCCCAACGATTCGCTTTTTGCCCACTCGGTGTTAGCCATCAATTTGCTATGATAAATATCTTCTTGAGCCGATAGTGAGCGAGCTCCTTCACGTTGACCTACTAATACGGTAATTGAAATTTGCTTCCCGTCGGCAGTAATGCTAGGCCAATAATCGTCGAAATCGGTATTGACGCGTACTAAATTAATGGGTTTAAAGGGGATGGGGCTTTTTTTAATATCTATGGCGATATTACATTTGTCAATCCATCCGGCGTTTTTGCTGGTAAAGCGGTTAAAACTTTCTTTTGCTTTTTCATACTGTCCGGTTTCGTAGTAGGCTTTACCAAGGCGGTAGCAGGTTTTGTCGTACAGTCTGAATTTTGGTTTAGCGGCTCTATCCAAATATACAATCATGCTTGTTTCGTCGCCCATTTCTTTGTAGGTAGAAGAAATTAACCAATAAGCCTCCACAAATTGAGGGTCGATAGCAATAGCTTCTTTTAGGAGTTTTAAGCGTTCTTTTTCATCAGACATCATGCGTGCTTGCGAATACATTTCGCGCGCTTTTTTTTCTTTGCTGCTGAGTTTTTGCGCCGTAACATAAGAAAGAGAAAGAGATAAAATAAACAATAAAAACAAGATTTTTTTCATGCGAATATTATTTTTGAGAGAAACCACTTACTACAATATTTCTGACTTCTTTAGCCAAATTGTGGGTTTCTTGTTCAGATAAATCGTTGTTGCTTTCGATGGGAGTATGAATAATGAGTTTGATTTTTCCGGGTGTAACAATAAACGTGTGGCGCGACATACGTTCGTAAGCACCAATAATGGTCATTGGAACAATAGGTAATTTTATGTCGGTAGCAATACTAAAGGCGCCTCTTTTAAAAGAGCCTACATTTCCATCGTGTGTTCTGGTGCCTTCCGGAAAAACCACGATACAGTTTCCGTTAATTAATTTTTTTTCGGCTTCGGCAATGCTTTTTTTAGCGGCTATGGGGCTACTTCTGTCAATAAAAATATGTCCGGCGGCTTCGCAAGCGTTTCCTACAAAAGGAATTTTTCGTAATTCTTTTTTCATTATCCAGCTAAAAGGGTTGTTAAGCCAACCATAAATTACCCAAATATCAAAAAAGCTTTGATGGTTAGCCACAAAAATATACGATTTTTTCGGGTCAATTTTTTCCAACCCTTCTACAGAAACAGAAATAAAACTTAAGAAACATACCAATTTAGACCACAGGCGTGGAGGTATGGTTTTTAATAATGGTTTTGATTGTATGTATGAAAGGCAAATGGTAGATAAGGCAGTGAGTATAGTTGCTACAATTAATATCGGAATAAGAATTAAAAATTCATATATGATGAATAGGGGTTTTGTAAATCCGTTCATTTTTTAATAAAAAATAAATTAAAATGCTGATATTTAGTTGCAAATATAAAAATTATGTGAGAATAAAGCCAATTAAGGCGGATTTTTTTGCTTATTTTAAAAAACAAATAGTTCAATTGTAATATGTAAAAACAAGCAAAGCCTTGCATATAAGCGAAGCTTTTTCTTTGTTTGCTCTTCAGCTAGTCCCGATAGCTATCGGTATTGAACCTAGGACCCTCCCGATTTTCAATCGGGATGCTCTAAGCAACTGGTTGTAATAAAAAAAGGGTAACATTTCTGTTACCCTATTGCTCTTCAGCTAGGACTTGAACCTAGGACCCCCTGATTAACAGTCAGGTGCTCTAACCAACTGAGCTACTGAAGAATTTATACTATCTTAAAAAAATTGAGCTGCAAAGGTAATGGCTTGTTTTGAAATATGCAATATATTTGCACAAAATTAAACAAATATTTTATGCAAAAAATTTTAGGAATGGGCAATGCCATAGTGGATGTGTTAATTCAAATTGATAACGATTTGCTTTTAGAACAATTAGGATTGCCTAAAGGAAGTATGCAATTAGTAGACACAAACTTTATTGAAAAAAATGTGCCTGTATTAGAAAAATACAAAAAACATATGGCTACAGGGGGCTCTGCTGCCAACACTATTTCGGGCTTAGCTAAACTGGGAGTTGCTACCGGTTTTATTGGTAAAATTGGAGAAGACGAGGCCGGTTCGTTTTTTAAATCAGACTCATTAAAAAGTGGAATTAATGCTCACCTTCAGCAATCAAAGAATTTATCCGGTCAGTGTTTGGTATTAATTTCGCCCGACGGAGAGCGAACCATGTGTACCTTTTTAGGAGCCGCTTGCGAGCTCACAGCAAACGATTTAAGTACGGGTATGTTTGATGGCTACCACTATTTTCATATCGAAGGATATTTGGTTCAAAACCATGAGTTAATACGTCAAGCTGTTAAATTGGCTAAAAAGGCTGGTTTAAAAGTATCTATCGATTTAGCCAGTTATAATGTGGTAGAAGCAAACTTGGATTTTCTACGTGAAATTATCTCCGGTTATGTAGATATCGTATTTGCAAATGAAGAAGAAGCATTTGCTTTAACAGGCTTAGAAGCCGATAAAGCTGTACACGAAATTGCTAAAGTTTGCGATATTGCAGTTGTAAAAGTAGGTAAAGAAGGCTCACATATTAAAGCAAATGGAGTAAGTCATCGTATAGAAGGAATTACAGCTAACTGTATTGATACAACTGGGGCAGGCGATTTATTTGCTTCAGGTTTTTTATATGGTATGACCCATCAATATCCTCTTGATGTTTGTGCAAAGATAGGTTCTATTGTTGCCGGAAATGTAGTAGAAGTAGTAGGGGCTAAAATGGAACAAAACCGTTGGGATAGGATGAGAATAGCCCTTGAAAAAGTGATATAAGTGAATAAAAAACTTAAATTAGAACAGCTTAACCGTATTTCTCCCGAACAGTTTAAACAAGCAGAGAAAATACCTCTTATTGTGGTACTCGACAATGTGCGAAGTCTTCACAATGTAGGAGCCGTTTTTCGTACCTCCGACGCTTTTTTGGTACAAGCTGTGTATTTGTGTGGTATTACCTGCGTACCTCCCAATGCGGAAATACACAAAACTGCTCTCGGTGCTGAATTTACTGTCGATTGGAAATATTGGGGAAAAACCTTGGATGCGGTAAATGACTTAAAAGAAAAAGGTTATACGGTTTTTTCCATTGAACAGGCCGAAGAGAGCATTATGTTGCCTAATTTAGTAGTGAACAAATCGAAAAAATATGCTGTAATACTTGGCAACGAAGTAAAAGGGGTACAACAAGAAGTTATTAATGCTAGTGATGCTTGTATAGAATTACCTCAATACGGCACTAAACACTCACTTAATGTTTCTGTAACTGCCGGAATAGTGATTTGGGAATTTGCTATGAAACTAAAAAAGTAAGCGTTAGTCTCAATACTCTTTTACCGCTACACTACACCCGCCTATTATACCTATGCCATGCTTGATATTGGTATATACCTGGTTGGGTTCCGAAAAAAACGACATGCCCGAAGATGCCGTATTCTTTTTGGCCGAACTTAAAAAGAGAAAAGCATCTTTGTTAAACGAATAGAATTTTAACCGTTTTGTTTTAGGAGTTGGGTCAAGGTTTAAAAGCAGTGAATCGGTAGCACTAAAGGTAATTTCTTTTACATAAACGCTCATGCTGTAGGCTTGACCGTTAATTTTATCATCTTCGAAAATCAGTATTTTGGCATCTTGCTTGTTTCCGTCGAAAATAATTTTGTCTTCTGTAAATATCTCCAAAGGGTTGTCGACAGAATCGGTTCCTAGTTGCATGGTTGTCCAATCAATTTGTATGTCATCTTCTAAAACAGCTACGCCATAAAAGTTTTCTTCAGTTGCATTGTCGGTAAAATGAATAGTAAAATGGGTAAGTTTCCATCGGATGGTATCGTAACTACTTTGTCCGTTGTAATAAGAAAACTGCATTTCTTCTTTGTAGCTTACGGTTGTGTCAACTGATATGACAATTTTTTGAGGTAAAATGGTACTTCCTTCGGCTACTTCTTTTATTGTTGGACTGCTAACTACAACTCGAATTTCATCTTTTTCTTGAGGAATGTAACCGGCTTTGTATATACCCGAATCGGCAGAAATAAGCGCCATTGTTTCTTTAAAAGTGCCATTTACAAATAGTTTTACTTCGGCATTAGTTACTCCTAAGTAGTTGCCGTTTTTGTCTTTTAGTGGGTCGTCTGTTATATCTAAAAAGAAAACGCTTTTAGTAATTTGTGCGTACAAAACACTATCGGGAGTAGCCATAATATGAGTTACCAGTAGGGAGCTTGATTCATCTTCGTCAAATTCAATAACATCTTCGCAGCTTACTAAAGCAACAATGCTAATAAAAAGGCTAAGTATATAAAATAACGGTTTCATAGGTGTGGAGTTTTAAAATTTTAAGCTATAAGAAACAGATGGTAAAATGGGTAAAATAGAAAGTTGTTTAAGTTGGTTTTGTTTGGTATTGCTATCGTAATCAGTAAAAATTATAAAAGCGTTTTTATGATTGTACACATTAAAAATACTAATGTTCCAGGTTCTTTCTGCCCATTTGAGTTTTTTATGAAAGTTAACGCTCAAATCTAAACGGTGCGAGTTGGGCATGCGAAAATTATTTCTATTTTCGTAATACGTATATTGTTGTCCGTAATTAATGCCGCCAAGATTTGTGGGGGCGTTAAACAATTGCGTGCCTAAAGTAGCAGTTGTTCCTGTTCCAAAAATCCAATTGGCTCCTATATCCAATTTTCTCGAAAACTTATGCGAAAGGGTAATACTCAAATCGTGTCGTCTGTCGTATTTGGCAGGAAAAGTATTTCCAAAACTGATATTATCAAACTGTCGGTTGGCCCAAGCCAAGGTATAGCCAATCCATCCGGTTGTTTTCCCTACCGATTTTTCAAAGAGAATCTCCATTCCGTACGACCAGCCTTGTCCGATTTCAATTTTTTCTTCCCATCCTTCAGCTATCGAGCCGTTTTCTGAAAATAAACTTTCGCCTTCTTTATATTCTATCAAATTATCCATTTTTTTATAATATCCTTCTACTGATAATTCTATGTTTGCCGGTAGTTTATAAAATACGCCTGCCGAAAATTGTTTTGCTTTCATCGGTTCAACACGTTTGGTAACGGGAACCCATAGGTCTGTTGGTAGGCTGATGGAGTTACTTGCCAATAGATGCACATACTGTGACATTTCGCAATATGCTATTTTAAAAGAGAGGTCTTGGTTTAACATGAATCGTACTGAAGCTCGAGGTTCTAGCGATTGATAGGTTTTTTCTTGCACGTAAAAATTGGAATAATGCAGCCCAATATTTCCTTTGATGTATTTGTTGAGGGTCACATTATCTTCGATGTAAAAATTTACTTCATGCGGATAAACATTATTATTTCCATTTACCACAGTAGTATCGAAACCTGTTAATGCGGCTTCGAAAGAGGTAACATCGGGTTTAAACGTGTGGTAAGTATATTCTCCTCCAACTTTAATTTCGTTATACACGTTGGGGTTGTAATCTAAGTCGATACGTGCTGTTTGGTCTTCTATGCCCGATTTATATCCCATGCCCATTGTGCCTGCATCGCCATCCATGGCAATTTTAATGTTGGATAGATAGCTGGTGTAATTTAAGGTAGTATTACAGAATAATTTTGGGGCAATGCGCCAATTCCATCGAAGCGCTCCAATGGTGTTGCCCCAGTTCCAATCCATATCCATACTTGTTTTTGAATTGTCGGAGTTAGAGTAATTATATCCTGTAGATATTACATCATTGCCATTGTAGAAGCTAACAAACAAGCGGTGTTTGTCATTTATTTTATGTGTGATTTTTGCGTTAACATCGTAAAAATAATACCCAAAACTTGTTTTACTATCTTCTCCTTTTTGATAGCTATTCATAAGAGGTTTTGTAAGTAAATCGATGTATGATCGCCTACCAGAAAGACTAAAGGTGGTTTTTTCTTTAATAATAGGACCTTCTATACTAAGTTTGGAAGAAAGTAAACCAATACTTGCATTTCCATGTATATGCTTATTATTTCCGTCGTTGGTTGTAATGTCTATTACAGATGATAATCGACTGCCAAAACGAGCAGGGAAACTTCCTTTATATAGGGTAACATTTTTAATGGCATCTGCGTTAAAAACTGAAAAGAAACCCATTAGGTGATTGGCATTGTAAACCGGAACACCGTCTAACAACATTAAGTTTTCGTCAGGGCCACCTCCTCGTACATACATGCCCGAAGAGCCCTCGGTGCCCGATTGTACGCCGGGCAACATTTGCAAGGCTTTGATAACATCCACTTCGCCCATCATGGCAGGCATGCTTTTTATTTGCGAAATAGGAATATTGATGGTACTCATTTGCGAACCACGAACTCCTGTTTCGGCAATATTGGCCGAAACTATCAGTTCTTTTAACTCCAAATTATCTTCAAAATCAAGATTAATGATAGTGTCTTTGTTAAGCGTAAAAGCGATTTCTTTCTTTTTAAAACCCGTTGTACTGTAAGTTAATTGAACCGAACTTTTAGGAAGTGTAAGTGTATAAAACCCGTAAGTATTGGTAATTGCTCCTTTTTTGCTGATGTTGTCGTAAACACTAGCACCAATAAGGGTTTCGCCCGATTTTTTCTCTGTTATATAACCACTTATGGTATAGTGCTGTGAGAAACTATAAAAAGGAAGTAGGAAGATAAAAAACAGTAAAAAGGTTGCTTTCATTGGAAGTAATTTTTGACAAAAGTAACTAATTAAAATAGTTTTTTGTATTCTAATTAAAAACATAACTTTGTTTTTTGAATACAAAGAAAAATTAGTTATTCAACTATTTAAAGTAGAAATCGATAAAACACATGATTTTTACTGTTTAAATAAGAATAAAGCAAGCTGAGCCATAAATAATTTTGACAATGAAAATATTGGTAGTAGAAGATGAACCTAAGTTAGCCACAGCTCTTATAAAGGGATTGAAAGTTGAAAGTTATTTGGTTGATGTTGCCTATGATGGTGAAGTAGCTATAGAGTTGGCTTTGGTAAACGATTATGATATAATTCTGTTAGATTATTTATTGCCAAAACGTAATGGCTTGGAGGTTTTGAAGGAGATTCGAAATCGGAATTGTTTGTCGAAGGTGCTCATGCTTACAGCAAAAGATGCCATTCAAGATAAGGTAGACGGACTCAATATGGGAGCCGATGATTATATGGTAAAACCCTTTGCATTTGAGGAGTTGTTAGCGCGTATTCGAGTGTTGCTTCGTAGAGGAAGTAACGAAAAATTATCTATTTTGATGGCGGGTGATTTATCACTCAACCTCCTTAATCATGAGGTATTTAGAGCTGGTAAAAAGATAGACCTTTCTGTAAAAGAATATGCTTTGTTAGAGTATTTCTTGCGCCATCAGAACGAGTTAGTTAGTCGCACCCAACTTTGGGAGCATGTGTGGGAAATGGATATAAACAATTTCTCCAATGTGGTGGATGTGTATGTATGTTATTTGCGAAACAAAATAGATAAGAAACCTTTTAAGCCCCTTATTCATACACTTCGTGGAAAAGGATATATACTCAAAACGGATGATTAATCTGCGCTCTATTCGCACAAAAATTCTTTTGTGGTTCGTGTCTGCTTTATTTTTTATAATGATAGCTTCCAGTTTGTCATTTTATTTTTATATGAAAGATTTTTTGAATTCTAATGCAGAAAGGCTTATTCGCGATAAAAATTTTGCTGTGGGAGGATGGATTGATTTTCGTAATAAAGACATGAATAAACAAGTAAATGCATATAAACAATCGCAAGAAGCAAATCTATTTATTCAAGTAACTGATTTGAATAGAAAGGTAATAGGCCGAACAGATAACTTACATTCAACTCTTCCTTTAGGCGAAACATTAGCTCGTAAGGTTTATCAATTAGATAATGTTGTGATTACGCGATATCAAAGTTCAAAATATGGTAATTTGCTTATTGCAAATGGTACAGGGCTTAATAATGGGATAATTCTTGGTTTTGTACAAGTAGCTATTCAAGAAGAGGAAATAATTAAAACATTAGATAGGGTTATTCGGTGGATATTATTGAGTATCCCTATATTGTTATTTATGTCCTTTGTATTAGGGTTTTTTCTTACAAAAACTTTGATAGCACCATTTGCAACAATTAGTGGAGTAGCAAAAAGAATTTCATTTAATGAACTTGGAAATAGTCGTTTGCCTATTGTAAATCCACATGATGAATTGGGCGAATTAACTATTACTATAAATGAATTGTTAGATAGACTGAATGATGCGGTAAATTCTCAACAGCAATTTGTAGCTGATGCTGCTCATGAGTTAAGAACCCCATTAGCTATTATGCAAAGCGAAATAGAAATATCACTTAGAGAGAAAACAACAAACATAGATATTCAACAAATTTTAAAAAGCAATTTAGAAGAAGTACACCGATTAACTGCTATAACAGATAATTTAATTGTGTTAACTCGCTTTGATTCAAATAAGGGGATTGCTGAAAAAACAAATGTTGATTTAAAGGGGATGTGCCAACAAGTTGTAGGGCGCTTTAATATTGCACTTACACAGAATGATATACGCTTTGATATTAATGGAGATGATACTGTTTTTATACGAGGGAACAAAGCTTATTTAGAACAAATGTTTATCAATATCATTGATAACTCCATTAAGTATTCATTTCCTAAATCCAATATTGAGCTTACTATTAATCAATTTAATAAAGGAGCTCATGTCTTACTAAAAGATACGGGTATTGGAATTCCTCAAGAAGAGTTGCCTTTTATTTTTAATCGATTTTATCGGGTAGATAAATCCCGTTCAAGCAAAATACCGGGATCTGGTTTGGGATTAGCTATTGTAAAATCGATAGTTGATTTTCATCAGGGTAGCATTGAAATAAAAAGTGAACTTGGTAAAGGAACAAAAATTTTTATTGAATTGCCGTGATTTCTTTCATTCTAATCTTTTTCTAATGTTTATCAGGTATTTTTGTCTTCATAATTCTAAATTTTACAATTTATAACTATGAAAAAATTAATTCTAATGCGCTTAATTACAGCTTTTTTAGTGTTTTCTTGTTCAGTGTCTATTATGGCAGTGAGTTTTCGAAATGTGGCATTAAACAGTACTATTACTACAGTAGAACCATTTAAAGGAATAGTTTTTTGGCCCGGTAATGAAGATATGACTGCCTATCAAAATTCTATTGGACTGGAATTTTCTTATTGTTTGTATAGCGATGTGGTAAGTGCTGCCGGAGTTTATAACTGGACTAACTTTGATGCTCTGTTAGACGACATTGCCGGTCGTGAACACCAAGCGGTAATTCGTTTTAGGTATGAATATCCGGGAGCTGATGGTGCTATAGGCGGAGTGGATGGAGCTTGTGCTGTACCCGCTTATATCAAAGCCTTGCCGGGGTATACTGAAACATATAATGCGAATGCCGGAGGAGACGGACCTACTTATTATGCTGATTGGTCGAATGCAGAATTACAGCGTTTTACCAAAGAGTTTTATACCAACTTTGCCGAACGATATGATAATGACCCCCGTATAGCCTTTGTTCAAACAGGATTTGGACATTGGTCCGAATACCACATTTATGGAACCACGCTTAATTTAGGGCATAATTTTCCGTCGCATGCCTATCAAAAGGATTTTTTGCAACACATGGATACTACCTTTAAAAAAACACCTTGGAGCGTTTCTATCGATATTGCCGATACAGAATATACTCCCGTAGTAAATGATGCTGATTTAATGGCTCTGAAATTTGGCTTATTCGACGACTCGTTTATGCATGCCGAGCACGATTTGGATCAAGGAGACGGATATAACGAAAGCTGTTGGAACGATTTGAATAGAAGTCGTTGGCAAATATCTCCGGCCGGGGGCGAGTTTAGTTATTATACTGATAACGACCAAAAAAATGCTTTAAACCCTGCCGGTATGTATGGGGGTACGTGGGAGCAACGTGCCGCACAGTATCATATGACCTATATTATTGGTAACGATGTTACCTCCGGTTCTTATGCTACAGTAGCTCGTGTAAAAGAAGCCGGCATGGCTGCAGGGTATAAGTTTGAAATAACTAACTATAAAGCAAGCTTAAATTCAGCTCTTGTTACGGTTAAAAATTGTGGTGTTGCTCCACTTTATCACGATGCGTATGTAACCATAAAGGGAGTGCGTAGTGATACCTCGTTAAAAGGACTTTTGCCGGGGTCTAGTATTATTTGCGAAATTATGGGTGTTAGTATAGACGAAAATGAATCGCCCGTTCCAACTATTACTTCCGATAAATTACTTGCCGGAAAAACCATTCCGTATCAAGCAAATTTAACTGCCACCGGAATAAAAAATACGCCTGCTGAGAGTTTTATTAAATTAAAAGGCAATATATTGGAGTTTGATGGGGAAAATTTCTTTGTAACTATTTATAATACTGATGGAGCAAAAATTGTTGGTACAAGAGAAGCTTCTTTCGATTTATCTGTTTTTGGTTCGGGTTGTTTTATTGTTAAATATGATAATGGAAATGGAGTTGTAGAAGTTAAGAAAGTTGTAAGATAGAAATTTGTATATTATTATGAAACGAGGATGCCTTTTGGGTACCCTCGTTTTTTTTATTTGGTTTGCAAGAGTTATTCTGTTTTTTTCTTCAACACAAATTTTCTCCTTTCACTGCCTTGCTTATCTTTATTGTGTTGCCCATTATTTTTAGGTTTAAATCCTCTTTTTTTATCTCCGCCACCTTTAGGGTTCCATGTTGGCCCCTCGCCAAAAGCTTCTGGTACATCAATGCGAGGTACTGTCATTTCTATTAGTTCTTCAATACGTTGCATTTTTTGCATATCCTTTGGGTTAACTAGGGTATAAGCTTCTCCTTCGCTTCCGGCACGAGCCGTGCGACCAATGCGGTGTACATAATCTTCGGCATCGTGAGGCACATCATAGTTAATTACCATATTTATTTCTTTGATGTCAATACCACGACTCATTACATCGGTAGCCACTAAAATGCGTGTGCGTTTGGAACGGAAACCAATTAGCACTTCTTCGCGTTGATCTTGGTCAAGGTCGGATGAAATACCTCGCGCTTTTAATCCTGCTTGCCGTAAATCGCGCACAATCTCATTTACCTTTGCCTTTGCCGAAGTAAAAATAATAATGCTGTTATACTCGGCTCTTTGTTCTATAATATGACGGAGTACTGCTGTTTTTTGGGTGTCGTAAGTGAGGTATAAAAATTGTTTTACGTTGGCTGCCGGTTTCGACATAGACAAGGATATTTCCTCCGGATGTTTCAATATCTTTTTTGCCAAAGTACGAATTTTTGGTGGCATGGTGGCGCTAAACATCAATGTTTGTCGTTCTTTGGGAAGATAGGTGATAATTTTCTCGATATCTTCCAAAAATCCCATATCGAGCATTTTATCGGCTTCGTCTAGTATTAAATGTTTTACATGCTTAAAATCGACATAGCCTTGTGCCAAATGTGAAATTAACCTGCCTGGAGTAGCCACAATAATATCTCTCCCGTTTTTTAAGGCTCTTTCTTGCTCGGCATATACAATACCGTCGCCACCACCGTAAACAGCAATAGACCCAACCGAAATATAGTAAGAGAAACCTTGTATCTCTTGGTCAATTTGGATGGCCAATTCTCTTGTTGGAACAATAATAAGTGTATTGGTATTGTTGTCAGGTTTATCGGCTAATTTATGTAAAATTGGGAGCACAAAAGCAGCTGTTTTTCCGGTGCCGGTTTGGGCACAGGCAATTAAATCTTTTCCGCTGAGAATGTTCGGAATAGCAAATTCTTGAATAGGAGTGGCTTCTTGGAAGCCCATTTGTGAGATGGCTTCGATTATATTTTCGTCGAGGCCGAATTCGGTAAATTTCATGTGAAATGAATGATTAATAAGCCTCAAAAGTACTCAAATTTTATGAAAGAAAATTATAGGGAGTGAATGGTTGTGAATATTGTTATCTTTTTTCCTAAACTTTAAGTAAATTTGCACTCTTATTTAGAGTTAACCGTTTACCGTTTAAAAACATGGAATATAATTTCAACGCTATTGAAAAAAAGTGGCAGCAGTTTTGGAAAGAAAACAAAACGTACCAAGTACAGATTGATACCAACAAACCGAAGTACTATGTGCTCGATATGTTTCCTTATCCATCAGGTGCAGGATTACACGTAGGGCATCCGTTGGGTTATATAGCATCGGATATTTATAGTCGTTATAAACGCCTAAAAGGCTTTAATGTGTTGCACCCTATGGGTTATGATGCGTACGGCTTGCCTGCTGAGCAATATGCTATTCAAACAGGTCAGCATCCGGCTATAACAACAAAAAATAATATTGCCAGATACAGAGAACAGCTCGATAAAATTGGTTTTTCTTACGATTGGAGTCGTGAAGTACGTACTTGCGAACCGGATTATTACCAATGGACACAATGGGCATTTATCAAAATGTTTAACCATTATTACGACACTAATTTACAAAAAGCGCTACCTATTGAGAATCTTATAAAAGCTTTTGAGGTAAATGGTACCAATGGTATTACGGCCGCTTTTACCGAAGAGATTAGCTTTACTGCTGCCGATTGGAATGCTAAATCGGATATTGAAAAGCAAGAGCTGTTGATGAATTATCGTATTGCCTATAAAGCAGATACCATGGTAAATTGGTGCCCTGCATTAGGAACGGTACTTGCCAACGATGAAGTAAGCGAAGGCGTTTCGGTGCGTGGCGGACATCCGGTAGAGCAAAAAATAATGAGCCAGTGGTGTTTGCGCGTTTCAGCTTACGCACAACGTTTGTTGGATGGCTTGGAAGTGATTGACTGGACAGAATCTTTGAAAGATTCACAACGCTATTGGATTGGAAAGAGTGAAGGGGCGGAGATGAAATTTAAAATAAGCCTCCCCCCAGCCCCCTCCGAAAGAGGGGGAGAGTGCCTCCCGTATCAGACAGCTGATTTATATTCGTATGCATTATTAAAAGAACTATCTGAGATACATCGTAAAAACACAACAGAAGCTGAGTCAGTTTTGTGGAGTGTATTAAGAAATAAGAGCCTTAGCGGATATAAATTCAGGAGACAACATATAATTGATAAATACATTGTTGATTTTGTGTGTTTAGAAAAGCATTTAATTGTTGAAGTTGATGGTGGATATCATAATAGACCGGATATTCAAGAAGCTGATAAGGTAAGAACTTTTATATTAAGAGAAAAAGATTTTGAAGTAATTAGATTTACGAATGATGAAGTAATTAATAACATTCATGTTGTTTTAGAAAAAATAGAGAAAAAGCTCAACTCAATAGAAATTCAACCAAAGCTTGATCAAACAATCTCCCCCTCTGTAGGAGGGGGTCGGGGGGAGGCCTCTTTGACAGTTTTCACCACGAGAGCGGATACCATCTACGGCGTAACCTTCATGGTATTGGCACCAGAAAGTGAATATACCCAACTAGTAACAACTGCGGAACAAAAATCAGAAGTAGATAAATACCTCCATAAAGTAAAAAATCGTACCGAGCGTGAGCGTTTAGCCGACCGTAAAGTGTCAGGTGTTTTCTCCGGCTCGTATGCGATTAATCCAATTAGTGGAACAGAGATTCCTATCTGGATTTCCGATTATGTATTGGCCGGATACGGTACAGGAGCCATTATGGCGGTGCCTGCTCACGATTCGCGCGACTATGCTTTTGCCAAACATTTCAACTTGCCGATAATATGCTTAATTGAAGGAGCTGATATCAGTGAAGAAAGTTTAGATGCAAAAGAAGGAATTATGATGAATTCGGGTTTTTTAAATGGACTAAACGTAAAAGAAGCTATCCAAAAAGCCAAGGATTATATCAAAGAAAATAACTTGGGTCGTGTAAAAACGAACTACCGTTTGCGTGATGCTATCTTTAGTCGCCAGCGTTATTGGGGCGAACCGTTCCCTGTGTATTACAAGGATGGTATGCCTCAAATGCTCGATGAAAAGGAACTGCCGCTAGAATTGCCGGAAGTAGATAAATACCTCCCCACCGAAAAAGGCGAACCACCACTAGGTCGTGCTAAAAATTGGCAAACGAAAGAAGGATATCCTTTAGAGCTAAATACTATGCCTGGTTTTGCCGGTTCATCGGCGTATTTCTTGCGCTATATGGACCCGAAAAATAACAAGGAATTGGTTTCTAAAGAGGCCAATAACTATTGGAAATCGGTAGATTTATACTTGGGTGGAATTGAACATGCTACCGGTCACTTAATTTATAGCCGTGTATGGAACAAATTTTTATATGATATTGGGGAAATTTGTGAGGATGAACCATTTAAGAAACTGATTAATCAAGGGATGATTCAGGGGCGGAGTAATTTTGTATATAGACTTGTTTTGCCTATTGAATTTAAAGAGAAAATATACATCTCTAAAAAATATTATGATTTACTTGAGAAAGAAAATATTTCTAATATTGAACTTCAAGAATTTCAAAAAGAGGCAAGAAGACAAATTAGTAAAGTAAATAGTGAATTAGTTGAAAGACTTGAAAAGCTGAATTCAATTACATGGAATAAACAAGGAATTCATGTTGATGTTAATATTGTTGATAATGATGTGTTGAATATTGAAGAATTTAGAAATCATCCAAAATATAAGCAAGATGCAAAAGATGCAATTTTTATCCTAGAAGATGATAAATTTATTTGTGGTTGGGCAGTAGAAAAGATGTCTAAATCAATGGACAACGTGGTAAACCCCGATGATATCGTAGAAAAATATGGTGCAGACACCTTGCGTTTGTACGAAATGTTTCTAGGTCCCTTGGAACAATCCAAGCCTTGGGATACGAATGGAATTGATGGGGTACATCGCTTTTTGAAACGATTGTGGTCGTTGTTTTATAAAGGAGAGGAGTATATTGTAACTGATGAGGATCCAATCGCAGATGAATTGAAAATATTACATAAAACCATTAAGAAAATTGAGTGGGACATAGAAAACTTCTCGTTCAACACATCTGTTTCCGCTTTTATGATATGTGTAAACGAACTTTCTTCGATGAAATGTAGCAAAAAAGCCATTTTATCGGATTTGGTAGTATTGCTTGCCCCTTATGTACCGCATATTGCCGAAGAGTTATGGCATGTTTTAGGAAATAAAGCGAGTGTGTGCGATGCAAAATTCCCTGTTTTCAACGAAGCTTATTTGGTAGAAAGTGTGGTTAAATATCCCATCTCTTTTAATGGGAAAGTGAAGTTTACGTTGGAGCTTCCTGCCGATATGAACAAAGAAGAAGTAGAAAAAACAGCTCTTGCCAACGAACAAACCATTAAACAACTTAATGGCAATGCTCCCAAAAAAGTGATTGTGGTGTTGGGGAAGATAGTTAATATAGTTCTTTAATTAATTGATTGTGAAATGGATGTGCGTCTGGAAACCGTAAGCTGTGTTATTTGTAATTCAAATAAATATGCTGAAATATACAAAGGGAAAGGGAAACATAACATTCCTTTAACGGTTTGCGTTTGTAAAAAGTGTGGTTTTAGTTTCCTCAATCCAAGATGGACTGAAGAAAGCTATCTCAACTTTTACAAATGCCATTACGATAAATATTATAGGGCAAAACCGTCCAGGCTTCCGCATGAATTAGATACTGCCAGTTATTACTTGCTGTACCAGCGTTTTGTTAAATACCATCCTAATTTCACCCCAAAAAATGTTTTAGATATTGGCAGTGGCGACGGTGCAAAATTAGAATATATTATACAACAGTTGCCGTCCACAAAGTTTTACGCCTTAGAATCGTCGGTTGCTTATAAAGAAATAATTGAGTCAAAGGGAATTCATTTTGTGTCGGATGATGTGAATTCAAACTGGAATGATTCTTTAAAAGGGACATTCGATTTGGTTATTATGCGGCATACCTTGGAGCATTTTCTAAATCCGCTTACCATTCTGGAAAAATTACGCAGTGTACTTTCAGAATCGGGAGTTGTTTATATTGCCGTGCCCGATGCATACAATCTATTCCGCCCAATTAGAAGTGATTTTTTTCGGGTAGTTCATCCCTATTATTTTTCAGCGGATTCACTTAAGAATCTCTTAAATAAGGCTCGTCTGGATATTCTTACAATGGTGGAAGGAGATCAGCTGAATAACCAGGAAATGTATCTTTTTGCGAAGAAATCATCGATGGTTAAACAGGTAGATTATAATCCTTCACTTTTTGAGAAGCAGAAACAGATTTATGAAAAAGGATTAAAAGAAGAATCCGGTTTTTGCTATACTATCAAACGAATAATGCTTCTTTTTATCGGTTTATTGGTTGGTATTAAAAAGCTATTCTTTCCCAAACCCATTGCTAAACAGAAGCAAAAACTCCCTATAATTTAAACTATGAAACTGTCGGTTGTTATTTGTAAATATCCAATCTTTTTCAACAGAAATGTGCGGTTTCTGTTGGAATTGCCTGCTGAGATGAACAAAGAGGAGGTGGGAAAAAACAGTTCTTGCCAATGAACAAACCATTAAACAACTAAATGGCAATGCTCCCAAAAAAGTGATTGTGGTGTTGGGGAAAATAGTTAATATAGTAATGTAAAAATAAAGAAAATTAACAGTATGAACTATAAAATTAAAAAAGCAATACTTAAGCTGATAAATAATGTTTTAAATATTATAAATCATCACATAATTCACATTAATAATAGTAAAGTTACTAAAAGTAAACTTTTAATAAATATTGGAAGTGGAGACTGGTCTTATAAAGGTTGGATAAACCTTGATTATTTAACAGAATGGTATAAGAAAAGTCTTTCGAAACATAAGATAATTCATTATGATATTCGATCAGATAATTTACCATTTGAAGATAACTCAGTCGATGTTGTATATTGTAGTCATGTAATTGAACATATTGAAAATGGGTATGTTCAGAAAATGTTTGATGAATGTTATAGGGTTATGAAAACAAATGGAGTTTTTAGGATATCATGTCCCGATGCCGAATACATATATCAAATTTGTAAAAAAGAAACTGATTTCTGGAAATCCGGCAAAAAATGGTTTGAAGAATCACTTTTTTATAATGGGGAAAAACCAAGATTAGTAGATTATCTTGTTAGAGAAATAGCAACACCAAAACTTATTGGATATGTAAGTGGGACTAACAATGAAGAATATAAAGAAAATTATGATACCATGGAGATGAATGAGTTTTTGGAGTATTTAACTTTTGGTTTGCATTTTAGAAAGGATTATCCAGGTGATCATATTAATTATTTTACCTATTCTAAAATTGAAAGAATGCTAAAATCAGCTGGTTTTTCTTTTGTAATTAGATCTAAATACCTTTCAAGTGCTTCATCTGAGTTGTTAAAGGCTCATAAATTTGACTTAACTCGACCAGAATTGAGTTTATATGTTGAAGCGATAAAATAATTTAATAATAATTGAAAATATTCGAATTTTTGTTTGTGTATTTTTGAATAAAAATATATCAATTGTTTATTTGAAAAAAGCAACTTATCATTCTCTAGTGTCTTTGATCAAGGAATAAAAAGCTTTATTAGTATGTTGATAGATGATTTTTTTGAGATGGAAGAAAAATATCAATTGTTTGATATTTATACAGAAAATGGAATGCCTTGTTGGGATTTATTTCGTTACCAAATATATGTAAACTATTTTTGGCCAAATGTTTATAAAACTAAAGCCAAACAAATAATTGATTTAGGAATAGTATTGTCTGGGTTTAAAATTATATCCCGATCAATTTTTTCTTTCTTTTTCAGACGATCTAACAATATTCTTTTTTCTTATTCTAGGCATTTAAATGGTAACAATTTTTTGTACGATAAAGTAGCTCAACATGTGGTAGATGTATTTAATGAAAATATTCTTATCGTAGAAAATGTTAAAGCTTCCGCTAAATATTTAAACAAAGCGGAACATAATTTTTCTTTTGTATATAAAAAAATTATCTATTGTAATAAAAAATTCCCGATAGATAATTATAAGTATATTGAAGATGCCTTAATAAATACTTTTGGAGATCTAAAAATATCATATGATGAGCTGAATAAATTATATAATTTCTTTTTAAAAGATTATAGATATTATCGATTCTATTTTAAATTAAAAGGAGTAAAACGACTTTTTCTTGTTCAAAATGGTATTCAAAAAGGACTATTTGCAGCTGCAAATTCCTTGGGTATTGAAATATTTGAACTTCAACACGGAAGTTTTGGCAAAGATCATTTAGCATATTCATATCCTTCAAGTATTAACCCAGCAAGTAATATTTTTGTGCCAAACTATCTGCTCACTTTTGGAAAATCGTGGGGTAAAAATATGAATATCCCAATGAGAGTTATCCCTATTGGGAACGATTATTTTACTTCTTCTCATCCTAAAGTTATTAGCGATGATAGTGTTTTATTTGTTTCATCAATAATTCATGGTGAAGAATTATCAAAACTAGCAGTAAGTCTTTCTCGAAAATATCCTAACAGAAAAATAAATTTTAAACTGCACACTAATGAATATTTTAAAATAAGTTTTTATGAATCATTATTTAAAGATTATCCAAATATTTGTATTTTAAAAAATGAAAAAGATTTATCTGAATTAATCGCAAATTCAACATTGGTGGTTCTAATTAATTCTACAGTCTTATACGAAGCGATTAATCAAAAAGTAAAAGTTGCTATTTATAAAAAAATAAATTATTTAAGCCAGTCAGATACTTTTAAATTGCCGAATGTATATTTATTTGATAATTTAGATGAACTACAAAAGGCTATAGATGCAGAAAAAAAAGAAAGTGATGTTGTTTTCTTTGAGAAATTTGATCAAGAGCTTTTTTACAAATTAATTAAGAAATAATGAAAATAATTAAATCTATTTTTCGTCTTTATTGGTGGGTGTTAAACATTAATATGTTTAAAAAATTAGGTAAACGATCGTACTTCAAAAAAGGTCTAATTATTTCTAAACCATATATTGAATGTGGCGCGCATGTTCGTGTAGGTGCAAATGCAAGAATTGAGGCAGTGTTAAAATACAATAACAGGAGATTTAATCCTTTAATCGTTATTGGTAATGATGTATCAATTCAACAGAATCTTCATTTAACTTGTGCTAATAAAATAAGTGTTGGAGATAATACAGCTATTGCTGCTAATGTAACTATAACAGACATTCATCATCCTTATGAAGATTTGACTATTCCTATAGAAAAACAAGATATTCTGGTAAAAGAAGTATATATTGGAGAAGATTGTAAGATTTATAATAATGTTGTTATTCTTCCTGGTTCTAAAATTGGTAAACATGTTACAATTGGCGCTAATGCTGTTGTAACAAAAGATATTCCTGATTATTCTGTAGCTGTTGGTATTCCAGCTAGAGTTATTAAACGATATAATCATCAAAAAAACGAATGGGAGAGAGTTTCCTAAATATAGTATCATAAAATGAAACATATTCTAATTACCGGAGGAGCAGGTTTTATTGGTTCTAATATCGCCCTAAAACTTATTGATAAAGGGTATACTGTTACTGTACTTGATTGTTTAAGTACACAGATTCACGGAAAAAAACCGGAGACAACGTCTCCACTTTATGTGAGTATTAAGGATAAGGTTCAGTTTATTCATGGAACCGTTACTAATCGTGAAGATTGGGTTAAAGCGATAAAAGATCAAGATGCCATTATACATTTAGCTGCTGAAACAGGCACGGGACAGAGTATGTATGAAATTGAAAAATATATTCAGGTAAATATTGGTGGCACTGCTTTAATGTTAGATATTCTTGCTAATACAAAATACTCTGTTAAAAAAGTGATTATTGCTTCTTCTCGTGCAATATATGGAGAAGGAAAATATATTTGTTCAACACATGGAGATGTTTTTCCAATATGCCGAAGGGCGGATGATATGACTAAAGGTGATTATGAATGTAAGTGTCCTATTTGTAATAGTGAAGTTCAATTAGTTGCAACTACTGAAGATAGTAAAATTCATCCAACATCTGTTTATGGTATTAGTAAACAAAATCAAGAACAGTTAGTAATGACCGTTTGTCCAACTATTGGTATTAGTCCTGTTGCTTTTCGGTATCAGAATGTATATGGTGCAGGACAATCATTGTCTAATCCATATACCGGTATATTATCAATTTTCTCTACACGTATTAAAAATGGTAATAGTGTTACTATTTTTGAAGATGGGAAGGAGTCGCGCGATTTTATTTATATTGATGATGTGGTAAATGCTACCATTTTAGGACTTGAAAATGAAAATGCTAATGGCGAAATTTTTAATGTTGGAACAGGAGTAAATATTGATGTAAACACAGTAGCTGCAGTGTTAATTCAAAAATATGGTATGCCTGTTCAGAAAGCTATATCCGGGAATTTTCGTTTGGGGGATATTCGCCATAATTATGCCGATATTTCTAAAATTAGCCGATTACTTGGATTTAAACCGATGTTTAATTTCGAACAAGGTATCCAAAAATTTGTTGATTGGGTAAATAAACAAGTTGTACAAGAAGATAAATATGATGCTTCTATCAAAGAAATGAAAGCGAAAGGTTTATACAAATAAATATATGCAAAAAGTTCTTATAATATCGTCACCATTTTTCGATTATCAAATTAGCGTAGGACGTGCTTTTAAATCGCTAGGATATGATGTAAAGATAGAAACCTATGACGAGCCTATTCATCCATTTAAAGGTCTTTTAAAGTGGCGACATAAGTTTGCTAAAAACAAAGAACTATTGCGTAATAAGAGTAAGGCAAAATACAATATCTATATTCAAAATGTATTTAATCAATATCAACCGGATATTGTGTTTACATATAATGGTACAATTTTATATACGGAGACATTAGTTTATTTTCGCAAATCATCTAAGGTATTGCTTTGGATGTACGATAGTGTGCTTCGCCCTGACAGAATACAATGTGTCAATCATATTGATGCTGTAGATGCTTTTTTTTGCTTCGAAAATAAAGATGTTGAATATTTTAAAACAATAAATAAAACGGCTTATTTTCTCCCTCTTGCGTGTGACACTTCTGTTTATTTCCCTATAGAAAACAAAAAGGATATTGATATTCTTTTTGTGGGAACAATTTATACAAGCAAAAATCGTATTCGTGTTTTAGAAGAGGTAGCAAAACGCTATCCGAAACGCAAGGTCCTGTTTTATGGTCATTATAAGCCATTTTATAAAAATCCCTTTACGTGGTTATTTAGAAGTTATCGCAGTGTTTTTAAGAATGTAAATATTTCTCCTCAAAAGGTAAACGAATTATTTAGCAGAACAAAAATTGCATTAAATACACATCATGAACAATCAACCGATGGTGCTAATCAACGTGTCTTTGAGATAGGAGGAGCAAGAGCATATCAAATATGCGATTACAACCCTTTCATTCAATCTCTTTATCCAAATGGAGAGGCTGGTTTATACAAGAATGACCAAGAAATGTTCACTTTAATCGACGAGGCTTTAGAAAATGATAAATCGGAAATGGCAAATAAAGCCTATATGATTATTACATCAAAACATTTGTTTAAGAATAGAGTAGAGGAGATGTTAAATCATTTGTGATAATGTAAACTCTTATGAACAAACTCCTATTTATCCGTTACAAAAAAACAACCGGCATATTAGAGGGTGGCGAACAAGCTTCTCAAAAGAATTATGATTTGTTGGCAACATTACTTGGAAAAGAAAATATTACTACCTACTATATACACGATGAGGCAAAAAAGAAAAAGCCGATAGATTATTTGCGTGGCATTTTTTATTTTCTGCGCAACTATTATTTTGGACTTACTCCTTCAAGGGTGGAGGAAATAGTTTTGTTAGCAGATGCCTATGAATATGTTTTTATAGATAGAAGTGTGTTTGGCATAGTGGCTAAAAAATTAAAGGAGCATGGTTTCAAAGGTCAAATTATTAGTTTTTTTCATAATGTGGAGGAAATCTATTTTTCTGCTAAAATAAGTCGTTTTGCCCCATGGAGAAGGTTGGTGTTGCATTGTGCCGATGCAAATGATCGTTACACCGCTACTTTTTCCGACAAAATAATAGCTCTAAACTCAAGGGATGCCCAAGAAATTGAGCATAGGTATAACCGTCAGGTAGATATGCTTATCCCTATTACCTTTAAAGACCGACTGAAAGAAATACCTCCTAAAGAAAAACTAACCTCAACGCCTCCATTATGCCTGTTTATTGGTTCTTATTTTGCTGCTAATACGGAAGGAATTTTATGGTTTATCAAAGAGGTTTATCCATCAGTATCCATTCGGCTTAAGATAGTAGGTAAAGGAATGGATAAACTGCGAAAAAAGGTTTCCCAAGAAATTGAAATTATAAGCGATGCTCCCGACATTAACTTCTATTTTGAAGAAGCTGATATTATTCTTCTTCCCATATTTAAAGGGAGTGGTATGAAAGTAAAAACCTGTGAATCACTTATGTTTGGGAAAAATATTGTAGGTACAACAGAGGCTTTTGAGGGTTACGAGTTGGAGTATAACAAAGTAGGCGCTCTTTGTAATACCAAACAAGATTTTATACATGCTTTGAAAGATTTTTCAGAAAATCCTCGCCCTAAATTCAATGCGTATTCTCGCCAAGTCTATCTGGAGAAATATGCAGAAGTAACAGTGATAGATAAATTCAAAACGGTATTGGGTTTATAATTTACTTTTCTCCTTAATTATAGCAATACCATCCTTCAATACTTGAGACCCGAGTAGTTTAATGGTAATAAAATAAAATGCTATGGCTCCAATTATTTGTAAAGTAGTGGTGGTGTAAAGCCCAATAGATATTAATCCAATAAATTTTACAACTAAAAACATACCTGCAGAAATTAGCCCATAAGGAAGGATGTCTTTTAATTGATCAATTATTCTATAGGAACTGTTTTTTTGTACAATAACCATATCACAACCATACGATAAAATATTCGCAACCGAAAACCCTATCATCATTAATTCAATACTTTTTACACAGAAGAATAAAGAAATAAGTATTAATCCATTTTTAACCATTTCTAACCAGAAACTCATTTTCGAATATCCTTTTACGATTATAAAGTTCAGGTTTAGCATATGAAAAGGGTACACAATGGCTGCAATTACCAACAATCTGAAATAAGGAACTGCAGGCAACCATTTATCCGTTAGTACAATTGTAACAAGTTCGTTTGTAAGAGAAAGCAAGCCAATCATTACCGGAAAAATAAGAAAGGATGTAATACGCATTATTTTTCGTAAATATAACACTTGTCTGTCGGGTTCCCCATTAAGCTTTGAAAAGACAGGATAAGCTACCCCTGTCATCGTCATTGAAATTACATTGCTGGGTATTTGTTGAAATTTATTGGCTTGGAAGTAATACCCAAGTTGTTGGATGGGGAAAAATCGTCCGATAAGTATGTTGTATATATTTTTTACCAGTGTGGTAATTAAACTCGTAATCAGTAAAAAAACACTGAATGAAAATACTTCTTTTAAAACCTTAAAATTTGCTTTGGGGGAGAATTTCCAAGAACTAAACACCCAAAGAAATATTACTCTAACAGCCGATTGCAATAATAACTGCCATGCCAGCGCCCAATATTCAAACCCTTTTAATACTAAAATTATGGTAATTATGCCTGAAACTATTGCAGATGTGATATTTGCCATTGAAGTAAGGCGAAAGGCTAATTCTTTGGTAAGTACTATGTTTTGTACAATGCCTAGAGAATTAATAATGATTGATAAAAAAAGGAAACGAGCAAGTGAGCACAATTCCGGCATTTTGAAAAAGTCGGCAATTTTGGGGGCAGAAATGAATAGTAATAGATAAATAACGCCACTTAAAAGTACATTGAAATAGAGTATTGCGGTGTATTCAGCATCGGTATTTTTTTTTCTGCGTATAAGCGCTGAAGTAAACCCACTTTCAACCAAAATATTACTGAGTAGAGTAAATACGACTAAAGCCCCGATTAAACCAAAATCTCTTGGGCTTAGCAATCTTGCGGTAATAATGCCTACAATAAGTGCCACTAATTGAAAGCCGGCTTTATCTAAAGCGTTCCAAATCAGAGAAGATGCTGTTTTCTTTTTTAGCGATTCGGTCATTTAACAGATGGTAGCAGGTTATTTTTTTAAGCTTAAGATATCGAAATAAGAAGCTTTATTCGAAAATAGTTCTATTGCTTTTTTTAGTTCAGGGTCGTTTTTCAGTTGATAACGAATTTCACCTTTTTGATAATAGTAGCGTTTTATAATTTCGGCATTCAGTAAGTTAGTAATATCTTTTTTAAACAAATCTAAATCGCGATCAATATTGCTCGCAAGTTTGTTTTCTAACGCTTTGAATTCTTCTTTTGCAATATCGGCATAGCCTTCGTAATCGGCAATTTCTTGTAGTTTTTTTAAATAGTCGGCAGTTTTGAGGGTATACGTAAAGTTTTCGTTCTGCAAATACTTTTTAAACGCAGTATAATCTTCTTCCGTAAGTTCGAATTCTTCGGGCGAAGCAATTTTTTTGTTTTTTGCTACATATTGAGTGGCAAAATCGAATATCATATTTTTAGAATACAAATAATAGGATATATTTAGTTTTTGTTCGTTTTTAACTTCTATATCTGGACTAATTCCTCCTCCATCGCGTACAATTCGTCCTCCTTTGGTTTTAAACTCGTGGGTTAAACTATCAGGGATGCGTTTAATGCTTCCATCTTCGTTTCTGTGAGCATAATCTATGGCTTGTATACATCTTCCACTTGGAATGTAATATTTGGCGGTAGTGACTTTTAAATGGCCTTTATAACTGGTTTCTCTAGTTGCTTGTACCAACCCTTTGCCAAAAGTGCGAGTTCCAACTATTACCGCTCTATCTAAATCTTGTAATGCTCCCGATACTATTTCGGATGCTGATGCGGTGTTACTGTTTACAAGAACAATTAGTGGAATTTGAAGATCGAGTGGTTCTTCATCGCTTTTGTAACTATCGTCAAATTGTTTCATTTTACCTTTTGTAGAAACAACTTCAATGTCTTTTGGTATAAAAAGGTTGGTAATTTTTACGGCTTGGTTGATTAATCCACCCGGGTTGTTTCTTAAATCGAGTATTAATGCTTTGATGTGGTGGTTGTTTTTAAGGTCAAGAAAGGCTGTTTTAACCTCATCAGCTGCTTTGTCGGTAAACTGCGATAATAAGATATACCCAATACTATCGCTAAGAACACCGAAGTAGCTAACCGGATTAATAAGAATTTTTTCTCTTGTAATTGTTTTTGTGGTTGTTTTTTTATCGGCAAAATGTTGAAGAGTAATTTTTACGCTGGTGCCTGCTTGTCCTTTAAGAAGCTCACTTACATCCGATACATTTTTACCTTTAAGGTTAATGCCATCAACCTCTAACAATATGTCTCCGGCTTTTAATCCGGCTTTTTCGGCCGGCATTCCTTCGTAAGGTTCAGAAATAATGATTTGATTGTTTTTGTTTTGTGATATTATCGACCCAATTCCTCCATATTCTCCGGTGGTCATAAATTTAAGGTCTTTGGTATCTTCTTCCGGTATAAAAGTAGTATATGGATCAAGGCTTTCGAGCATTTTATCGATACTTTCTTTAACCAACACTTCCGGTTGTATGGTATCTACATAATAGATGTTTAATTCTTTTAAAACAGAATTATAAATATCGAGATTTTTACTTATTTCAAAGTTTCTGTCTAGAGGTTTTTTTTCGGCAGAAAATGCTAGTGAAACCAGTATGCAAGAAAGTAGTAATGAAACAACATATTTTTTATTCATACCAAAATTTTATAGAGAAAAATGAATTAAAGTCTACGATGGTTAAATAATAAGCATGGCATCACCATACGTGCCAAAACGGTATTTTTCTTTTATGGCAACATCATAGGCATGCATAATGCTGTCGTATCCACCAAATGCCGCTGCCATCATTAACAGAGTGGAGTAGGGCAAGTGGAAATTTGTAATCATTGAATTGGCTACATTAAAATCGTAGGGCGGAAAAATAAATTTGTTAGTCCAACCATCGTAGGGTTTTAAATGGCCTAAACTGCCAACACTACTTTCAACCGCACGCATAACGGTAGTTCCTACTGCACAAATATTTCTTCTTTCTTCTTTCGCCTTGTTTACAATAGCCACAGCTTCATCTGTAATTTGCATTTGTTCAGAGTCCATTTTGTGTTTGGTTAAATCTTCTACATCAATTTCTCTGAAGTTGCCTAATCCGGCATGAAGAGTGATGTGTGCAAAGTTAATCCCTTTTATTTCAGCTCTTTTAAGTAATTCTCTGCTGAAATGGAGTCCGGCTGCGGGTGCTACAACAGCGCCTTCGTTTTTAGCAAATATGGTTTGAAATCTTTCTGAATCGGATGCCTCAACTTCTCGATTAATGAAACGAGGTAGTGGAGTTTCTCCAAGGCTGTACAATACATTTTTAAATTCTTCGTGGTCGCCGTCAAACAAGAAACGTAAGGTGCGTCCGCGTGACGTGGTGTTGTCAATTACCTCTGCAACTAACGAATCGTCTTCGCCGAAATATAGTTTATTGCCGATTCGTATTTTACGAGCAGGATCTACTAATACATCCCATAAACGTAAATCGTGGTTTAACTCGCGCAACAAGAATACTTCAATTTTTGCTCCTGTTTTTTCTTTGTTGCCGTATAATCTTGCCGGAAAAACTTTGGTGTCGTTAAAAATAAATACATCTTTATCTTCAAAATAATCTAATAGATTGTTGAAAATTTTGTGTTCAATTTCTCCCGTTTTTTTGTTAATTACCATCAAGCGTGACTCATCTCTGTTGGGTGACGGATGATGTGCAATTAAGTCTTGAGGTAAAACAAATTTAAATTTTGAAAGCTTCATAATTTTTTACAATTTATTATTTAATAAAAACGATTCCAGTTTTTCTATTTGTATGCATTTATCTACTGTTATTTCTCCTATGCGGGTTCTTTCTAAAGCTATCAAGTGGGCTCCACTTTTTAGTGCCAAGCCTATATCTCTTGCCAATGCTCTAATGTAGGTGCCCTTGCTACATACGATGCGAATTTTTAAAGTAGGGAGACTAAAATCCAACACTTCCAGTTCATCTATAACCAGTTTTTTGGGTTTTAGTTCAATTTCTTCGCCTTGTCGAGCGTAATCGAAAGCTCTTTTCCCTTTTACTTTTACGGCCGAATATACAGGCGGTATTTGGTTAATTTCGCCCACAAATTGTGTAAGTTTTTCATGAACCAACTCTTTTGTGATGTGTGCTGTTTCAAAGTGTTCATCAATGGGATGTTCTAAATCGAATGAAGGTGTTGTTGCACCTAATTCGAGGGTGGCAATGTATTCTTTGGTTTGATATTGATAGCGCTCTATCAATTTTGTTGCTTTGCCGGTACAAATTATCATTACTCCTGTTGCCAGAGGGTCTAAAGTGCCTGCATGACCCACTTTTAGTTTTTTTACAGCTAGTTGTTTTAAAAGAGTATATTTTACTTTATTTACCAATTGAAAGGATGTCCAATACAATGGTTTATTTATACACAGTACTTCTCCTTCTATAAAATTCATTAACTAATTTCGAGGTTAATGCCACTAGCAAGCATGATTAAAATTACAATTCCAACTACTATACGGTAATATCCAAAAGCTTTGAAACCGTATTTTGTAAGGAAACTTATAAAAAACTTTATTGCCGCCATGGCTACTACAAACGCAACTAAATTTCCAATAAGTAGTGTGGGTAAATTGGTTAAAAGTAAATCTACTCCATTGGGTTCATTAACTAGTTTCAATAACTTATATCCGGATGCAGCCAACATAGTTGGAACAGCTAAAAAGAATGAAAATTCTGCGGCATTTTTGCGTGATAATTTATTCGCCATTCCGCCTACAATAGTAGCCATTGAACGAGAAACTCCCGGTATCATGGAGATACATTGCGCCAAGCCAATTTTCCATGCTCTTGGATAAGTAATATCTTGGTTTTCGGTTGTTTTCGCAAACCATTTGTCAATAAAAAGCATAAAAATTCCACCTAAAACAAGCGAAACTGCAACAACATCAACTCTATCGAGCATTTCATCAATATAATCGTTTGCCAAAAAACCTATTATTGCAGCAGGTATAAAGGCCACAAACAATTTGATGTAGAAATCAAATTTAAGCGAAAAAACAGACCATGTTTTTTGAAATCCCTTTTGGTTATCGAAAGCATTTTTAGGAACTGCATTGATTTTAAAGAATCGTTTCCAATACAAAACAACCACCGATAAAATGGCTCCAAATTGGATATTTACCGTAAATGCTTTTACAAAATCGGTACTTTCAACTCCCAAAAGTTTTTGAGCAATAATCATATGTCCGGTAGACGATATCGGAAGAAATTCAGATAAACCTTCTACAATAGCAATGATAATGGTTTGAAAAAAATCCATTAATGTTTATTTTTTGGAGTCCATAATATGGCAACTATCATTGCTACAAAACCAAACAACGAAAGCATTGGGCCAACCGTAAGTCGACGTGTGCTAAATATATCTTCGTTAAATGTTTCGGTGGTAGTACTTCCTGTCATTAATGCAAAGCCAATTACAATTATTGCAAATGAAATAGCCATCATAATGAAGTTTTGTTTGCCAAGGGGAAACCCTTTTTTTTCTTGTAAATTCATAATTTTAAATATAGTATAAATCGTTTGTTTTATATCGTAAGTATCGTCCAATAGCTGCTAATGAGGATAGAAGTGAAATAACTATTCCTAAAAAGAAAATGGTGCCTACAATAATTAATGCGGTTTGGGGAGCAAATAAGTTTAACATAGGGAAATGATAAAACTGAACGTAATAAATTAAGCCTCCTAAACAAATTGAAGCTAAAATTGAAGCCACAATTCCATTCATTAAACTTTTACCTAAAAACGGTTTCCGAATAAACCAGGCTGTTGCTCCCACCAGTTTCATGGTATTTATAGTAAATCGTTTCGAATAAATTTGAAGGCGTATAGTGTTGTTTATCAAGCCTATAGATATAAATAAAAGGAGGGCTGCCGCACCAAGCAGTAAGAGCGACAGGGTTTGCAAATTTTTATTTACCAAATCAATCATGTCTTTTTGATATACCACCTCTTTTACCCCTGACAGCGAACTTATCTGTTTTTTTATTTTTGCAAGGCTTTCGGCATTTGCATAATCGGCGTTTGTTTTTACTTCGATAGAAGCATTAAGAGGGTTGTATCCTAAAAAATCGGCAGGGTCTTCTCCTAACTCCTCCGCCAGTTCTTTAATAGCTTTCTCTTTTGAAATGTAGTTGTACGATTTAACATAATCGGCAGGTTTAAGTAAATCGTTGATATTGGCTATTTCGGTGCTACTTATATTTTCGTGTAGTACAATAGAAAAACTAATATTTTCTTTTACAAAATTGCTCATTTGTTTACCAAGTAGCATTAGTATGGTAATAAGTCCAACAAGAAACAATACCAACGAAATACTCAATGTAGTGGTTAAGTTAGAATTGAAAAAATTGCTGGTTTTTGTTTTTTTTTCTGACATATTTCTTTGGAGTTTTTAATTACATGCTAAAATTTACAATTTCTTTTTTTCTAAGCACATATACAATAGAACTGCTTAATTCTTTATTGTTTATTGATTTTATATAGCATTTTAACCCAACTAAAAGGCCTTTTAGTAAAGCAAATTTAGTTTTTTTATATTTTTCGCTTAATATTGAAATATAAAAAGCATCATAAGGCATTGGGTACATTTTTTCTATACCAAATCCGTTGTTGTTGGCAATCATTTTAAGGGTGTTTGGCTCAAAATGCCATAAATGCCGAGGCACATCGTACGCCGCCCAATACTGTTTGTAATAATCGGCATCAGCCGATGCTGAATTAGGTACTGCTATAAAAACAGTTCCGTTTTCAACCAAAAGTTTACGAATTGTTTTAAGCGTTTCGTTTAGGTTTTCAATATGTTCCAGCGAGTGCCACAAGGTAACTATGCCAAAAGAAGATTCTTCAAAATCGGATAATTTTTTTGGCGAATGACTAAAAACAGCAAAATTTTTATGGGCAAACTCTCTTGCTTCTTTATTCTTTTCAATCCCTTTTACCGACCATCCTTTTTTTGACATGTGTGCTAAAAAATAGCCGGTACCGCATCCAATATCTAATAACCACCTTGAACTTGTATAAGTGTGTTTTTCAATGATTGCCGCTTTCTTCTTCATCATTTTGTTGCGGGCAATATGATACAATTTATTTACAATTCCTTTTTTTGTATCGGAATGCGAAATGTATTCTTTTGTGTCGTAATAGTGGTCAATACTGTCTTCTGCCGGAAAGTTTTGAGTGAATAAAAAACCACACGCAGTACATTTTTCTACATCAAATGTTTCGTTTGTGGCATAATAATCGGTGCATGAAAAAGCAACTGAGGTTTTATTATTGCCGCAAACAGGACAAGTATCTATTTTAACGCTACTCATTTATTCTGAAATTGTTTTTCTTTTTTTATATTTTTTAAATAGTACTATTCCCAAAAGCAATAATAAAAGTATCGAACTAATTAATGCAATTGTATTTCCAAGATCGTAGGATTTAGGTTCAAACTTAAATTCAATAGTGTGATTACCTGCTTTAATAGGAAGAGCTCTTAACAGGTAGTTAGCTCTAAAATAAGGCACTTTTTGTCCATCTATGTAGGCATTCCATCCTTTTTCGTAATAAATTTCCGAAAACACAGCTATCTGATCGGTTTTTGAGTGCGACTCGTATTTTAATACGTTTGGTGAATAGCCGGTTAGTTGTATGATAGCTGTTGAATCGGGCGTAATTGTTTTTGGTAGTAAACTAGCAAATGCTTTATCTGCCACTAATTCGGTTTTGGTATTTATCGTACCTAATTTAAGCATTTCATCGTCGGCTGTTTGTTCGATATGACAAGTTGAAACAAACCAAGCATTACCGTTTGCAAATGGGTTTATGATGGGTTGCGATTCGTGGTGATAGATTAAATACTTCATATTGAGCATATTCATAATCTGATTATATGCCAATGCTTTTTGAATATCAGCTTCGCTAGTGGCTCCTTTAAAGCTTTGGCGAGTGTTGAAAATTTCTCTTTCCAAGTGTAAGTTAATCAGTTCTTGGTACCTTCTTAATTTAGCAGCATGATAGCCCCCAATTAAGTTATGAAAATAGGCCGGTTTTGAACTGTTAAATATATCAACCGTCATATCTAACACTCTAAACTGACTACGGTCTTGCAGAATAAATTTATCTGCAGGGCTCGGTGTAAAATACGAGCCTTCTCTTTTTTCGTTAAAATGCTCGTTGTTTAAATAACGCTTAGCAATTGGTACTAAATCTAGTAGGAATAAAAGAGCTAAGGCTGTAAAAGCAAATTTTTGTTTTAAGTTTTTAGCAGCGTATAACCATAACACTAACGCACTTAATGCAATAAAAGCAAACGAACGAAAGGCATCCGAGCGAAGCAGTGCTTGGCGGTCAAGAGGTAAGGTGTTTACAATAAAATCGGGGTAACCGTATGATACGAGCATACTATCCGAACTCGATTTAAAATCGCCGGCAATTTGTGGTACAAGAGACAGTAATAAAGTAATACCTCCAACAATGCCTCCCGAAATGTATAGTGCTTTTATTTTACGTTGTTTGTCAATATCAGGGTTGAAAAATTCTTTAAGCGCTAAACTTGCCATTAAAGCCATACAAAAAGTGGCAATCACCAAGGTCATTGATACGGCACGAAACATATTGTAAAGGGGTACGTAGTTGATAAAGAATTCGGTAAAAGGTAAAAAGTTTTTTCCCCAAGCCAAAAGGATAGATAAGATGGTGGCACCTAAAATCCACCATTTATTTTTTCCTTCCACTAAAAATAAGCCTAAAACAAATAGAAAACAAACAATGGCTCCTGCATATACGGGTCCGGAAGTAAACGGTTGCGTTCCCCAATAAGTAGGCATTGCGGTATTTTGCATAATACTCTCTACGTCTTGAATTCCATTTTCGCGAAGCTTTTGAGCTGTTTCGGAGGTATTGGATAGCTTATTTTGACTGGAGCCTCCTTTGTAATTTGGAATAAGTAGTGTCATGGTTTCATCAATGCCATAACTCCACTGGGTGATATAATCGGTATTTAGGCCTTTTTGTGAGCTGGTTTTGTCTATGGTTAATCCGTTCGATTTACCACGCATAGTATATTGACTATATTCGTAGGTGGTTAATAAGTTTGTAGCATTTAAGCCAATGGCAATTGCTGCCGAACCAAGCAATAATGCAAAAGTTACCAGCATTTCTTTTAACTGCTTGCTTTTAATAGCAAAAAACAGTTCGGTTATGCCATAGATTACTAAAATTAGTAGCGTGTAGTAAAGTATTTGAAGGTGATTGGCTTGTATGGCTAATCCTAAAAAAACAGCGGTTAAAATTACACCTAACCAACGATTCCATCTAAAAGCGAGTATAACACTCCCTATTAATGGAGCCATATACGCAATGGCCATGGCTTTGGTGTCGTGCCCAACGGCAAGAATTATAAAATTATACGAACCAAAAGCAAAAGCAATGGAGCCGGCAATGCTTAACCAAGGGTTCACTTTTAACATCAACAATAAAATATAAAATCCTATTAGGTAAAGAAATAAGGTTATTACTACACGTGGGAAAATTAGCAAAACGCTATTAATCCAACTAATTGCAGTGTGTGGTCTTACACAAGAGATTTGGTAAGAGGGCATTCCTCCAAACATTCGATTGGTCCATTTTGCCGCATCGTCATTATTTTCGTTGTAGTCAATAATTTCTTTAGACATGCCTTTGAAGCTTTCGGTATCGTGTCCAACCAATTGTTTTCCTTCAAAAACAGGCGAAAGATAAACACAGGATATTACAATAAATAAAAGAACTGCAACGATATGTGGAAGTTTACTTTTTTTTGAGAGTTGATTCATACTTTGATACGTTAAAAATGAATAAGCAAAGTTTTCGGAAAATTTATGCAAAAGTAGAAAAATATTCCGTTTAACTTAAGTTTTAAACGATAAATATGTTCTGTTTATAAAACATTTAGCATAGAATTGTGCGAAAACTTATGGGAACTAAATTATTTTATTTTTCCTATTAGTGCGGGTACAAATTTATTTAGCGGTTTACCGAGTATAAAATACGAACAAATAAGCAACAATAAACTGTATATGAGTGTAGAAACAGCTCCATACAAAGGTAGTTTGACTGAAATTAAATTGAAAAAATGCATTACCGCAATTTTAAACAGATTTTCTGTTCCGCAAAACACAAGGGTTTCTTGTCCCAGTTTGCCTAAAAATGGAATAGGACTCATTATTTTGGCTATTTTTATAAGAATGAAAAATAGAATAAATGCATTGAACAATTTACCGGCATTTACAATTATTTGTGTCAATGAAGGGTGTGTGCCAACATAATCAATTAACCACAGAGTGCTTGCGTCTCTTCCATTTATGTAAAGAATAATGGCTATAAAAAGGCATCCAACAAACAATAACCACATACTAATTTTAGAGGCTTTACTTTGAGTTGTCGAAGAACTGTTTAACCATGGAAAAATCATTGAGCCTACTATGTAGTAAATGTAGTAATACAAGGCACTATCTATGTTCCATATCCACGATGGTTGTTGCGAAGGATTGTGTTGCGGTAACACTTGGATTAATATGTGTAGCACTACGGCAATTACAAGATGATGCCTTTTGTGTGGCGTAATTTTTTGGATGCCTGCATGCAGCAATGTTACAATAAATAAACAGGTAAAAAACCAAAGAGAATTTGCCGGTAAGGTATTTCTTATCCCTAAACAAAAATCGGCTAGCATACCTAAAACTCTTTGAAAGCTTACATTGTAATAGATGGCAATATAAAGGGTATACAAACAGAAGAAAAAGAGGTAAGGCACCAGCAACTGTTTGCTTTTTTGAATGATAATCTGAAGAAATGTTTTTGTGGATGGTTTTACAAAAAAACCTGCAATAAAAAAGAACAAGGGAACATGAAAAATAAACACAAACTCATCGAGTTTGCCGGCGGTATGTTTAAAATGGCCTACATAAATGGTTAGAATGCCCAGAAATTTGAGTGTGTCTACCCAAGCTACTCGTATGGTTGAGACCTGAGTTGTTGTAGGACTTATGGTTTCCATTCTTGCTATTAAAAAATTACACGTACAAAAATACCAACAAAAAAGGAGGATGGTTATAAAACATCCTCCTTTTTCAAGCATTATTTGCTGTTATTTATACTGAACGGTTTCTCCGTTTATTACAACATTGTCAAACACTACGTTTTCAGCACCTACAATTTTGTAAGGTGTTTTTACATTGTTAAATTTACAATTGCGAAGTGTTACCCCGGTAACTTGTTTTTGAGGGGCATTTTCAAACCCATCAATCCAAATGCCGTATCGGCTTTTTTCGCTGGTAATGTTTTCCATAATAAAGTTTTTAACCAAGGGCATGTTAGGCCCTTCGGTAACTTTTTCGTATTTCATTTCTATACGAAAAACAGCCTCGTCGCATTGACCTACTTTAATGTTGCGAATAAAAAAGTTTTCTAATTTACCGCCACGTATTGGGTTCGATTTGATACGGATAACACGGTCCAAGTTCGGACTATCCATTTCGCAATCTTCTACCCACACATTTTTTACGTTGCCGGATATTTCACTGCCCAATACTACACCACCATGACCATCTTTCATAATACAATTGCGCACAATAATGTTTTTAGAAGGGCGAGCCCAACGGCGTCCATCGTTGTTTTTGCCCGATTTAATGGCAATGCAATCGTCGCCGGTATCGAATGTGCATTTTTCTATCAATACCACTTCGCACGATTCAGGGTCGCAACCATCGTTGTTTGGTCCGTGGCTTTTTACGGTAACGCCTCTAACAATAACATTTTTACTCAATAGTGGATGTAAGCACCAAAAAGGTGAATTTATCAAGGTGAAATCTTGCAGTAAAATGTTGGTGCAGTTATTTAATTCTACAAAACTTGGTCGAAGACGGTCTTCAATAGTCATTACACGTTTTTCCATCGGCACATTGTTTTTTTCCATTTTTGCTAAGCGGTTTCTGCCTCCGTTTTCTTTGGTGCCGTTCCATTCTTGGCTAATCATGCCTTCTTTCCAACCGTAATTTTTTTTACCTTTCCAAGGCCACCAGTTGGTTTCGTTGGCTTGCCCGTCTAAAATACCTTTTCCAGTTACAGCTACATTATCTTCTCCATAGGCATAGATAAGTGGGCGGAAGTTGATACAATCCCAACCTTCAAAACGGGTTAATACAAACGGTTTGTAATCATCCGGATTGGTAGAAAATTTTAACACCGCACTATCTTCTAAATGTAAGTTGATATTTGTTTTTAAGGTTATTGGGCCGGTATACCACACACCTTTGGGAACTATTACTGTGCCTCCACCCATGGCAGCTGCTGCATTGATGGCTGCATTAATAGCGTTTGTTTTATAATCTTCAACGCCTTGTTTAGCTCCGTAGTTGGTAATTACAAATTGCCGTTTAGGAAATTTGTTTTTCTTAAAATCTTTTTCTACTTCTTTTACGGCTTTCCATGGTTTAGAAACATCTAAAAGAGGTTTTACCGCAAACAAAGATGTGCTTACTAAAACAATGAACGAAATAATTGCAAGTTTTTTCATACGATTTAAATTTATATTAGGTTTTTGTTACTGTCGGTTAACTGCTTAATTGATTGTTTCTTTTTGATTAAATGGAGATGCTGTCTTTTTACTCTTGTAGGCAAATATAATGCAATTTTTGAAGGATAAAAAAAAATCATAAAAAAAGCGAGATAGTGTGTATCTCGCCTTTCTATAAAAGTGATATTGCTTATGGTTTTCGTGCAAATTTTAATGTTAATTTAGGGTTTTCTTCTGCATTGGCATCTGGATATATAGTCATTGTTGGACCAAAACCATTGTTAGTTATTTCTGTTGCTCCTGTCATTACTAATGTTAAGGTGTCTTTAGTGTAAGGTGCTTTAGTAGGATTGGTGGCAAAAGAAAGTTTGTAAGTGTGATTTTCTGCAATAACTACATTGTAATCTGGTTGGTCGTTATTATTATCCCAAATATCCATTGAAGTCATAGCATTGGTCAGGATATTGTTTGAGATTGAAAAGGTGCCTCTTAAAATTTTATGCTTCCAAGCACTTGTAGGGGTAGGAATCCACCATTTCTGAGTAACTGAAGACCCCGAGAATGTGATGGTGTCATAATTACAAATAGGGAGGGCTAATTCATAAACTGTCCCTACGGGTGTTGTGCCTTGAATTTCGCCATAAAATCCGTACCAGGTTCCTTGTAAAGAGTCGGAGGTGGTAGGAGCGGGAGGTGCCGGTGGTGTAACAGGCACTTCCGGTTCTTCGGGCTCGTCTTTTTTGTCGCTTTCGCTGCAGCTACTATTCAACCAAAGAGTGGCTGTTAAAATAGCAAATACATACATTAGTTTTTTCATTTCATTAATAGTTAATTAAGGTTAGTTTAATGGAACTCACAGCTGTGAGTCTTAAGTTAGTTGTGTTGTGTTTTGTTTGTAATGCATTCAAAATTAGCTTACAAAAATACAGTTTTTTTTTAAAAAGAAAAGCTGTCGTTAATTAAACGACAGCTTTTATCTGTATTAGTACCTATTTTAAATAGGTGGGTTAACCATTATTACGCTAGTTTAGCTTTTAATGTAGCTAGTTCGTTAGCTAAAGCTTTAGGTAATTTGTTGCCAAAGCGCGCAAAATGTTCTTCTATTAAAGCAACTTCAGCTTCCCACAATTTTTTGTCTACTTTTAATAGTTCTTTCATATCGTTGGCCGACATTTTTAAACCTTCAATGTTGATGGCATCTTCTTTTGGAAGTAAACCAATAGGAGATTCTACTGCATCAGCAGTGCCATTACAACGATCAAATACCCATGCTAAAACACGAGAGTTGTCGCCAAAACCAGGCCATAACCAACGACCACTTTCGTCTTTACGGAACCAGTTTACGTTGAATATTTTAGGTAATTTGTTTTTATCAGTAGCAGTTTCTCCAATTTTAATCCAGTGACCAAAATAGTCGCCCATATTGTAACCACAGAATGGCAACATAGCAAATGGATCGCGACGAACACCGGCAGCTAAACCAATAGCAGCAGCAGTTACTTCAGAACCGATGATAGAGCCCATAAAGGTACCGTGGTTCCAGTCGCGTGCTTGGTAAACCAAAGGCACCGTACTTGGACGACGACCACCAAATAAGATAGCTGAGATAGGTACACCTGCAGGATCTTCCCATTTAGGGTCGATGCAAGGACAGTTTTCTGCTTTTGCAGTAAAGCGAGCATTTGGATGTGCTACTTGTACATCACTTCCTTTAGTGTATTTTTCACCTTTCCAGCCAATAGTACCGTCAGGACAATCCCAACCAATTTCATCCCACCAAATGTCACCATCAGGAGTTAAACCAACATTGGTGTAAATAGTGTCTTTGTCGCACGAGTGCATTGCATTTGGGTTGGTGTGCTCTGAAGTATATGGAGCAACACCAAAGAATCCTGCTTCAGGGTTGATAGCATACAACTGACCGTCTTTTCCGAATTTCATCCATGCAATATCATCACCGATAGTTTCTACTTTCCATCCCGGAATAGTTGGGATAAGCATCGCCAAGTTTGTTTTTCCGCAAGCCGATGGGAAAGCGGCTGCTACATATTTTTTAACACCTTGTGGGTTAGTAATACCTAAAATTAACATGTGTTCTGCTAACCAGCCTTCTTCTTTTGCTGCAACAGAAGCAATACGAAGAGCCAAGCATTTTTTTCCTAATAAAGCGTTACCTCCGTAACCGGAACCAAACGACCAAATTTCTTTAGTTTCAGGGAAATGAGTAATGTATTTTTGTTCGATTGGAGCACAAGGCCAAGCCACATCTTTTTGGCCTGCAGCTAAAGGAGCACCAACTGAGTGCATACATGGGATAAAATCTCCATCACCTAATACATCCAACACAGCTTTACCCATGCGAGTCATAATACGCATGTTGGTTACTACATATGCAGAATCAGTAATTTCAATACCAATTTTTGCAATGTTAGAACCAAGAGGTCCCATGCTGAAAGGAATGATGTACATTGTTCTACCTTTCATGCAGCCTTTGTATTTTTCCAACAGCGTTTTTTTCATTTCAGCAGGATCAGCCCAGTTGTTGGTAGGGCCTGCGTCTTCTTCTTTTTCAGAACAAATAAATGTTCTGTTTTCTACACGAGCAACATCACTTGGGTCTGAATTAAAAGCGTATGAATTTGGGCGTTTTTTGTCGTTAAGCTTTACGCAAGCACCCGCTTTTACCATAATGTCGAATAAACGATCGTTTTCTTCTTCCGAACCGTCACACCAATGTACTGAATCGGGTTGGCAAATTGTTGCCCATTCATTAACCCAATTAATCAATTTCTGATTTTTTGTTAAAGTTGTCATTTTTAGTTTTTTAAATTGTTTATATCTGTTTTTATTCTCTTTTTCCTAAAATTTGCGCATACAAAAATAGAATTTTTATCTAACTATTTGCTAATATTAAAGAAAAAAATCTTTAATCAATATCATAACAATTCTTAAAATGGAATTGTTCAAATAGTTTAATATTCAAACTTTTTTTTAAAAGTATAAGTTTATGCGATATTGTGGCGTGTTTAGATAGTTGTATTTGAAAAGCATTTGGATAAAAGTCAACGCCTTAAAACAAAAAAGGGGCTGTCCAAAAACAAAGTAGAACGCAAATGACACAAATAACACAAATTGTCGCAAATCATATATTGCTTATTATTTGATTGCTACAAATTTTCTTTTGTGTTAATTTGCGTCATTTGTGTCATTTGCATTCAAAATAGTTACTTTTTGGACAGCCCCTTTAGTGAGTAGTAATAAAATTCTTATAATTTAAACGCTTTTTTAATTTGATCAACAAAATCAGTTTTCTCCCAAGTAAAGAGTTCTATTTTTTTCTCCACAATTTTTCCTTCTGGAGTTTTAAATGATTTTGTAACGAATTGAGGAGTACGACCCATGTGTCCGTAAGAAGCAGTTTCTTCGTAAATCGGGTTGCGTAATTTCAATCGATCTTCAATAGCTTTTGGTCGCATATCAAAGATACCTTCGATGATATTGGCAATTTCGCTGTCAGATAGTTTAATTTTAGCCGTTCTATAGGTATTGATGTATAGATTCATAGGTTTAGCTACCCCGATGGCATAGGCTACTTGAACCAAAACTTCGTCGGCTAAACCTGCTGCTACTATATTTTTAGCAATATGGCGAGCGGCATAAGCTGCCGAGCGGTCAACCTTGGATGGATCTTTGCCCGAAAAAGCACCGCCACCATGAGCTCCTTTTCCACCATAAGTATCTACAATAATTTTACGTCCGGTTAAGCCGGTATCTCCGTGAGGGCCTCCAATAACAAATTTTCCTGTCGGGTTAACATGTAACTTGTAATCGCTCTTAATTAAAGAAGCATATTTTTTATCCAATTTTTTAACGCGAGGAATCAAGTATTTAACTACATCTGCCTTAATTTTAGCAAGCATTTCTTCGTCGGCTTGTTGTTCTGTTTTACCCTTTCCCGGTTTCACAAAATCATCATGTTGAGTAGAAACAACCAATGTATCTACGCGTTTGGGTTTGTTATTGTCGCCATATTCGATGGTAACTTGTGATTTTGAATCGGGGCGAAGGTATTTCATTACTTTGCCTTCGCGACGGATTTCTGCTAGTTCTTTTACCAAAGCATGCGAAAGGTCGAGCGCCATCGGCATTAAGTTTTCGGTTTCGGTACAAGCGTAACCAAACATCATTCCTTGGTCGCCGGCGCCTTGTTCCATAGGGTCTTTACGCTCAACTCCTTGGTTAATGTCGCTCGATTGTTCGTGTAAAGCAGAGAAAATGCCACAAGAATCGCCATCAAATTTATAATCGCTTTTGGTATAGCCAATGCGGTTTATAACTCGGCGAGTTACCTCTTGTACATCTACATAAGTGTTCGATTTAATTTCGCCTGCAAGCACTACCTGACCGGTAGTTACAAGTGTTTCGCAAGCCACTTTCGAGTTTGGGTCGAGAGCAATAAATTGATCGAGAACGGCATCCGAAATTTGATCGGATACTTTGTCAGGATGTCCTTCGGACACTGACTCTGAAGAAAAGAAATATCCCATAATTGTGTGATTTTTTTGAATTATCAACTAATGATAATTCCAGTTTAACAAAAATAAAATTAGGGGATTCGATTTGGAGGGTAACGGTAGAAAAACACAATTGTTTTAGCATTTTTTTCTGTGGTTGCAAGCAAGTCCAAATCTATCCACATATAACGAGTACAAAAATACACTATTTTTTTTAATCTGTATGTAAATTATAAAAAAAAGAGGAGTTATTATTTACTCCTCCAACTTCATTTTCACAGTTTATTTTCTGCCTTTAGCTTATTAATTAGCGGATTAGCATACATTTCTAATATTTTTGTTCGCAAAAAAGTGTTGTCTTTTTGTGGAATATTAATTTTATCTAACTGCTGTTGCAGATACGTTTCGAAGGTGGCTTTTTCTTTTCCGTCGTATTCTTTAGCAAATTTGTTTGTGTTTAACAAAAGGTCGTATGCTACTTTGTTGCCCGAAAAAATTTCGTAATGCAAATGGATGCATTTGTCAATATATTGTGCGCAGAGCTCCAATTGTTCGTTTTTAGAAGAAGTTTGTTGGGCAATATGTTCGAGTTCTTCATTTATGGCTCCATTGGTATAATACACCACCCTTCCCTTAAAGCCTTTGATGCCGGTGCCCATGTTGAGCAGATCGTCTTTAGGGTCTTTTTTATGTTCTGGGTTATCTCTTTTTTGTTGAAATTCAATGGCTTTTAGGTAATCGCAGGGGTCGTACTCGTAAGAGATGCTTAAAGGGCAAATATGTAAATCTTTAAGGCTTAAAGCTACGCTTTGTTTGCTACTCATGCTCATCATTTTTAGCAAGGCTTCTTGAGTGCGGTCGTCGGAGTCTTTAGCACGCCCTTCGCGCTGGGCAATCCAAATAGATTGGTTGCGTTCTGTCAACGTGTGCCTCATATAAGCCGACAAGCGTTTCGAAATATCCAGCATTTGTCGGATAGGAGCATCGCGTTGTACAATGAAATTTCTGTTTACTCGTACTAAATCTTTTATCCAAGGAAAAATAAGTAAATTATCTCCAATGGCAATTTCTGTTAGTAGAGCTCCAAAAGATAAAAGTTTGTGGTTTAAAAAGGCTGAATCGAGGATAATATCCCGATGGTTAGAAATATATAGATAAGCCTTGTTTTTAGAAATATTTTCAGTGCCTTTTAGTTCAATACCTAAAGTGGTTTGCTCTTCTACTCCTTTTAAAAATAAGCTCATTATTTGCACTTGCAAATCTTGAACGGTATATATCGTTTCAATTTTTTTTATAATTTCATCGATTGGAATGGTGGGGAAAACAGCAGGTAAATTAGCCATTAAAGCCGGTTCTTTAACCAAACGCATTAATACATCGTGAACTTCGTTATCCCGATACGGACGTATTTCATCAAAATCAAAAATGTGTTCCATATTAAAAACAACTTATTTTTTTCTTCCTAAAAATAGCGAACCAATAAACATTGGTAGTACAAAATTAATTAACCAAATAAAGAGTCCTGTAAGAGCAATGCCTACGGTGTTAGGTGTGAAAACACCAATGGTTAAAATGGCAACAGAAGCTCTTACAGCTCCTTCAGAAAAAGCCATAGAGGGCGCAAAGGTAATAAATAAATAGTTGGCGGCAATACCAATAGCTCCAAATAAAGGCTCTATGTGAATACCAAAAAAATGGAGTAAGAAATAAAATTGGGTGCAAAAAATCACATATCGTACTATAGAAAGCAGTAAAATGCCTGTTAAATCGGCATAAGAGAATTGACTTAAGGTGTGCATTAAATTTTCAATACGACGAAATAACTGCTTGTTTTTTAACACCCGACACAGTTGCGGTAAAAAAAAGTATGCGCACAATAAGCTTGTAAAAATCAATACAAGCACATAGTAATTAGTGGTTTGATACAAGCTCGATTTATTAAAAAAGAATAATATCCAAGCTGTCGGTATACCAAATAACATGATGGTAAGTGTTTGCGAGAGCGAACCCAACACCCCGATTGCCATTCCTTGTAGCTTATTTCCTTTTTGTAAGCCAATTGTTCTGCCCGGAAATTCGCCTAATCTGTTAGGGGTAAAAAAAGCGGTGGTATTGCCTATCATAACCGATTTAAAAGCATTGCGTAATGATAGCGTTTCGAGTTTTCGCACCAAAAACTTCCATTTATAGGTTTCTAACAGCCAGTTAAATGGAAGTAACGCTAGCACTAACACCAGCGAAAAGAGTTGTGTGCTCCAAGCTTTTACCCATTCAGAAGCTAGCTCCGGATACTGTTTAAAAGTAATCAGCTTGTAAGCTAAAAAAGCGTACGAGGCTACTAGTAACAACCACTTAAATAGGGTGTAAAAAAATATCTGCTTATTTTGCGGTGCCATTCTTTTCTATGAGTTGTATGTCGCTAAAAATTTGATTGTAACGCTCTTTTTTTGAGGCATCAACCCATTCGTATTTGGCAGAATAAGAAAGTAAAAAGTATTCTTTTTCACGAAAAAAACCCTTTTTGTTTTTATACTTCTCGTCACTTTGAATGCAAAAACCTGTACGTTCAAAAAAAACGGGTTCAACCCGTATCGAGTCAATAACAATACAATTTTTGCCACTTACAAAAGGTTCTGACGGTAAATGACCCGAATACAGAGAAAACACAGCAGTATCTGCAGGAATAAAATAAGAAACTAAAAAACCACCTTCGTACCGGCTGTTTGTTTTTACACTTTTTGATGGAAGTTGTACTATAAGCAAGTAGTTTTCGTCAATATCTACAGTATCTGATAATTCTATTACCGTTGTTTTATTGGTTGTTTCTTGTTGCGAAAAACAAACCGACAGGGGAATAAAAAAAATCAATAAGATGACGATGCTTTTTTCCATTTTTTTCGAGAAACTAAAGGTACTCGTTTGGTGTATGATTAGGTAGTAATTTTAAAGGTGAAATTTTTTTGCATTAAATAACTAAAAATGGTAGTAAAAATAGTGGTTATCATTTTTGAGGGAGTAGGAAAAAAATGCCATACATCTACAAAAAGCTTTAAGCAGATATAATTAATCAGTAAGCAGCCAATTACCACTATAATATACCTAAACAGCTGAATTCTACCTTTAAGGGTAGAGTTTTGAAAACTAACATATTTTGATAAATAAAAACCCGATAATAAAGTGATTGGAAAGGTAAACAAAAATGCAGCAATATGGGGTTTAAACGCAATTATTCCAAAATCGGCTACTTGCTCGTTAAAAATATAATGAAAAAAAATAAAAAATAATACCCAATCAAAAATTACATTTAAACCACCGCAACTTAAGTACCTAAAAAAGCTGATAGGCATAAATTTTTTAAAAGGAGGATAAAAAAAATCGATTATCAAAGTTATCTTATTGTGCATGCTTGTATCTAAATAACGTCGGCGATGTGGTTAATTATGAAATGAAAAGCCTATATTTGCAAACTAAAATTACTGCAAAGTTAATCTTTTTTGTGTTTTAGTACAATTCGATTCATTTTAATAACTAAAAGCATGTCTGACGACCCCGGGCGACCGAATGATAACACCAGTAAAAGCCAAGAAACACTTGGGGCAACATTTCCTTACGGACTTAACTATCGCCCGCAAGATTGCTACGAGTTTGGAGTTGCAGACAACAATGCCTGTGCTCGAAATCGGACCGGGAATGGGTGTGCTTACACAATTCCTGCTCGAAGATAAAAACTGCATATTATCAGTAGTTGAAGTTGATAATGAATCGGTTAACTATCTTCACAAACAATTTTCAACACTTCCTATTATTGAAGGCGATTTTTTAAAACTCGACCTAACACAGTATTTTACAACGCCATTTTGTGTAATCGGCAACTTTCCGTATAATATTTCCAGTCAGATATTTTTTAAAGTACTTGCCAATAAACACCAAATACCGTGTGTAGTGGGTATGATACAAAAAGAAGTGGCCGAGCGTTTAGCCGAACCTCCGGGCAGTAAAACCTATGGAATTTTAAGTGTGTTGCTTCAAGCATATTATGATATAGAGTATTTGTTTACCGTACACGAAAATGTATTTCAACCCGCACCAAAAGTAAAATCGGCGGTAATTCGACTAACTCGTAATAAACGGGATGCCTTATCTTGCGATGAAAAGCTGTTTGTTACTGTTGTAAAAACAGCATTTAATCAGCGCCGAAAGCAATTACGAAACTCTTTAAAACCGCTACTCGGTAAAAATGATTCGTTGAGCTCTTTGCCAATAATGGATGAACGACCGGAGCGCTTAGGTGTAGATGCATTTATTGAACTCACTAATTTAATAGCCAAAACACTTGCGGCAACATAGTGAAAAGCATCATGTACCAAGCAAAAGAACAATCATTAATCAATTATTTACCCTTTAATTTAAACAACATATGTCAGAATTAAAGCTGTTTTATCAAGAAGAAGGTCGTCTTAAAGTTTCCAGAAACATTGAGATGCTAAAAAAAATACCCCTCTCACAATTTATTTGGATCGATTTAAACGATGTAACCGATGAGGTGGAAGATAAGTTAGAAGAATTTCTAAAAATTTATATTCAAGAAGAAGAAGAAATTGAGGAAATTGAGATAAGTGCTCGCTACATGCAAACCGAAGATACCATTGTAGCAAATTCTAACTTTATGTTAGAAACGTATCAACGAGAACCGGTCTCCTTTATTATAAAAAATAATATTCTTGTTTCGGTAAGATATGAAAACCTAAAATCGTTCAACGAAACTACCAAAAAAATATATGCCAATCCTAAGTTATTCCCAACGGGCTACAGTGTGTTGGTGGCTCTGCTCGAAACCAGGGTGGAGTTTGATGCCGATATGATTGAAGATATGACGCAGCAAATCACAACCTTATCGAGCACCTTGAAAGAGGAAGAAGTAGATGATGACATGCTGATAGCCATCAAGGATTTGCAAGAAAAAACCATGCTAATACGCGAAAATATTGTGGATAAGCAACGGGTAGTTTCCAATATGTTAAAGAGTGATTTGTTTCCTGTCGAATTAAAATCAAAGTTAACCATCATTATCAAGGATATAAATTCGCTCATGGAACATACGCGCTTTAGTTTTGACCGTTTGGATTACTTGCAAGATACATTTTTAGGGTTGGTAAACATCCAACAAAATAAAATTATCAAAATATTTACCATTGTATCGGTTATATTTATGCCTCCAACCTTAATTGCAAGTATGTATGGAATGAACTTTAAGTTTATGCCCGAGTTAAACTGGAAATACGGTTATCTTTTTGCTTTGTTTTTAATGGTCTCTTTTGTGGCTGTAATTTTAATTTATTTTAAAAGAAAAAGATGGATGTAGTTGTTTTTTAGCAATTTCTTATAAAAATAAATATACTGTGAAAGTCTGTTGATTAGTAATGCTTTAAAAGCAATAATCAACAGACTTTTTTATTTTCCTTCTTTTTACAATATGTTAGCATTTTATGCGTTATATAAAAACAAATGTTAAAATTTAAGCTCTAAGAAATATGAAAAAAATAGTACTGTTTTTTCTTGCATTATTTAGTGCAACATTGATGTATGCCCAACCTAGCTTTGCTTTAGTTGGTTTTGGTGCAGGTACTACCGGAGGACAAGGTGGAACTGTTGTTCCGGTTAGTGATTATGCCACTTTAGCGGCCAATGTAACCGGAACAGATTCGAAAATACTAAATATAACCGGAACAATTACCGGTCCATCTGGAGGAGTTATTTTAGATGTTGGCTCTAATAAGTCTTTTATAGGTCAGGGTTGTAATGCAAAGTTATCAATGATTCAGCTCCATCTAAAAAATTCTCAAAATGTAATTATTCAGAATATTGCATTTACTATGATTGGTAGTGACTTGGGTAGCGATGCCGATATGATTTGTATGGAAACAACCACAGGAACAGTTTCAAAGATATGGATAGACCATTGCGAATTTTATAATATTACGCCGACACTTCCTGAAACTGCTGCTAAAAAAGACTTATATGATGGGATGCTTGATATTAAAAAATCCTGTTCTAATATAACTATCTCATGGAACTATTTTCACGACCATTGGAAATGTAATTTAATCGGTTATACCGATACGGATACGTATGACCGTAAAATTACGTTTCATCATAATCGCTGGAAAAACATTAAGTCGCGTGCACCATCCTATAGAGGGGGTACAGGGCATGTTTACAATAACTACTACGAAGGATTGCTGATTGAAGATGATAGTAACTTGGGTGTATGGACCGGCGATTTAGTAAGTACAGGAGTTCATACAAGGGAGTTAGCTTGTTTAAAAGTAGAAAACAATTATTTTAAAGATTATGATAAAACGATATATAACGATATAGATGACTGTACTTACGAAGGATTTGCTCATGGTTCGGGAAATGTTTTTGTAAATTCTCCGGCACAAACAGCGGCTACTTGTTCTTCGTTCTCTGTTCCTTATTCTTACATTATGGATGATGCCGACGATGTGCCTGCTATTGTAAGTATGTGGAGTGGTGTTGGTAAAATTGGAGGCACAGCTCCTAGCTTATCAAGTCCTGCCAATAAAGACCAAACTCCTGTAGGAGCTATTACTCCTATTGTATTTACATGGGTAGGAAGTGCAACAGGAGTCAATGCTGTCAATTTGCCAACTGGCTTGACCGGTGTCCCAAATACTACAGCAAAAACCTATACTATAACAGGTACTCCAACAGCAAGTGGTACTTACACGGTTACAACAACCGGAGGTTCTTGTGGAACTGTTGCAGTGAGTGGTACTATTACGCCATCAGCAATACCTGTTAATGCCACTATTGCACTAACAAGTGGTGCAACTACAAATGCACAAAGTGTAACGGTAGGTACAGCTATTGCACCTATTAATTATAGTTATATAG